>NZ_SUEG01000126.1 GCF_005063415.1 Mesorhizobium sp.
GAATACATGCTGATCGGCCTTGCCACCGCGATCTTCGCGCTGGCGGCGGGCGGTGTGGCGGCGTGGTTCGTCGTCGCGCGCATCATGACGCTGCCATCGCACTTCATGCCCGAGGTAGCGGTGGCGACCATCGGCTTTTCGCTGGTGGTCACGGTCGGCATCGGCCTTGCCGGCACGTGGCGGGTGCTGGGCCACAAGGCGGCGCCGGTGCTGCGGAATCTGTGAGCCAGAGCCGGTTTTGATTAAATCTCGTTAATGTTCCGGGCGGGAAGGCCAATAAAACCGCATCTCCGGCACTTCACGGAGCATTACGCTTGGTTACGGTCTTGTCCTTTACGCCAAGAACCATCATATTTCGGCGCAGGCATGCTGGAGCCCCGCCAGCGGCGCCTGGGTTCAAAAGGACCTGACACCGGACGGGGCAGAAGCAATATGAGGATTTCCATGGCTGATCCCGTTCGCAATTATCCGACGCGCGCCGTGCCCGGCGCCGGCGTCGATGCTGCCATCGACCAGGGCCTGCGCGCCTACATGATCAAGGTCTACAATCTGATGGGGCTTGGCCTCCTCATCACCGGCCTTGCCGCGGTCGGCACAATCATGCTGGCCACTACCAGCGATCCCGCCTCGGCGGTCGCGACGTTGCCAAGCGGCGAGATGCTGACCTCGTTCGGCTACGCGATCTTTGGTTCGCCGTTGAAATGGCTGGTGATCTTTGCCCCGCTGGCCGCGGTGATGTTCCTGTCGTTCCGCGTCCAGTCGATGAGCGTTTCGGCCGCTCAGACGACGTTCTGGGTCTATGCCGGCCTCGTCGGCCTGTCTCTCTCGTCGATCTTCCTGGTCTACACCACCGCCAGTATCTCGCAGACCTTCTTCGCCACCGCCGCCGCCTTTGGCGGGCTGTCGCTCTACGGCTACACGACCAAGCGCGACCTCTCGGCGTTCGGTTCGTTCCTGGTCATGGGCCTGGTCGGCCTGATCATCGCGATGGTGATCAACGTCTTCCTGCAGTCGTCGGCGCTTTCCTTTGCCGTTTCGGCGATCGGCGTGCTGATCTTCGCGGGCCTCACCGCCTACGACACGCAGAACATCAAGGAGATGTATTTCGAGGGTGACGAGACTGATGTCGCCGGCCGCAAGGCGATCATGGGCGCATTGAGGCTCTATCTCGATTTCATCAACCTGTTCATGTTCCTGCTGCAGTTCATGGGCGACCGTCGCTAGTACGGCGTTCTTTGTTGACCATGATCTTTTCCGAAAACCGGTTTCCACTTTTCGGGATCATGGTCTGACTGGACCAGCGAGTTTGGAAAGGGCGGCCCAACAGCCGCCCTTTTCTTTTGTGCCGGCCTTTGCTTTGATATGAGGTAGATGAACGACTTGCATAAAGTATGAGCAGCATCACCTTGCGGGCCGCGACGTCGGCCGATCTCGACCGGATCACGGAAATCTATGCTGACGCGGTTACGAATGGCACGGCGAGCTATGAACTCGAACCGCCAAGCCGCCCCGAGATGGGCGCGCGCTTCGACAGTCTGATGGCGGGCGGCTTTCCCTATCTTGTTGCGGAAAAGGCCGGCGCCGTGCTCGGCTATGCCTATGCCGGGGCGTTCCGGCCACGCCCGGCCTACCGCTTCGTCGTTGAGGATTCCGTCTATGTCGCGCCCGAGGCAAAAGGGCAAGGCGTCGGGCTGCTCCTGATGCAAGGGCTGATCGAGGCGGCCAAGGCGGCGGGCTTTCGCCAGATCATCGCGGTGATCGGCGACGGCAGGCCCGACAGCGCCTCGGTACGGTTGCACGAGAAGCTCGGCTTCTGCCATTCCGGCCGCCTGGAAGGCTCCGGCTACAAGCACGGGCGTTGGCTCGACACGGTGTTCATGCAGCTGCCGATCAATGGCGGCGCATCGATCCCGCCCGATCCGCAATCGCTGCCCGAGCGGAAGTTCCGCCAGCAAAAATAAAGGGTTACGCCTCGACCAGCTTCAGTGTTCGGTCGAACACGCCAAGCACCCGGCCGAGTTCCTGGCCGCGCTTGAGGATGCGTCCGCCGGCGGCGATGACGGCGAACGCGCCTTGCCGGCGCGCCAGCTTCGGATCCTTGACGATCTGGAAAAGCGGCACTTCGCTGGTGCGGCGGAAGACGGAAAAAACGGCGCGGTCGGCGAGATGGTCGATAGCATAGTCGCGCCATTCGTTCGCGGCAACCATGCGGCCGTAGAGCCTGAGTATCTGGTCCAGTTCACGCCGGTCGAACCGCACCGGCTGGTCGAGGCGTTCGCGTCTTGCCTCATGCAGCGGGATCAATATTGCGGATGCGTCCCCATCCTCCGTCCCGCTGCTGCGATCAGTCATGCCTGGATCCTCGCAATGAATCGTACGCCCACCAAAGTTGGCGCTTTCGTTGCCGAATTGCAAGGCCCGGCCGGGCAAGGCCAGCACCGCGCGGTTTCTCCAGCGTCCAGTCACGTTTGCGAAACGCCTGTTGGAATTGGTGATGCTTCGCCACAATCCTGCCTTTTTTTATCCGTGCTCATGCCCCAATGTCCGACGAATTTACCGGTGTTGCCTGAGACGGTTCGGTCCGGCACCGGCTCGTAAACCCCAAGCCCCCCGCCCACGGGTCTGCGTCGGATCGAACCAACCTCGGTTTTTCCTTGGAAAGATCGGGTGCGACGATCCCAAAACCTAAATGACCGGCGTCAGAAGCAAGCTGACGCCGGTTTTTTATTGGCCGGCCGCCGTGGCGGTGCGATCCATCCAGATAGGCTGTCGTCGGCGGCTTGAGCGCGGTTATCCCTTCTCCCCTTGTGGGAGAAGGTAGATCGGCGCGAAGCGCCGAGACGGTTGAGCGGTGTTGGACGGAGTGAGGCGTTGGCGTTCCCTGGAACACCCCTCATCCGTCGCCTTCGGCGACACCTTCTCCCACAAGGGGAGAAGGGATAGCGCTCTAGCTAAGGCTTGCGGATAAAGGCTGCACCCAGGATCGGACCGGGCATGCCGTCCTTGCCGACCGACTGCAGCAGCACGGCGCAGCCGCCCTTCTTGGCGATCTCGCTCATTGGCAGTTCGTAGCGCTGCGCCTTGCCGTGCCACATGCCGGCGGTCTGGATGCTGGAGACGGCGTTCCAGTAGGTCATGCTGCGGCCGCTGTTTTCACCCTTGCCGATCTTTATCGTCTGTGGCGGGTTGAAATAGACGATGACGACATGCGCGTCGGCGGGGCCGGTCACGGCGTCGCCGGCATCGATCATGACGCGATCGCTGGTCCGGCTGACCTTGATGCCGACGCGCATGCCTTCACCGACCCTCTCCATGCGGGCCAGCGCGCCGTCGACTTCCTTGCGGCTGGCGCCGTTGACATGGCTGCGGCCGTTTATGACGGCTTGCGGGGTGTAGACGGAACCACTGCCGAAGGCGCGCATATATTCGTATTGCCGCTCGGTATTTTCCTTGCGGCTCAGCGTGTCCTGCCAGCCGAGGTAATCCCAATAATCGACATGATAGGCGAGCGCGACGATGTCCTCCTTGGCGGCAAGCTCGGCGAAGAATTCGTCTGCCGGCGGACAGGAATTGCATCCCTGGCTGGTGAAGAGCTCGACGACGCCTAATGGCTTGTCGGTTGGCTCGGCAAGGGCCCTGCCGGCAAACGCCGAGAGGGCCAGCGCAAGGGCCGCAAGCCGCAATGGTCTTCGAGATGGCATGGCCGTTCCGATCCCGCCGGTGACGCCGGCTTTGTTCTGGTTGTCGAAATATGTGGCAGAAGCGGCAGTCAACGGGAAGTCACGTTGCGGTGAAATTTTGCCGTTGCAACCGCTGGCAAGGGCGCAATAGGTGGACTTGCACTTCACGATGGAAGCGATTCGGGCGGCAATCAGCATGTGGCAATCTCTCCTGGCGCCGGTCGACCTTTATTGCGAACGGACGGGCCCGGAATTCTGGGCCGAACCGCTCAATGCGCTGAGCAATCTGGCTTTCTTTGCCGCCGGGCTATGGGGTGTCTGGCAGGTGCGCAAGCGCGGCACCGGCACCTTCGCCGAAGTGCTGGCCTGGTGGGTGGTGGCGATCGGCGTCGGCTCGTCGCTGTTCCACACCTTTGCCACAAGGGCAATGGTCCTGGCCGACGTGCTGCCCATTGCTGGGTTCACGCTGGCCTACACGCTGTTCAACCTGCGACGCTTTCTCGGTATGAAATGGGGCAAGGCGATCGCCATCTTCGTCGCCTTTTACGCCGTTGCCGGGCTGGTGACCTTTGCCGTGCCGGACTGGCTGCGCCAGGCGTCGAACGGGACGACCGGCTATCTGCCGCCGTTTCTGGCGCTCGCCTTCTTCGGCGCCTGGGTGGCGGCCAGCGGCAATCGCGCCGGCTGGTACAATCTGGCGGGTTCGGCGATCTTCGTCGTGTCGGTCATCTGCAGGATGATCGATCCGCTGGTCTGCGGCGGCTTTCCGCTCGGCACGCATTTCCTATGGCACATATTCAACGGGCTGATGCTCGGCGTGCTGCTGGCAGCGACGGCGCGGTTTGGAAAGCCAAAGTAGGGCAGTAGGGCAGTAGGTGGCTTGTCCTTGCTTCCCCTACTGCCCCACTCCCTTATTGCCCTACTCCCTTAAGCCGCAAGATCGCGCAGCACGTATTGCAGGATGCCGCCATTCTTGAAGTAGTCGAGCTCGTCCAGCGTATCGATGCGGCAGATGATCGGAACCTCTTTGATGCTGCCGTCGCCGTAGGTGATCCTGGCGATCATCTTCTGCCGCGGCTTGATGTTGCTCAGTCCGTCGATCTCGACCAGTTCGTCGCCCTTGAGGTTGAGCGAGGCCCATGAGGTGCCTTCCTCGAAGACGAAGGGGATGACGCCCATGCCGACCAAATTGGAGCGGTGGATGCGCTCGAAGGACTGGGCGATGACCGCGCGGACGCCCAGCAAATTGGTGCCCTTGGCCGCCCAGTCGCGCGACGAGCCGTTGCCATATTCGACGCCGGCGAAGATGACCAGCGGCACGCCTTCCTTCTTGTACTGCATGGCGGCGTCGTAGATCGATTCCTCTTCCTTCGACGGGTAATGGATGGTGTAGCCGCCCTCGCGGCCGTTCTCGCCCAGCATATGGTTGCGGATGCGGATATTGGCGAAGGTGCCGCGCATCATCACCTCATGATTGCCGCGGCGCGTGCCGTACTGGTTGAAATCGGCGACGCCGACGCCGTGGTCGGTGAGGTACTTGCCGGCCGGCGAGGCCGCCTTGATCGAACCGGCCGGCGAAATGTGGTCGGTGGTGATCTTGTCGCCGAACAGGCCGAGCACACGCGCACCCTTGATATCGCCGATCTTGCCGAAGCCTGACGTCATGCCGGCGAAATAGGGCGGGTTCTGCACATAGGTCGAATTGTCGTCCCAGGCATAGGTCTGGCCTTCCGGCGCCTTGACGTTCTGCCAGTACTCGTCGCCCTTGAAGACGTCGGCATATTTGCGGGCGAACAATTCGCGCGTGACGTTCTTCTCGATGAATTCCTGGATCTCGACCGAACTCGGCCAGATATCCTTGAGGTAGACCGGATTGCCGTTGCGATCCTCGCCGAGCGGCTCGGTGGTCAGATCCTTGGTCACGGTCCCGGCCAGCGCGTGGGCGACGACCAGCGGTGGCGAGGCGAGATAGTTCGCCTGCACGTCGGGCGAGACGCGGCCTTCGAAATTGCGGTTGCCGGAAAGCACAGCGGCAGCAATCAAGCCCTTATCGTTGATGGTCCTGGAGATCGGCGCCGGCAGCGGGCCGGAATTGCCGATGCAGGTGGTGCAGCCGAAGCCGACCAGGTTGAAGCCGATCTGGTCGAGCTCCTTCTGCAGGCCGGATTTCTCGAGATATTCGGCGACGACCTGGCTGCCCGGCGCCAACGAGGTCTTGACCCACGGCTTCTGCTTGAGGCCGAGCCGATTGGCGTTGCGCGCCAACAGCCCGGCGCCGATCAGCACGCTCGGGTTCGAGGTGTTGGTGCAGGAGGTGATGGCGGCGATGACGACATCGCCATGGCCAAGATCGTAGTCCGTGCCCTCGACGGCATAGCGCTTGTCGATTTCGGCGGCCTTCTTGTATTCGGTCTCCATGGCCTTGGCGAAGCCGGCCGGAATGTCTTCAAGTGCGACCCGGCCTTCCGGCCGCTTGGGGCCGGCCATCGACGGGACGACACTGCCGAGATCGAGCTCGAGCAGGTCGGTGAAGACCGGATCGGCCGAGCCGGCATCGCGCCACAAGCCTTGCGCCTTCGAATAAGCCTCGACCAGGGCGATGCGGCTTTCGTCGCGACCGGACATTGTCAGATAGCGGATGGTCTCGCTGTCGACCGGGAAGAAGCCGCAGGTGGCGCCATATTCCGGCGCCATGTTGCCGATGGTGGCGCGATCGGCCAGCGTCATGTTGGACAGGCCCGGCCCGAAGAATTCGACGAACTTGCCGACGACGCCCTTCTTGCGCAGCATCTGGGTGACGGTGAGCACCAGGTCGGTGGCGGTGACGCCTTCCCTCAGCCTGCCGGTGAGCCGGAAGCCGATGACTTCAGGCAGCAGCATGGAGACCGGCTGGCCAAGCATCGCGGCCTCCGCCTCGATGCCGCCGACGCCCCAGCCGAGAACGCCGAGGCCATTGATCATGGTGGTGTGCGAATCGGTGCCGACGCAAGTGTCGGGATAGGCGGTGGTCTCGCCGTCTTCGCTGTTGGTCCACACGACTTGGCCGAGGTACTCGAGGTTGACCTGATGGCAGATACCGGTGCCGGGCGGCACGACGCGGAAATTGCGGAACGCCTGCTGGCCCCATTTCAGGAATTTATAGCGTTCCTCGTTGCGCTCATATTCAAGCTCGACATTGCGGGCGAAAGCCAGCGGTGTGCCGAATTCGTCGACGATGACCGAGTGGTCGATGACGAGATCGACCGGCACCAGCGGATTGATCTTTTGCGGGTCGCCGCCGAGCGAGGCCATGGCGTCGCGCATGGCGGCAAGGTCGACCACGGCTGGAACGCCGGTAAAATCCTGCATCAGCACGCGGGCCGGGCGATAGGCGATCTCGACGCCGGCGGTGCCCCGGTCGGTCAGCCAGCCGGCGACCGCCTGGATGCTCTCCTTGGTAACGGAACGGCCGTCCTCGTTGCGCAGCAGGTTCTCCAGCAGCACCTTCATCGAATAAGGCAATTGGGCAATGCCGGCGAGGCCGTTCTTTTCGGCCTCGACAAGATCATAGTAGATGTACTCGGTGGCGCCGGCGGTCAGCGTGCGGCGGCAATTGAAGCTGTCGAGTGATTTGGACACGTGCGATCCCTAACTGTCGGTTGCCGGGAGGGAACGGACGCCAGTGGGCATGCAAATCACGCGCAAAGGTGCGGGTACGGCCATTTCCGCTGTCCGTTCCCAAGCGTCCGGGCCGTTCAAGGCGGCACGCGCGCTGGTTCGGCGCAAATTCGGTTCCCGTGCCGACCGCTGGCACGGATGATGCGGATATAGAGAATTTTCTGGAATAGTTCTAGACACGGAATTGCCATTTTTGCTGCGGCGCACCGAAGCCGCACCTGAACTTTCGGCGAAGGGGAACGGATGCGGCTGATCGCCGAAAATCTGGGCGGCGAACGCGGCGGCGAGACGGTATTTTCCGGCATCGAATTCGCGCTGGGGGAAGGCCAGGCGCTGGTCGTCACCGGGCCCAACGGCGCCGGCAAATCGACGCTGCTCAGGATCATCGCCGGACTGTTGCCGGTGGCGGCAGGCCGCGTGCGGTTCGAAGGTGGTGGCGAAGACTTTCCGTCGGCCGCCTCGGCTTGTCACTATCTCGGCCACCTCAACGCGATGAAGACGGCGCTGAGCGTTACGGAAAATTTGTGCTTCTGGCGCGATTTTTCGGGCGCCGGTTCCGCGGGTGTTGAAGAGGCGCTGGAGACCCTCGGGCTGGGCGGCATCGGCCATCTGCCGTTCGGCTATCTCTCGACCGGGCAGCGCCGGCGCGCGGCGATTGCAAAACTGCTGGTCAGCCACCGGCCATTGTGGCTGCTGGACGAGCCGACGGCAGGACTGGACAAGGCTTCGGAGGAGAGATTCGGCGAATTGATGGGGAAGCACCTCGAGAGTGGGGGGATCGTGGTCGCGGCGACGCATTTGCCGCTGGGGATCGAGGGGGCGAGGGAGCTTGTGATGGGGATGGTTGGGTGATGCCGGCAGGACAGAGGGGGGTGCCTGGGCGAAAGCATCTCACACCATGCTAGCCCTCTTCCTCCGCGACATCCGCCTGAGTATCCACGCCGGCGGCGGGGCGCTGACTGGCGTGATTTTCTTTCTCGCCGTTATCGCGACCATCCCCTTCGGCGTCGGCCCCGACCTGAGGCTGCTGGCCCGCATCGGCCCGGCGATCCTGTGGATTGCCGCCTTGCTGGCCTGCCTGCTCGGCCTCGACCGGCTGTTCCAGGCCGACCGCGAAGACGGCTCGCTCGATCTTCTGGTGCTTGGCAACAACCGGCACATGCTGGCGTTGACCGTGCTGACGAAATGCCTGGCGCATTGGGCGGGAAGCGTGCTGCCGCTGGTCATCGCCGCTCCCTTGCTCGGCCTGTTCATGAACATGGAGCCGATCGGCATCGGCGCCACGGCGCTGACGCTTCTGGTCGGCACGCCGGCGATCACCTTCATCGGTGCTGCCGGTGCAGCGGTGGCAGTGGCGTTGCCGCGTGGGGGGCTGCTGATCTCGGTGCTGGTGCTGCCGCTGACCATTCCCGTGCTGATCTTCGGCGTATCGGCCAGCTATGGCGCGGTAGCGGACCCCGATCCGTTCCTGCAGCCCTTCCTCATTCTTGCCGCGCTGACCTTGTTCCTTGCCGTGCTCGGGCCGGTGGCGGCGGCGCTGGCGCTTCGGCACGGAACGGATTGATGTGTTGGCTTCGGCTCATGCCTGCGGCTCGGCGAACAATTGCGGAGCCGGCGGCGCGGCGTTAAGAGAAGACATGTCGGAACAAGGCGAGACAAACCGGTTGGAAAGCGCCGCAGAGCGAAAAGCATGAGCATACACGCGCTTTATGTCACCGCCGCCTATGCGATTACGGCCGTGGTGCTGGGCGGGCTGATCGGCTGGATCCTGGTCGACCAGCGCGGCCGCAAGCGAGAGCTCGCCGAGCTGGAGGCGTCCGGCGTGCGCCGGCGCTCCGATAAGGCAGCAAAATCATGAGCACGGAAACGCAAACACCGGCGCGCCGCCGCCTGATCGTGCTGGTGCCGCTGCTGATCTTTCTCGGGCTGGCGGGATTGTTCCTGGCGCAGCTCTTGTCCGGGCGCGACGTTTCGGAAGTGCCGTCGGCGCTGATCGGCCTGCCGGCGCCGCAGACTGACCTGCCGGCGCTCGAGGGCACCAATTTGCCGGGCCTCGATTCAAAACAGTTCGCCGGCAAAGTGACGCTGGTCAACGTCTTCGCGTCCTGGTGCGCACCGTGCCGCGAAGAGCACCCGGTGCTGCTGGCACTGTCGCAGGACAGACGCTTCGTCATGGCGGCGCTGAACTACAAGGACCAGCCGGAAAACGCACGTCGGTTCCTTGGCGATCTCGGCAATCCGTTCCAGGCGATCGGCGTCGACCAAGCCGGGCGCACGGCGATCGACTGGGGTGTCTACGGCGTGCCGGAGACCTTCGTCATCGGCAAGGATGGCAAGATCGCCTACAAGCATGTAGGGCCGCTGACGCCGGACTCGGCGCGGACGCTGCTGTTGCCGGAGATCGAGAAGGCGCTGGCCGCGCCGGGCTGATGGCCCGCCGTTTCGTCATGCTAGGTCTTTGCTCCGCTTTGCGTCGCTACTCCCAAGGATGACGAACGTGATAGGTCGACCGAAGACTCAGCCGTAGATCTGCTTGTGGACCTGGTAGAGCATTTCCGAGCGGTCGGCGCGCATGTCGGCGAGGTCGCGGCTGCTGAAGCTGTCGATTTCGGCGACGAGGCGGTTGTAATGCCGGCGCTTGGCGATGCTGGTGCGAGCGCGGCTCATGAGGCTGTCGATGATCATAGCGAGTTTCCTTCTTGCGCCGCATTTCGCGGCCAGTTGTTCCTCCCTTGATCGATACGAAGCATGACATAGTTATGGTGCATTGCAAAAATAAGATGTTGCAATGCACCATTGCGCTGGGCGCATAGCCGGTTAACGGGATGTGACCTGCCGTCCGGGCCCGCATTCGCTTCCATAATGCTTCCGACGCATCATCGATCTTGCCATATCGATCGCAGGCTGGCTTGATCGCGCCTCGCCAAGCGACTGCTACCGGGAGGAACCATGGCCAGCGAATTCTACGAAGTTCTCGATCCGCGCTTTTCGCGGCTGTTCAACGGCAATGCACAGGTCGACCGGCTGTTTACCGGCTGCCGGTGGGCGGAAGGACCGGCCTGGTTTGCAGCCGGGCGCTATGTGGTCTGGTCCGACATCCCGAACAATCGCATGCTGCGTTACGACGAGACCGACGGCAGCGTCAGCGCGTTCCGTCAGCCGTCCGGCAATTCCAACGGCAACACCGTCGACCGGCAAGGCCGGCTGGTCACTTGCGAGCATTCCGGCCGCCGCGTCAGCCGCACCGAGCATGACGGCTCGGTCATCACCATCACCGACAAATGGCGCGGCAAGCGGCTGAACTCGCCCAATGACGCGGTGGTCAAGTCCGACGGCTCGATCTGGTTCACCGACCCGAGCTACGGCATCGATACCGATTACGAGGGCGACAAGGCCGAAAGCGAGATCGGCGCCTGCCACGTCTACCGGGTCGATCCCGGCACCGGCGAGACCGAGGCCGTGATCACCGACATGGTCAGGCCCAATGGGCTCGCCTTTTCGGTTGACGAGAGCAAGCTCTACGTCGCCGACACCGGCCGCACGCATGGTGCACAAAACCCGGCGCACATCCGGGTGTTCAATGTCGGCCAGGGCGGCAAAACGGTCTCCGGCGAAAAGGTCTTTGCCGACTGCACCGCCGGCCTGTTCGACGGTTTCAGGCTGGATGCGGACGGCCGCATCTGGACCAGTGCCGCCGACGGCATCCATTGCTACGATCCAGACGGGACGCTGATCGGCAAGGTCAAGGTACCGGAAGTCGTCGCCAATTGCGTGTTCGGCGGCAACAAGCTGAACTGCCTCTACATCGCCGGCACCACATCGCTCTATATGGTCCGGCTCATGGTCAACGGCGCCAAGACTTATTGAGCAGACGAGACCCAGGGGAGGGACGCCATGCCATTTGTGAATATCCGCATCGTCAAGGAGGTGATCGCCGCCGACCCGGCCGGCAAGAAAGCAGCGATCGCCAAAAAGGTCACGGCGGCTATCATGGACGCTACCGGGCTGGGCAACGACGATATCTGGGTGGTCTTCGAGGAGGTCAATGCCCGCGACTGGTTCGTCGGCCAGACGGACGTCGAGACGCGGAGGGGCAAGGGATAGTTCCAGAGTATGCGTCATCGGCGAAGCTGCCAAGCTCCCCCCTTGCGGGAGGTGCCTGGCAAGGGTGGCTGTCCCTCCGACTTACCTGCCGATTATGGCACGCCCTTTCAGGCTGTTCCGGTTGGGAATGGCTGAAGTCGAAAGTTGGCGTTCCGTCGCACCCCCCTCTGTCCTGCCGGACATCTCCCCCGCAAGGGGGGAGATTGGACGTCACTTCGGCTTTCGCCAGATACCAAGGCTATAAGGCCCCGACTGCTCATCGAGCGCCAATGACTTCGGCAAAAGCCGAAAGGACGTTGCGCATCGCGAGCCGGTTTGCCGGTTCCGCCAGGATTTTCTCCACCTCTGGCGGTCCCTTGCCGAGCAGACCGATCTCGAGCGCCCTGTCTTCGTAAAGCGCAAAAGACATTGTCCGCATGATCTCGACCAATGCGGCGCGGGCAAACAGCGAGCGCGGCGAGGCATGCACCAGCATGGCCGGTTTGCCGACGGCGGCATCGCGCGACACCAGCCAGTCGAGCGCGTTCTTCAGGCCGCCTGGCACACCGTGGGCATATTCCGGGCAGGAGACGATGACGCCGTCAGCGCGAGTGACCGCGCCGATCAGCGCCGCTGCTTGCGGCGGCGTCCGCCCACCTTCGTCGTCGGGGTTGAAAATCGGCAGCCGGCCAAGCCCGTCATAGACGGCGACGTGACAGTCCGGCGGCGCGTTTTGCGCGAGTGCCGCGAGCAGGGCCGAATTGGTCGAGGCGGCGCGCAGGCTGCCGGAGATGGCGAGGATGTTGAGCAAAGGAATGGAGACCGGCTTGGGCGATTCGTTGCCGGGCACGCTACCACATGGTTTCCCTGTATTCCTCGTCCAGCCAGCGGTCGGTCGCCTCGGCCGAATCGGCGAGCGCCAGCTGGTCGCGCAGGATCTGGCCGAGCGTCGGCAGCGTCGCGCGGTCGTACCAGCTCTCCGGCTTCCACAGTTCGGAGCGCATGAAGGCCTTGGCACAGTGCATGTAGGCAGCCTTGACGCTCACCACGACGACGCTTTGCGGTGCCTTGCCGTCGACCGCCAGCCGCTCACGCAATGCCGCATCGATGGTGATGCGGGCATCGCCATTGACACGCAGCGTTTCGTTCATGCCGGGAATGAGGAAGAGCAGCCCGACCGAGGGATTGAGAAGGATGTTCTCCAGCGTGTCGAGCCGGTTGTTGCCAGGCCGGTCGGGGATGGCGATGGTCTTCTCGTCGAGCACTGTTACGAAGCCCGGCCTGTCGCCCTTCGGCGTCACATCGGCATTGCCGGCGCCGTCCGACGAGCCGATCAGCACGAAAGGGCTCTTGCCGATGAAGGAACGGCAGTGGCCGTCCAATGCCTTCAGCTCCTTGCGGATCGAGCCGTCAGTCGGCCGAGGCGTCTTGTAGATCGTCCTCAACTCGTCGCGCGTGGCGATGAATTCCATGCCCCTCTCCTCTTATTCTGACGCAATTCCCTAGGGAAAGCGCTACGCGCTTTTCCCGGGAAAACCGCTACACACTTTTCCTGGAATTGCTCTATTTGCCGGCCTTCTCTTCCTTGCCGGTCTTGTCCTCGAGTGAATGGCGCAGGATCAATGGCATTTGGCTCAACGTGAAGACAAGGGTAATGGGAATCGTGCCCCAGACCTTGAAATAAAGCCAGGCTTCCTCGGAAAAGTTGCGCCACACAACCTCGTTCAGGGCAGCCAGAAAAAGGAAGAAGAGCCCCCATCGGAAAGTGAGCTTGCGCCAGCCTTCGGCGTCGAGGTTGAAGGCGGAATCAAAGACATAGCCCAACAGCGATCTGCCAAACGCCAACCCGCCAAGCAGCGTGATGCCGAACAGGCTGTTGATGATTGTCGGCTTCATGAAAGCGAAGGTCTTGTCCTGCAGCCACAGCGCCAGCGCGCCAAACACAAACACCACGATGGCCGAGACCAACGGCATGATCGGCCAGCTGCGCGTCAAAATCCACGAAACGCTGAGCGACAGCGCCGTCGCCACCATAAAGAATGCCGTAGCAATCAGGATAGGCTCGCCGATATGGCTGAGGATCGGAAACTTCCCGACAAGCCACGCGCCGCGGATGGTGGTGAAAAAGAACACCAGGCCAGGCCCGAGTTCGAGCAGGAATTTCAGGCCCGGGTTCAACGCCTTGCGTCGCGGATCGGACGGGTCGCCTTCGAGGATGGGTGGGTTCATAGGGTCCTTCTTACGCATGATCCAATCCAAAAAGCCTGCAGCTTTTTGGGATCATGCTCGTCAAGCCACTCCAGCGATCGCCCTGGCGAATTCGCTTGCGGAAAAGGGTTCGAGGTCGTCGACCTGTTCGCCGACGCCGATGAAATAGACCGGCAATTTGTGCTTTGCCGCGATCGCCACCAGAATACCGCCGCGCGCCGTGCCGTCCAGCTTGGTCATCACCAGGCCGTTGACGCCGGCGACATTGCGGAAGATCTCGACCTGGTTGAGCGCGTTCTGGCCGGTGGTGGCATCGACCGTCTGCAGCACGGTGTGCGGCGCTTCCGGATCGAGCTTGCCCAGCACCCGGACGATCTTTTCCAGTTCCGCCATCAGTTCGGTCTTGTTCTGCAGCCGCCCGGCGGTGTCGATGATCAGCACGTCGGAGCCGGCCTCCTTCGCGCGCTCGAATGCGTCGTAGGCGAGGCCGGCGGCATCGGCGCCGAGCTTCGAGGCAATGACCGGCGAGTTGGTACGCTCGCCCCAGATCTTCAACTGCTCGATCGCGGCTGCGCGGAAAGTGTCGCCGGCGGCGAGCATCACCGAGAGGCCGCCATCGGTCAGCTTTGCTGCCAGCTTGCCGATGGTCGTTGTTTTCCCCGTGCCGTTGACGCCGACCACCAGGATGACATGCGGCTTGTGGCTGAGGTCGAGCTCCAGCGGCATGGCTACGTGGGTCAGCACCTTTTCCACCTCGGCCGCCATGATGGTGCGGACTTCGGTGTCGGAGACGTCCTTGCCGTAGCGGCTGGCGGAGAGCGCGTCGGTTACGCGCAAAGCCGTCTCCATGCCGAGATCGGCGCGGATCAGCACATCCTCCAGGTCCTGCAGCGTGTCCTCGTCGAGCTTCCGCTTGGTGAAGACGCCGGCGATGTTGCCCGACAACTCCCGGGAAGAGCGGGCAAGCCCGTCTCGCATGCGCTGGAACCAGGAACGCCTCGGCGCCGGTTCGGGCGCCTTCCGCGGCTCGGCTTTCTGCTCGACCTTCTTGGTTACGGTGACTTTGCCGGGGGCGGGCGTTGGCTCGGGTGCGGGTTGTGGGACGGGCTCGCGCTTTACC
>NZ_SUEG01000127.1 GCF_005063415.1 Mesorhizobium sp.
TCTACGAAGAGGCGCGAAAGACGCGGCTTGGTGCCGACAAGTTCATGATCGACGGCCGCCACACCGGTACCGGCGGCGGCAACCATGTTGTCGTCGGCGGCGCAACGCCCAATGACAGTCCGTTCCTGCGCCGCCCCGACCTGTTGAAAAGCCTGGTGCTGCAATGGCAGCGGCATCCGTCGCTGTCCTATCTGTTCTCCGGCCTGTTCATCGGCCCGACCAGCCAGGCGCCGCGCTTCGACGAGGCGCGCCACGATTCGCTCTACGAACTCGAAATCGCGATGGCGCAGGTGCCACATCCCGACAAGGGCGCGGCACCCCTGCCGTGGCTGATCGACCGGCTGTTCCGCAACCTTCTGACCGACGTGACGGGCAATACCCATCGCTCGGAAATCTGCATCGACAAGCTGTTTTCGCCGGACGGGCCGACCGGCCGGCTCGGGCTGGTCGAATTCCGCGGCTTCGAGATGCCGCCCAACGCGCGCATGAGCCTGGCGCAGCAATTGCTGGTGCGCGCCATCATCGCCCGGGCCTGGAAGAACCCGCTCGACGGCCGCTTCGTGCGCTGGGGCATCTCGCTGCACGACCGTTTCATGCTGCCGCATTATGTCTGGGCGGATTTTCTCGATGTGCTGGACGACCTCAAGCTGAACGGCTTCGTATTCCGTCCCGAATGGTTCGACGCCCAGCTCGAATTTCGCTTCCCGTTCTGCGGCGAGGTCCAGCATGCCGGCATCAAGCTGGAGCTCAGGCAGGCGCTCGAGCCGTGGCATGTGATGGGCGAGCAAGGCGCGATCGGCGGCACCGTACGCTTTGTCGATTCCTCCGTCGAAAGGCTGCAGGTGAAGACCGAGGGGCTCAACCCCGAGCGTCACGCCGTCGTCTGCAACGGTCGCGTCGTTCCGATGAAGGTGACCGACAACCGCGAGATCGCGGTGGCCGGCGTGCGCTTCAAGGCCTGGCAGCCGGCGTCGGGCCTGCATCCGGCGCTACCGGTCAACACCCCGCTGGTCTTCGACATCTATGACCGCTGGTCGGGCCGCGCGGTCGGCGGCTGCGTCTATCATGTGGCACACCCCGGCGGGCGCAGCTACGACACGTTCCCGGTCAACGGCAACGAAGCGGAGGCGCGGCGGCTCGCCCGCTTCGAGCCGCGTGGCCATACGCCGTCCAGCTATGTGCTGCGCAACGAAGAAGCCTCTGAAGATTTCCCGATGACCCTTGACCTTCGGCGGCCGCAAAGACTCTGATCAGCCATGGCGAAGGGGAATCACAAAAGGCTGCGCAGCAAGCCGCAGACCCACAGTCTGCTGGAGCACTACCAGCCGATCGACGGCGTCGTCGACGAGATGGTCGATGCGTCTGGCAATCCGCGGCCGGCCTGGCGGCACTTCATCGAGGCGCTGGAGGACCTGGGTCCGGAAAAGCTTGCCCAGCGCTTCGCCCGCGCCGACCAGTACCTGCGCGACGCCGGCGTCTATTACCGCGTCTATGACAAGGCCGGCGCCAATGAGCGGGAATGGCCGCTGGCGCATGTGCCGCTGCTGATCGAGGAGCAGGAATGGGCTGACATCAGCGCTGGCCTGGTCCAGCGTGCCGATCTGTTCGAGGAGACCATCGCCGACATTTACGGGCCGAACCGGCTGGTCGAGAAAGGCATTCTGCCGGCCGGATTGATCGCGGCCAGCCCCGAATATTTGCGGCCGGTCGTCGGCACCAGGCCGGCCAGCGGCCATTTCCTGCATTTCTGCGCCTTCGAGCTCGGCCGTGGCCCGGATGGCCGCTGGTGGGTGCTTGGCGACCGCACACAGGCGCCGTCGGGCGCCGGCTTTGCACTGGAAAACCGCGTTGCCACCACAAGGGCGCTGTCCGACATTTACGGCGAGATGCATGTGCACCGCCTGGCCGGTTTCTTCCGCCGTTTTCGCG
This sequence comes from Mesorhizobium sp., assembly GCF_005063415.1. Classification (GTDB taxonomy): domain Bacteria; phylum Pseudomonadota; class Alphaproteobacteria; order Rhizobiales; family Rhizobiaceae; genus Mesorhizobium. The sequence goes on from NZ_SUEG01000127.1 coordinate 1,930, forward strand.
ATGCGCTGATCGGTATGGCCAAGCAAGCCGGCGGCCGTGTCGCCATCCTGACGCCGGGACCGCTGAACGAAACCTATTACGAACATGCCTATATCGCCCGCTATCTCGGCATCATGCTGCTCGAGGGCGAGGACCTGACTGTCTCGGGCGGCAGGCTGATGGTGCGCACGGTTTCGGGGCTGATGCCGGTCAGCGTCTTGTGGCGGCGGCGCAACGAGGAACTGCTGCTGCCGACGGTCGCGACATGGTGGTGCGGGCAGGAGACGGAGCGCGAGCATGTGCTCGCCAATATCGACCGCATGGTGATCGGCCCGGCATTGTCGACGCGGCTTGCCTTCGAGGACGACGGCTCGACCAGGCTCGGGTCAGCGCTGTCGGTCGAGGAACGGGCCGAACTCGTCGCCCGGATCGAACAGGACGGCGGCGACTTTGTCGGCCAGGAAGCGGTGACGCTGTCGACCACGCCCGTCTATGTCGGCGGCTGGCTGGAGCCGCGGCCGGCAAGCCTGCGCGTCTATCTGGCGCGGACGCCGGAAGGATGGACGGTGATGCCGGGCGGTTTTGCGCGTGTCGGCTTTTCGCTCGACCCGACGGCCATCGCCATGCAGCGCGGCGGCCAGGCGGCGGATGTCTGGGTGGTCAGCGACAGGCCGGTGGAGCGCGAGACACTGCTGCCACAGGAGCACGACAGCTTTACCCGAACCTTGCCAGGCAGCCTGCCCAGCCGCTCAGCGGAAAACCTGACATGGCTTGGCCGCTATATCGAGCGGTCGGAAGACACGGTGCGCATCCTGCGCGCCTACCACGTGCGGCTGGCCGAGACATCCGATCCCGAGATGCCGCTGCTCGCCGATATCAGGGACTATCTCGCGCCGTTCGGCATCGACGTCGAGACGGCAATCCCATTGGCGCTCATCGGCACCCTGGACAGCGCCGTCTACAGTGCCGGACAGATCCGCGACCGCTTCTCGCCCGATGGCTGGCTGGCATTGAAGGATCTGTCGAAGACCATCCATCAATTTGCCGCGACAGTGGCGCCGGGCGACGACGCGACAAGGGCAATGACGGTCATCCTGCGCAAGCTGGCCGGGTTTTCCGGCCTGCTGCACGAGAACATGTACCGCTTTGCCGGCTGGCGTTTCCTGGAAATCGGCCGCAGGCTCGAACGCGGCATCCAGATCGCCCGCACGCTCGCCCGGCTGACCAGAGCCCAGGCGCCGGAAGGCGCGCTCGACATGATGCTGGAGATCGGCGACAGTGTCATGACCCACCGTCGGCAATATCCGGTGCAGGCGGGACGGCGCACGGTGGTCGACCTTCTGGCGCTCGATCCGCTCAACCCGCGCTCAATCCTTTTCCAGCTCGAACGGCTGAAGGCAGAAATCGCGCTGCTGCCCGCTGTCGGCGCCGAAGGCCATATGTCGCCGGCGGCCAAGGAAATCCTGCAGCTCAACACGTCGATCGCCATCAAGGAGCCTTCGGACATGACGGCCAAGGCGCTCGGCGATCTCGCCAATGAAATCGGCGGGCTCTACAACAGCCTCGCCAAAGCCTATTTCGGGTAGAGACGGCATGCTCTACGACATCAGGCTTCACCTGCGTTACGACTATGATGCGGCGGCCGGCGGCGGCCGCCATCAGGTCCGCGTGTTGCCGCCGACCATCCCTGGCGTGCAGCGCGTCATCGCCGCTTCACTGTCTTTTGTGCCGGCGCCCAGCGAACGTTCCGATTTTTCCGACTTTTTCGGCAACAGTGTCACCTCGATCGCCTTTCGTGACGCGCATGATGCGCTCGACATCAGGATGAGCGCGCGTGTGTCGGTATCGCGGCCGGAGCCCGGGCTCGACGTATCGCCGGACATACGCCGGCTGAAAGAAGAACTCGGCGCAGTGCACTCGCTGGCGCCGGCTTCGCCGCATCACTTTCTGGCCGCCAGCGATCACGCCGGCATCGACGCGGCAATCACCGCCTATGCGAAAGACAGTGCCGGCAGTTCGACGGTCGGCACGGCCATGGCTCTGTGCAACCGCATTCACCGCGATTTCACCTATGACGGCGAGGCGACCACCGTGCAGACGCGGGCCAGCGACGCCTTCGGCCTGAAGCGCGGCGTCTGCCAGGATTTTTCCCACATCATGATCGCCGGCCTGCGCGGCCTCGGCATTCCTGCAGGCTATGTCAGCGGGTTCCTGCGCACCATTCCGCCGCGCGGGAAGCCGCGGCTCGAAGGCGCCGACGCCATGCACGCCTGGGTCAAGGTGTGGTGCGGGCGCGATGCCGGCTGGCAGGAATTCGATCCGACCAACGGCATGCGGGCAAGCAACGATCATATCACGGTAGGCTACGGCCGCGACTACTCCGATGTGGCGCCGATCGTCGGCGTGCTGAAAACCACGGGCGGACAGGTCGGCGAGCAAGCGGTCGACGTCATTCCGGTCGTGCTCGAAAAGGCATGACGACTCACGTCTTCGTTGCCCGGCGACGTCGATAGGCTGTCCTAGTATCAAGAGGCGGTGGAACCCGCAGCCAGCAAGCGGCTTATCTACGGAAATTCCGTGGAGAGGACATGCTGGACAAATCCGGGTCGTCGTCTGGCCGATCGGCTGTGAGGAAAGCTGCACCAAGGAACGGGGTGCCGCAGAACGGAGCGCTGGAGAATGGCGCGCAAGCCTCGGCCGTTCGGGCCTCGCTCAACTATATCACCGACACTGAACCCGGTATTCGCCGGCTGCGTTCGGGCAAGGGGTTCTCGTACAAAGGACCCGACGGGCGGATTGTCGACGGGGAGGCGCTGGCACGCATCAAGGTGCTTGCCATTCCGCCGGCCTGGACGGATGTCTGGATCTCGCCGGATGCTGACGGTCACATCCAGGCGACCGGTCGGGACCAGCGCGGCCGCAAACAATACCGCTATCACCCGCAATGGGCGGAGGAGCGCGACGGGGTCAAATATTCGAGCCTGATCGCCTTCGCCGAGAGCCTGCTCGAACTGCGGCGGCAGATCGACGTCGATCTGCGCCGTCACGGCCTGCCGCTGGAACGCGTCGTTGCGGCCATCGTCTGGCTGCTCGACAACACGATGATCCGTGTCGGCAATGCCGCCTATGCCCGCGACAACAAGAGTTTTGGGCTGACCACGCTGCGTGACCGCCATGTCGACATCAAGGGCTCGAGCCTGCGCTTTGCCTTCATCGGCAAATCCGGCAAGGAATGGAGATTGAAGCTTGTCGATCGCCGGATTGCCAAGGTCGTGCGTGGAGCGCAGGACCTGCCGGGGCAAAAACTGTTCCAGTATCTCGACGAGGATGGAAACAGGCGTCCGGTGCGCTCAGACGACGTCAACCGCTATATCAGGGAGAACGCCGGAGCGGAGTTCAGCTCCAAGCACTTCAGAACCTGGGGCGGCACCATTCATGCCGCGTCGCTGTTTGCCCAAACCGAACGTCCCGAAAGCCAGGCGCAACAAAAGCGGGCGATGAACAGCGTCATCGACAAGGTTGCCGAGCGGCTTGGCAACACACGCGCGGTTTGTCGCCAATGCTACATCCATCCGGAAGTCTTCCGCGCCTGGTCCGAAGGACGGCTGCTCGACGAAATGGCGGATGCCAACAAAGGGAAACGGTCGATCGCCGGGCTCGACAACGAGGAAGCCTTGGTCTTGAGATGGCTGAAGGCGAGGGAATGACGCCGGACCGGAGCGTATTTTTTTGTCGACGCCATGTCGGCATCGGTCCTAGTGTTTCGTCCTTTGATAAAGAAAAGGACGACCCATGCTCTACGCGATCCTCTGCTATGCCTCTGAAGATGTCGTTTGCTCCTGGAGCAAGGAGCAGGACGATGCCGTCATGGAAAAGCTTATCGGTGTGCAGGAAAAATATGCCCAGGCCGGCCGGCTTGGCCCGGTGGCGCGGCTCTTGCCGACGACCGCGGCGACGACGCTGAGGAAGGTCAAGGGCGAATCGATCGTCATCGACGGCCCGTTTGCCGAAACCAAGGAACAGTTCCTCGGCTTCTACACGCTCGAATGCGCCGACCTCGATGAGGCCGTCGACTTCGCGCGCGAGCTTTCCGAGGTCAACCCGAGCGGCGGCTCCTACGAAATCCGGCCGGTCTCGCTCTTCAATCCCGCCAAGGTTTCCGCATGACCGAACTCGCCTGGATCAGCACGGCAATCAGCACCGCTCGCCCGCAGGCGATGGGGGCATTGCTGCGCTACTTCCGCGACCTCGACGCGGCGGAGGAAGCATTCCAGGACGCCTGCCTGAGGGCACTGAACAACTGGCCGAAAAACGGTCCTCCGCGCGATCCGGCAGCCTGGCTGATCTTCGTCGGCCGCAACAGCGGCATCGATGCGGTGCGCAAGCGCGCCAAGCAGGCGCCGCTGCCGGACGAGGACCAGATCTCCGATCTGGAGGATGCCGAGAGCGACGTCGCCGAGCGGCTGGACGGGGCGCATTACCGCGACGATATTTTGCGGCTGCTGTTTATCTGCTGCCATCCCGACCTGCCGGCCACGCAGCAGATCGCGGTGGCGTTACGCATCGTCTCCGGCCTGACGGTCAAGCAGATCGCCCGCGCCTTCCTCGTCGGTGAAAGCGCCATGGAGCAGCGTATCACGCGCGCCAAGGCGCGCATCGCCGACGCCGGGGTGCCGTTCGAGACGCCGGGAGCGGTCGAGCGCTCCGAACGGCTCGCCGCCGTCGCCGCCATGGTCTACCTGATCTTCAACGAAGGCTATTCCAGCAACAGCGGCGAGGCTTCGGCGCGTGCGCCGCTTTGCGAAGAGGCGATCCGGCTGGCCCGCCTGCTGCTCAGGCTGTTCCAGACCGAGCCGGAGATCATGGGGCTGACGGCGCTGTTGCTGCTGCAGCATGCACGCTCGCCGGCCCGCTTCGACGAGAACGGCGAGATCGTGCTGCTCGAAGACCAGGACCGCAGCCTGTGGAGCCGCAAGATGATCGATGAAGGCCTGGCGCTGGTCGATAAGGCGTTGCGCCATCGCAAGCCCGGTCCCTACCAGGTGCAAGCGGCGATCGCCGCACTGCATGCGCGGGCGGAAAAGCCTGAGGATACGGACTGGAACGAGATCGACCTGCTCTACGGCCTGCTCGAGCAGATGCAGCCGTCGCCGGTGGTGACGCTCAACCGCGCCGTGGCGGTCTCCAAGGTGCGTGGACCGGAAGCCGCACTCGCCATGATCGAGCCGCTGGAAGGAAGGCTTTCCGGCTATTTCCATTTCTTCGGCCTCAAGGGCGGACTGCTGATGCAGCTTGGCCGCGGCGAGGAGGCGCGCGTCGCTTTCGACCGCGCCATCGCGCTTGCCAATACGGCCGCCGAGGCAGCGCATATCCGCATGCATATCGACCGGCTGATGAAAGAAAGCGCCGTGCGGGAAACCGCCAAGACGGCACACTGATTCGCTCTATCTGGCTGGTTCAACAGTCGGACGCCGGCTTGGACCATGCCGGGGTGGTGATTTCTCCCTGAAACGCGTAATGCCACGCCATAACAGCGCCTGGTGTGCCGACCGGCAGGGAGCGGGTATGGCGCAAGGCTTGGACCGACGCCATATGAGCGACGGGATATGAAAGGGACGAAACGAAAATGACAATTGCGAAGGAAACGGCCGGGCTTCTGGCGAAACTGGGCGTTGCCGAGGCCGCGCTTACGGGCGGCGACCTCATCGTGCGAAGCCCGGTGACCGGCGAGCAGATCGCCGCGCTGAAGACCATCTCGCCGGCCGATGCGGCAACGACCATCGTCGATGCCCACAAGGCTTTCCTGGCGTGGCGGCAGGTGCCGGCTCCCAAGCGTGGCGAACTGGTACGGCTGCTCGGCGAGGAATTGCGCACACACAAGGCCGAGCTTGGCCGGTTGGTGTCGATCGAAGTCGGCAAGATCCCGTCCGAGGGTCTAGGCGAAGTGCAGGAGATGATCGACATCTGCGATTTCGCCGTCGGTCTTTCGCGGCAACTGTACGGCCTGACCATCGCCACCGAGCGTCCCGGCCATCGCATGATGGAAACCTGGCATCCGCTCGGCGTCGTCGGCGTCATTTCGGCCTTCAACTTTCCGGTGGCGGTGTGGTCGTGGAACGCAGCGCTTGCGCTGGTCTGCGGCGACGCGGTGGTGTGGAAGCCGTCGGAGAAGACGCCGCTGACGGCGCTCGCCTGCGAAGCGATCTTCAAGCGCGCGGCAAAGCGTTTCGGCGATGCGCCGGAAGGGCTGGCGCCGGTGCTGATCGGCGATCGCGCCGTCGGCGAGATCCTGGTCGATCATCCGAAGGTGCCGCTGGTCTCGGCCACCGGCTCGACGCGCATGGGCAGGGATGTCGGACCACGGCTGGCGAAGCGCTTTGCCCGTGCCGTGCTGGAGCTCGGCGGCAACAATGCCGGCATCGTCTGCCCAACGGCCGATCTCGACATGGCGCTCCGCGCCATCGCCTTCGGCGCCATGGGCACGGCCGGCCAGCGCTGCACGACGCTCAGGCGCCTGTTCGTGCATGAGAGCGTCTACGACCAACTCGTTCCGCGCCTGAAGAAGGCTTATGAGAGCGTCTCGGTCGGCAATCCGCTGGAGATAAGCGCTCTGATCGGCCCGCTGATCGACAAGGCTGCCTACGAGAACATGCAGAAGGCGCTGGAGGAGTCGGCTTCGCGTGGCGGTAAGATAACCGGCGGAATACGGGTCGAGAACGGCCATCCCGAGGCCTACTATGTGCGTCCGGCGCTGGTCGAAATGCCGCGGCAGGTTTCGCCGGTGACGGAGGAGACGTTTGCGCCCATCCTCTATGTGATGAAATATTCGGACTTCGACACCGTGCTAGAAGAACACAATGCGGTGGGAGCGGGGCTGTCATCGTCGATCTTCACCCGCGACCTGCAGGAATCCGAGCGCTTCCTCGGCGTCGACGGGTCGGACTGCGGCATCGCCAACGTCAATATAGGCACGTCAGGGGCCGAGATCGGCGGTGCCTTCGGTGGCGAGAAGGAGACCGGCGGCGGCCGCGAGAGCGGCTCCGATGCCTGGAAGGCCTATATGCGGCGTGCCACCAATACGGTGAACTACTCCAAGGCGCTGCCGCTTGCGCAGGGCGTGTCGTTCGATATCGATTGAAATGCCAGACCGCCGTCGCGGCGGCGCCAAAGCCGCCACGACGGCTTTCGGCTCATCGTTCAGCTTGCGTCGGAAGATACAACACAGTTGTCGAAAGCTGTATCGATGATGGCGAGCTTGACCGCCTGGGCGGTCATGTATTCCTGATAGAACTCGCTCGACACCCACATGACCGAATGACCGCGCTGGCCCAGCCAGCCGATGCTGCCAAGTTCCTCGGCATCGCGCAATTTGCGTGACAGGTGGGTCCGGGAAAGCTTGAGCCAGGTCGCGAAATCTCCGATTGAGACGACACCGGTCGGAATTCGGTCCAGGTCGGCATGATCGGGATCGACGCCGGACATCAGCCAATCCATGACGATGCCGCCATTGTCGAGCCAGGTGAACAAGGAAAAAGTCTGTCTTGGCTCGCGCACGGCATGCGACGAAAGCAGGCCGTCGGCCACCAGCGGCTGCAGTTCGGCGAGCACGTCCGGATATGCGACGAATGCAGCCAGTCGAGATCCATTGTCCAGGCTGTCCAGCGTTTTCAGATGCGCCATGACCCAGCCGGCAACCGTCTCCAGAGTGCCCGCGGTCGGCTCAAAGGGGCGGATGCGCCCATATTTAATCGGCAGATGCCGGATGAAACCGTAATGCAGCATCTCCTTCAGGAAGGCATCGGCGGTGTTGCGGCTGGCCACCGAATGCCGGCAGATGCCGTCCATGAACCGTGTAGACGTAAGTCCCTTGCGATGATCGTCCGGCTCTCGATCGAAATACAAGGCAAGCCCGATATGGGCCATCAGCCAGCGTTGTTGCGTGGCGAATACGGAAGCCAGCCGCGGGTTCGCTTCATAGGTCTGGAGCAGCGTCCGCGACTGAGCCTGGACATGGCGACGCAATGCCGGATGGCCGGCAATGTCTTCAGAAACCAGCGCCATCCCCGCCGAGCCCAACCAAATTTGCAACTGGAAATGCCGGTAACAATTTCAGCCTTCGCGGGCCGTGTCCAGAGCCGGCGCATCAGGATACGAGCTGAATCCCGCCGGCTAGTAGCTGAATTCCGCGACTTGGTCGCCGAGAACCCTGGTCTCGCGAGCGCCAATGCCGCACGAGGCTAGCCTGCTCGAACCCATAAATGGTGGCTTCGCCTGGCCGGCCCGTGCTTCCCAACGGCGACGCGGAACCAACACCAGTTTTGCTCGTTGAAGAACGCTGATTGGACCGAGACAAAGAGGAACTACAAAATGGAGAATGGCCTTTTTGCCACGCCGCCTGCGGCTTTCCGGAAAACAGAGTCGGTCTGGCCACGTGCGCTCAAGTGGCTGCTGCGCCGGGTGCGCAGCGCCTCCGACAGCTCGGGAACCATGTTGAAGCCAATCCTTTCCGAACTCGAGGATGATAGCGGGCCTACTCCGCCTCGACGCGCTTGAGGCTGACCGCGCTGCGATCTTGACGTCAAAAATGACCGCTCACATGTCTTTTTAGGGCCGCCGCCGCGGCCGACTGCCATGACCGCTTCGAAGGCCTGCCGCGGCGGCGTGTCCACCTGATGCGGAAGGCAAGAGCGGCAGTGGCGCGCAGCGGTGGGAACCATCGGGCGTGCTTGGCTATTAGATACAGGCGGCTGCTGGTCTGCCGGGCCAGGAACCATTGCTTATGATCATCAATCCCCCACCGGAAAGCGCTATCCCGGCATCCGTTCCGTCGGTCGATCCAAAAGCCGCCCCGACGCCTCGCAATGCCGAAGCGGAGGTCTTTTATATCGAAGCGATCCGCGAGCTTGTCGCGACCGGCATCCCCTTTCTCGTCGCCGGCACCTATGCCGTAAGCGCCTATACCGGGATCATCCGCCCGACCAAGGATCTCGACATTTTCTGCAAGGCCGGCGACTGCCCGCGCATCCTCGCCCATTTCAAGCAGATCGGCTACGCCGTCGTGGTCGAGGACGACCGGTGGCTCGGCAAAGTGTTCAAGGGGACGCATTTTTTCGACGTCATTTTCGCCTCAATGAACGGCACAATGCCGGTCGACGACCAGTGGCTGGAGCACGCCCGTCAGGGCGAATTGCTGGGCAGCCAGGTGCGGATCATCGGTCCCACCGAGCTTGTCTGGTCCAAATGTTTCATCCAGGACCGCGGCCGCCACGATGGCGCCGACGTTTCGCACACCATCCTCAAGACGCACGACCAGATCGACTGGCAAAGGCTGCTTTCCTACATGGAAGTTCATTGGGAAGTTCTCCTGATGCATCTCTTGAACTTCCGATGGATCTATCCGTCGGAGCGGGGCCGCGTACCCGCCTGGCTGCTCGACGAGCTGCTTGACCGGCTGGCCAAGCAGCGCGAATTGCCACCTTCCCGGATGAAAATCTGCCGTGGGCGCATGCTTTCACGAACCGACTATGAGATCGACGTCAAGGAATGGGGCTTTGCCGACGTCGGCGGTGAAGGAGAACATAGCAATGGCTGACGAGCTCGAAACTGCCTCGGCAAAGGTGGAAAACGGCAGCACGCTCAAGATCGCCGCCATTGGCGATCTGCATGTCGGCAAGGAGGACCAGGCCTCGTACCGCGATCTTTTCGGCGAGATGTCGCGTGAAGCCCAGGTTCTCGTGCTGACGGGCGACCTTACCAATCTCGGCAAGCCTCGGGAGGCCGAAATCCTTGCCGAGGAACTGCGTGCTTGCACGATCCCGGTCGTCGCCGTACTTGGCAACCACGACTATGAGTCAGGCGCCGTCGACCAGGTCACCGACATTCTGCGCCAGGCGGGCATTCACCTGCTCGACGGCGAGGCGACAGAGATTCACGAGGTCGGGTTCGTTGGGGTCAAGGGTTTCGTTGGCGGTTTTGGATCGCGCATGCTCGGCTCCTTCGGCGAACCAGCGATCAAGTCAATGGTGGCGGAAAGCGTGAACGAAGCGATGCGGCTTGAAAACGCGATGCGGCAGGTCCGCGCCAAACGCACGCTTGTCGTTCTGCACTACGCGCCTGTCGTCGAGACGGTCGAAGGCGAGCCGCTGGAGATATTCCCGTTTCTCGGTTCGTCACGCCTGGCCGAGACAATAGACCGGTTCCAGGTCAGCGCGGTGGTGCATGGTCATGCGCATCGCGGCGCCTATGAGGGCCGCACGCCGGGCGGGGCGCCGGTCTATAACGTTGCCATGCATGTCGCCAAGCCGACCGGCCGTCCCTACGCCATGCTCGAAATCTGACAGGCGCCGCCACCTGGCACAAGCAATCGGCCGACACGCTGCAGAGCGATCACGGTAACTGCCGGCTGAAAGACATCCGCTTCGGCGGAATATCGTTTTCATCCGGATTGGGAATGGGGTCCTCGTCGGGGAGCCTGTCGGGGTCCGGCTCACGCACGGGCTTGGGATCGGGGATGGGAGGCGGCGGTACCGGGGTCGGTGTTGGCTCGGGTGTGGGAATAGTGGCCATCGTGATCATCTCCTCTTGGCGCAGAACAACGCAATGGGTCAGCTGGTTCCCGGCTTCCTCGTTTTTGAAAACCACACGGTCGCACTTGGCCGGTCAGCCCATTTCGGGATTCGGCTGGCTGCCGCCCGACTTGCTTGACCGCAGCAGCAGCGCCAGCGGAACAAGCAGGGCGGTTGCCACCGCGCAGTAGCGGAAGACATCGACATAGGCGAGCAACGTGGCCTGGCGGGCGATCAACTGGCCGAGCCAGCCGATCGCCTGCTGCTTCGCCTCGACCAGCGGCGAACCATGGGCGACGAAATGCTCGGTCGCCTGCCGAAGCACCTGCTGATAGGCGGGCGACGATTGCACGGTGCGGCCGACCAGGTTCGATTGGTGGATCTGGGAGCTTTGCGCGATGACGGTATTGGACAGCGACACGCCGATGCTGCCGCCAATATTGCGCGCAACGTTGATCAGCGCCGATGCCTGGTTGGTCTTCTGCGGGGGCAGGCCGACATAGGCCGCGGTTGAAATGGGAATGAACAAGAACGGCAGCCCGACCATCAGGAAGACACGGGCAAAGGCAAAGAAGCGGAAGCTGGCGTCCGGGGTGAGGGAGGTCATGTGCCAAAGGGCCACTGCGACCACCGACATGCCCATCATGATCAAGTATTTGGGCTGCACGATGCTGCCTACAAATCCAGACACCGGCATCAAGATCAGCATTGCGATGCCGCCCGGCATCATCGAAAGGCCCGAGAGCGTCGCGGTGTAGGCAAATGTCGTCTGCTGCAGCTGCGGCACGATCTGGGTGGTGCTGAACAGGATAGCACCGACCGCCATCATGACCAGGAAGGCCGTACCGAACTGGCGCGTGAACAACAGGCGCATGTCGACGACCGGATCGCTGCGACTGATTTCCCATGGGATAAGCAGCAGGAACGCGATTGCGGAAATCACCGCGAAAGTGGTGATGAAACTCGAGGCGAACCAATCGTAGCGCTGGCCCCGGTCGAGGAAGATCTCCAGGCATCCCAAGGCTATCGCCACCAGGACGAACCCGACCCCGTCTATCTTCAGGCCGCCTTTCAGCCGTTCCTTGCGTTCGCGTTCGAGTATGTCCGGTTCGACCAACAGCCATTGCACCAGCGCCAGCGACAGGATGCCGAACGGCACGTTGATGAAGAAGATCCAGTGCCAGGAGAAATGGTCCGTCAGCCAGCCGCCGATCGTCGGCCCGACCGTCGGTGCGACGATGACGGCAATGCCGTAAAGCGCGAAGGCTTGCGAGCGCTTTTCAGGCGGAAAGGTGTCGGCAAGGATCGATTGCTCGCTTGGCGCCATGCCGCCGCCGCCGAGGCCCTGAAGGACCCTGAACAGGATGAGCAGTTCCAGGTTGGGCGCCAGTCCGCACAGCAGCGACGCGACGGTGAAGGTCGCCACGCAGAGCATGTAATAGCGCTTGCGGCCGATGACGCTTGCCAGCCAGCCGCTGACCGGGATGATTACCGAGTTGGCAACGAGATAGGTGGTAATCACCCAGGTGCTTTCGTCCATTCCGGCAGCCAGGCTGCCGGCGATGTTGCGCAGGGCGACATTGGCGATCGAAGTGTCCAGCACCAGCATGAAAGTGGCGATGGAGACGACGACGGCGATGAGCCAGGGATTGTGTGTCCCGGCGGCGGATCGGCTTTCGCCCTGATTTCTGGCGGTTTCGCCGCTCATCGCACCTTGACCGTCGGCACCACCGACAGGCCCGGGCCGAGAAGCACATCCGGCGGCTTGTCGAAGACGATCTTGACCGGCACGCGCTGCACCACCTTGACGTAATTGCCGGTGGCATTTTCGGCCGGCAGCAGGCTGAAGGCGGTGCCGCTGCCGGCCTGGATGCTGTCGACGCGGCCATGGAAGGACTTGTCCGGGTAGGCGTCGATGTCGATGTCGACCGGCTGTCCCTGCCGCATCAGGTCGAGCTGCGTCTCCTTGAAGTTGGCCTTCACCCAGACCTCGTCGGGAACGAACATCATCAATACCTGGCCGGGTTGGGCGTAGGTGCCGTCAGCGGCCGAAATGCTCGTTGCCCGCCCGGCTGCGGGTGCCGTGATGGTCGTGCGTGACAGCGTCGTGCGGGCCTGCTCCTGGCTGGCCTTGGCCTGCTCGAGCTGCGCCTCGGCGCTCCTGGCCTGCGCCTGCAAGACCGAAACCTGGCTTTTTGCCGAGGCGACATTGGCCTCGGCGCTGTCCAGCGCGGCCTGATCC
>NZ_SUEG01000128.1:0-14277 GCF_005063415.1 Mesorhizobium sp.
CGCCGGCAGGCCGCCGCGGGGCCAGCGCGCGGGCCAGCGGCACCGCGTCGGCGGGATTGGCGATCTTCAGCACCGGTATGACCGGCTGGCCGTTGAGGAGCGACAGGAGCTTTTCGGTCGTGCTGGGCATTCGTCGTCTCTCCTCTGTTGATCAAGTCGACCGGTTAGCAGAAGGCGGTTTTTCTGTCCACGAAACGCGGCGTGTCGCGATGTCACGCGTGGTGTTCGAAACGCACCCGCGGTCAGACCGCTCCCGGCTCTGCCTTGATCCGGCTGTCGTGAGCGTTTAGTGGCTTGGTGATGACACCGTCCAGCCAAGCCGTCCGTGTTGCCGCGCTTTACCGCTTCGCCCGGCTCGACACCTTCGAGGCGCTGCGCGCGCCGCTCGCCGCCTTCTGCTGCGCACGCGGCATCAAAGGCACGCTGCTGTTGGCGCGTGAGGGCATCAACGGCACGGTCGCCGGCAGTGAAGCGGCTATCGCGGCGCTCATCGGTCATCTCGAATCCATCGACGGTCTCGCCGGCCTCGAGATCAAATACAGCAGCGCCGCAACGATGCCGTTCCACCGCATGAAGGTGCGGTTGAAGCGCGAGATCGTCACCATGGGCGTGGAGAATATCGATCCGGCGGCAGGTGCAGGCACCTATGTTGCGCCAGCTGACTGGAACGCACTGATCTCGGATACAGGCACCATCGTCATCGACACGCGTAACGCCTACGAGGTGTCGCTCGGCACCTTCAAGGGCGCTGTCGATCCCGCCACCACCAGCTTCCGCGAATTCCCGGCCTGGGTCGAGCAGCATCGGCATGAGCTCGAGGGGCGCAAGGTCGCGATGTTCTGCACCGGCGGCATACGCTGCGAGAAGGCGACGGCCTATGTGAAGTCGCTCGGCTTCGAGGATGTGTTCCACCTCAAGGGCGGCGTTCTGAAATATCTCGAGGACGTCCCTGCCGAACAGAGCCTGTGGCAAGGCGAATGCTTCGTCTTCGACGAGCGCGTTTCGGTATCGCACGGGCTGCTCGAAGGCGAGGCCGAACTCTGCCGCGCCTGCCGGCATCCGCTGGCGGCAGAAGACCGGCTGTCGCCGAAATATGCTACCGGCGTCTCATGCCCGCATTGCTTCGATGCCCGCTCGGACGAAGATCGCTCCCGTTACGCCGAGCGCCAGCGACAGGTCGAGCTGGCGCAAGCACGCGGCGACCGCCACATCGGAAGTTAGCTTCACGTCGATCAACTTCACGTTAAGCAACAGAGAAGCGATCGATGACCCACAGCCATGTCCCGTCGTTCTGCCGGCGCGCGACCTCGGTAGTGATCGTGCCGTCGGGAAGCCGGGTCGAGGTGAGCGCCAGGTCGCCATTGATGACAGCCGGACGCTGATCTCCGGATTGAAATTTTCGGCCGGCTGCGGTGATCTCCGCGAACAGCGTTCGGATGGCTTCGCGGCCGAACGTCAGTTGTCCGCCACCGCTGTCGATGACTGCATGCGGCTCAAAAAGCGCGGCCATGCCGTCAATGTCTCCGACCCACTGCCGCGAAATCAGCAGGCGCTCCAGTTCCTGGGGGTCGTGTGCCGGTTCGCGGTCTGTCTCATCGGTCATGCCAGGCTCCTCTCAAGCGACATGCCGCGACATTAGTCGAAGTCGGGGGCGGTTTCGACACGTCCAATGTCCAGAGCGTCGCGTGTTTTTTTGGGCGCGGAAGGAGGCTGCAGCACTTTGATTTCCGCGTGAAATCCCAGCAGATGTCGGTGCGAGGTCATGCGTGGCAGCGGGCAAAAGCATGCACCCCGTCATTGTAATGTCAAACTGCGGGACCTAGGTCTTCGACGTCCAAACCTGCCCGCGCACCTTCGGCCGGGCCAATTCTGGAGGCATAGATGTTCGATCCCAAGAAGCTCCTCGACGATCTGCTCGGCTCGCAAGTTCCCGGTACCGGATCGACTGTCCGCGACAAGGCAGGGCAGGCGGTGCAGATGGCCAAGGACAATCCGCTTGCCGCCGGTGCGCTGGCCGCGGTGCTGCTCGGAACCGGCCCAGGCCGTCAGGTCACCGGTGCGGCGGTGAAGCTTGGTGGGTTGGCTGCGATCGGCGGCCTCGCCTACAAGGCCTACCAGAACTACAAGAACGGCAACGCGCCGGCCGAGCAACAAGCTGCCGGCGAACCGGAATTGCTGCCGCCGCCGGCCGATACCGCCTTCCATCCGTCGCAAGCGCCGCAGGGCGAAGACGAATTCACGCTGACGCTGGTCAGGGCGATGATCTCGGCGGCGAAGGCCGACGGCCACGTCGATGACGAAGAGCGGCAGAAGATCGCCGGCAAGCTCAGCCTCGCCGGCGTCGGCGCCGAAGCGGAGAAATTCCTGATATCGGAACTGGAGGCACCACTCGATCTGGATGTGCTGATCGCCGGAGCCAAGACCGATGCGCAAAAGCTGGAACTCTACACCGCCTCGCGTCTTGCCATCGATCCGGACACGCGGGCCGAACGCGGCTATCTCGACCTGCTTGCCGGTCGTCTCGGCCTGCCGGACGCGCTGGTCGATCATGTCGAGGCGACAGTGACGGCGGCGAAAGTGCCGGCAGCGGGCAGCACGGCCAAGCCGGTGACCGGTTCGCGCTGGTAGGTTGAAGGTAGGGCGGCGGAGACCCGGTGCGCCGTTGGCGTTAGCTTCTCGTTAATCCGGTGGGCGCATGATTCAGGCAGTCGAATCGGCTTTCCTCCTCCCAAGCCCGGTTCGGATCAGGGGCGGTCGCCAATGGCCGCCCTTTTTGTGAGCACAGGCTTTGGGCCGGCTTGCCATGGTTCCCGTCATTTGCGATGGCTCATCCCTTTCAGGGAGTACAGCCATGACCGACTATAAAACCGCCATAGTCACCGGCGCCGGCACGGGCATCGGCAAGAGCGTCGCCACGGCGCTGCTCAAGACCGGCTGGAACACGGTCTTCTGCGGCCGCCGCAAGCCGGTTCTGGAGGAGGCGATTGCCGCGGCCGGGCCGACGCAGGCCAAGGCATTGGCCTTCGCCTGCGACATCAGCAAGGCCAATCAGGTCGACGATCTGTTCGAGACGGTGGCTGCGGCTTTCGGGCGCGTCGACCTGCTCTTCAACAATGCCGGCACGAGCTACAAATCGACATTGATCGACGATATTCCGGTCGACGTGTGGAACGACATCGTCGGGGTCAATCTCACCGGCTCGTTCCTGTGTGCTCGCGCCGCGTTCGGCGCCATGCGCAGGCAGCAGCCGATGGGCGGCCGCATCATCAACAACGGCTCGGTATCGGCCTATGCGCCACGGCCGGGCTCGGTGCCCTATACGGCGACCAAGCACGCCATCACCGGGCTGACCAAGACGCTGGCGCTGGACGGCAGGCCCTTCGACATTGCTTGCGGTCAGATCGACATCGGCAACGCGCTGACCGACATGGCGCAGGCGATGACGGTCGGCGTGCCGCAAGCCAACGGCACCATTGCCGCCGAAGCGGTGATGGATGTCGAGCGCGTCGCCGATGCCGTCCTCCATATGGCCAGCCTGCCGCTCGACGCCAACGTGCTGTTCATGACCGTGATGGCGACCAAGATGCCGTTTGTCGGGCGAGGCTAAATTAGTCTCAACCCGGTCCTAAATCAGGGCCGCGTGACCGGAAGCGGCACGCCGGGTAAATAGAGCGAAATCGGACGGATTTCGTAGATCGCGGTCGGATTGACGCGGCGAAGATCGCGCGCAATGTCGATAGCGGCGTCACGGTTGGCGCAGTCGACGACATAGAGTCCCAGCAATTGTTCCTTGGTCTCGGCGAAGGGGCCATCGATAACCATTCCGGTGCCTGGCCCGCGCAAGGTGCAGGCGTCTTGTGTCGCGCCGAGCCGCGCCGCCGGCCCAAGGGTGCCTTGCCGGTAGAGCCGATCGTTGATCTGGAGAAGATCGGTCATCAGCGCCGCATCCTGCTCAGGCGTCAGTGCCGTAATCGCTTCTTCCTCGTGATAGGCAAGAATGGCATAGAACATCTGGCGTCTCCTTTCGTCCGTCGTGTACCGCCGTCCTCACTTCGCCAGGAACGCCTCGATCCGCTCCAGCGCGCGCAGGATGTTCTCCTCGGAATTGGCGTAGGACAGCCTGACATAGCCTTCCCCGAGAATGCCGAAATCGGGGCCGCCGATCAGCGCCACGCCGGCATCCTCCAGCAGCGCCGAGGCGAGTTTCTTGGCCTTCCAGCCGGTCTTGGAAACATTGGGGAAGGCATAGAAGGCGCCTTTCGGCGTGATGCATGAAATGCCGGGCAAGGCATTCAACCCCTCGACCACGACCCTCCTGCGGCGGTCGAAGGCGCGCATCATCCTGTCGACGTCGTCCTGCGGGCCGTCGATGGCGGCTATGCCGGCATACTGGCTCGGTGCGTTGACGCAGGACCAGCAATTGACCGCCAGCTTGCGCACCTTATCGTAGAGATGCGCGCCCTTGTCGCCGTTCGGCCAGATCGACCAGCCCATGCGCCAGCCGGTCATCGCCCAGGTCTTCGACCAGCCGTTGAGCACGATCAGCCGGTCACGGATCTCGGGGAAGGCGAGGAGCGAACAATGCGTCTCGCCGTCATAGGTCATCACATCGTAGATCTCGTCGGAGAGGATGGCGACGTCCGGGTGTGCTTCCAGCCCTTTGACCAGCTTCTCGATCTCGGCTCGCGGCGTGACGCCGCCGGTCGGATTGGCGGGCGAGTTGAGGATCAGCAGCCTGGTCTTCGGCGTGATCAGCGCCAAGGTCTCCGCGGCGGAAAAGGCGAAGCCGTTTTCCTCGCGCATCGGCACCGGGATGGGGGCAGCACCGGTGAACTCGATCATCGAGCGGTAGATCGGAAAGCCGGGATCGGGATAGAGAATTTCAGCACCCGGCTCGCCAAACATCAGGATTGCCGCGAACATGGTCGGCTTGCCGCCGGGCAGGATCATCACCGCTTCCGGCGAGACTTCGACGCCGGTGGTGGCCAGCGTACGGCGGACCACCGCTTCACGCGTCGCCAGCAGACCGTTGGCCGGCGTATAGCCGTGATGGCCGTCGCGCAGCGCCTTGATCGCGGCCTCGACGATATGCTGCGGCGTCTTGAAGTCGGGCTGGCCGATGCCGAGATTGACGATATCGCGGCCCTGGTGGGCAAGTGCCGTGGCGCGCGCCAGCACCGCGAACGCATTTTCCTCGCCGAGGCGGTCGAAGGCCGAAATCGTGTGGAGCATTTTTCCCGTCCGTGTGGTTCTTTCAGCGAGCGTGCGTTTTTGTGAGCGTCCGCCCGCAAAAGTCAAACGGATTGGAGTTTTCGGTGTCGGAAAATCTCAAGAATTGGCAGCCGCGCCCGCGGCCCGGACGCAAGGTGCTGGAGGGCCGCACTGTCAGGCTGGAGCCGCTCAACGCCGAAAAGCACGGCGACGGCTTATTCGAGGCCTCGTCGGTGGCCGATGCCGGCGATCGCTTCGCCTGGCTGTTCGACTACCCGCCGCAGACCCGCGCCGACTTCCAGCCATGGCTGGACAAGGCCGAAGCCAGCGATGACCCGCTGTTCTTTACCGTCATCGACAAGACCAGCGGCAAGGTCGCCGGGCGCCAGACGCTGATGCGTATCGACGCCACCTACGGCGTCATCGAGATCGGCAACATATATTGGGGCCCGCTGATCTCGCGAAAGCCGGCGGCGACGGAAGCGCAGTTCCTGTTCATGAAGTATATCTTCGACGAGCTTGGGTACCGCCGTTACGAATGGAAATGCAACAATCGCAACGAGCCGTCGAAGCGCGCGGCGGAACGTTTCGGCTTCAAATTCGAGGGCATTTTCCGTCAGCATCTTGTGGTCAAGGGCGAAAACCGCGATACCGCGTGGTATTCGATCATCGACAAGGAATGGCCTGATCTGCGCAGAGCCTATGAGGCGTGGCTCGATCCGGCCAATTTCGACAGCGATGGCCAGCAGAGGCGGCGGCTCGAGGATATTCGCGCCGAGTTCGGCGCCTGACCATGGTCCCGAAAAGTGGATGCCGGTTTTCGGACAAGATCATGGTCAAACAAGAAGACAGAGCCTCCATCCCGGTTCTGCCGGGATGGATCAGGCTCTAGCAAGGGCTACATAGAATGGCGCATACCCACGACCACGCTGCGCAAGGGCATGACGACAGCCATGGCGCGGGTCATGTGCACGGCTCGACCGACAAGAAGCGCGTGCTGATCGCTGCCTGCCTGACCGCCGGCTTCATGGTTGCGGAGACGCTGGGCGCCATCTTCACCGGCTCACTGGCGCTGCTGGCGGATGCCGGCCATATGCTTGCCGATTGCGTCGCGCTCGGCCTTGCCTGGTATGCCTTTCATCTTGCAAGCCGCCCGGGGACCGTGCGCCTCACCTACGGCTTCGGCCGGGTCAAGACGCTGGTCGCCTACACCAACGGCATCGCCATCTTCGCCATCGCGCTGTGGATCGTCTACGAGGCTTGGGGCCGCTTGCAAGCGCCGGCTCCGGTGCTCGGCGGGCCGATGCTGGTCGTGGCGGTCGCCGGCCTGCTGGTCAATCTCGGCTCGTTCTACGTGCTGCATGGCGGCGACCGCGGCAGCCTGAACATGCGCGGCGCCATGCTGCACGTGCTCGGCGACCTGCTCGGCTCGGCGGCGGCGATCGTCGCGGCGCTGGTGATCCTGGCGA
This sequence comes from Mesorhizobium sp., assembly GCF_005063415.1. Lineage (GTDB taxonomy): Bacteria > Pseudomonadota > Alphaproteobacteria > Rhizobiales > Rhizobiaceae > Mesorhizobium. The sequence continues at coordinate 6,681 of NZ_SUEG01000128.1, forward strand.
CGGGCTGGACGCCCATCGATCCGATCCTGTCGATCCTGGTCTCGCTGCTGATCCTGTCCACGGCCTGGTCGCTGATGCGCGAGGCAGCTCACGTCCTGCTCGAGGGTGTGCCGGCAAGCCTCGACCGCGACCTGATCGCGAGGGACATCGAAGGCTCGGTCAAGGGCGTGCGCGAGGTGCATCACATGCATGTCTGGTCGCTCGACGGCTCCAGCAACATGGCGACGTTGCATGCCTGCCTCAATGAGGGCGTCGACGCGCATATGGCGGTCAGCGCGATCAAGAAGCGACTAGCAGCAGAACATGGCATAGCCCATGCCACGGTCGAACCGGAATTCGGCCAATGTGCCGATAGCCATGAGCATGATGAGGAGCACGAGCATGCGCATGATACGGCACAACACCGTGGCCACTATCACTGACTTCGGGAGTTCCTGGGCATTGGCAACGATCAACATGAACTCCCGCTACTCTCGGGCCGCGTAATGGACCGCGACACCCGCAATGCGGCGATCGGCGCTGCCTGGATTTTGCTGCTGTTCGGCATCGCAGCTTATTATCTCCCAACCGTGATGCTGGCGGTCGGCAAGGTCTCGACGGTGCTTGCCGGCGTCGTCGCCGCGATCTTCATGGTGGCAATCTTCGTCGTGTTCTGGCTGCGTAGCCGCAGCCAGCGCAAAAAAGGAAAATGACATGCGCATTCTGATTACCGGCGCGGCAGGCATGGTCGGCCGCAAGCTCATCGCCAGGCTGGCCAAGGACGGGACACTCGGCGGCCGCAAGATCGGCGCGTTCGACCTTCACGACATCGTGCCGCCGCAGGCGCCGGTCCTCGACGGCGTCAGCATCGGCGTCCACACCGGCGATCTTGCGGCGCCGGGCGCGACGGCAAATCTGGTCGCGCCGCGCCCTGACGTGATCTTCCATCTCGCCGGCGTGGTGTCAGGTGAGGCGGAGGCCAATTTCGATCTCGGCTATCGCGTCAATCTCGACGGCACAAGGGCACTGTTCGATGCCATCCGTTTGGCCGCCTATACGCCACGCGTCGTCTTCACCTCGTCGATCGCCGTGTTCGGCGCGCCGTTTCCCGACATCATTCCGGACGAGTTCCACCCGACGCCCTTGACGTCCTACGGCACGCAGAAGCTGATGGGCGAGGCGCTGCTTGCCGACTATACCAGGCGTGGCTTCTTCGACGGCATCGGCATCAGGCTGCCGACCATCTGCGTCAGGCCGGGAAAGCCGAACAAGGCGGCCTCAGGTTTCTTCTCCGGCATCATCCGCGAACCGCTGAGCGGCCATGAAGCGATCCTGCCGGTGCCGCGCTCGGTCGTCCACACACACGCCAGCCCGCGTTCGGCGGTGAATTTCCTGATCTATGCGGCTCAGATCGACAGTGCCGCCGTCGGCCCGCGCCGCAACCTGACGATGCCGGGCGTCGCCGTCAGCGTCGGCGAGCAGATCGAAGCGCTGGAACGCGTCGCCGGCGCCAGGGCGGTGAAACTGATCCGCGAGGAGCCCGACGAGACGATCTGGGCGATCGTCAAGGGCTGGCCGACACGCTTCGAGGCGCGGCGCTCCAGGGAGCTTGGCTTTGCCGCCGAAACAAGCTTCGACGACATCATCCGCGTCCATATCGAGGACGAGTTGGGTGGCAAGATCCCTAGTTAAGGCGCCCTGATCGGACGCAACGAGGTCAGGCGCCAGTCAGGCTGGCCGAAAGCAGCAGCAGTCCGAACAGGAAGACGAAGGCGGCGCCGCCGATCTCGACGAAGGAATGGATGCGGTTGCCCATGCGGCCGTCGCCGGCGAAATACACCGCCCAGTTCTTCGCGGTGACCGCAAGCGTCGCCAGCGCCGAGACAGTGATTGCGGTGCCGAGCGCCATGGCCAGCACCGACAGGATGCCGCCAAACCATAGGCCGTTGAGCAACGCGAAGCTCAGGACGATCAGCGCGCCGGAACAGGGGCGGATGCCGACGGCAGCCACCGCCGACCAGGCCGTGCGCCAATCGAAGCGATCGCCGGAAAGCAGCGCCGGGTCGGGCGCATGCGAGTGCCCGCAGGTCTCGCAGACCTCGCCCGCCGCATGGCTGTGGTGATCGTGTGCGGCATGGGCGTGGTGGTGGTCGTGGGCGCCGTGATCGTGATGGTCATGCGCATGGTCGTGGTGGTCATGCGCATGAAGCGCGTGGGAATGTGCCGCATGGGCATGCGCGGAATGTGAATGGCCGGCATGTGAATGGCCGGCATGGGCAGCCGAGAGGCTGTAGCCGGGATTTGCGCCGAACAGGCGCAGGATTGCCGGACCAGCCTTGCGCCACAGCAGCCAGGCGCCGAACAGGGTGACAAAAACATAGCTCATGATTTCGAGGAACCATGCGGCGTCGGTCATCGATATCGCGGTGCCGCGCAGCACGAAATAGGCGAGCAGCATCACCACGATCGCGGTCAGCGCCTGCAGCAGGGCCGAGACGAAGGACAGCATGATGCCGCGACGGAGCGCCACTTCATTGGCCACCATGTAGGATGAGATCACCGCCTTGCCGTGACCGGGGCCGGCAGCGTGGAAAATGCCATAGGCAAAGGACAGGCCGATGAGCAGCCACATCTTGCTGCCGTCCTGGCGCATCGCCTTCATCGCGCCGGCAAGCGCATGATAGAATTCCTGCTGGCGCAGATTGATCCACATCAGGATGTGGGCGAACGGGCTGGTGGCGGTTGGAGCCATGCCGTCATTGGTGCCAATGCCGAGCGAGCTCTGGGCGTGGGCGGAGCCGAGAAAGTGCGTCATCACAAAGGCGGCGGCCAGAAGACCGACTGCCAAACGCAGGGACGGTTTCGTCACTGGATCTATCCTTCCGGCTGACAGGTCAGTTCAAGCTTGGTGGCAAAGATCTTGCTCATGTCGGTGCCCGTCGGATCGTTGAAGAACGCGTCGGTCAGGGTCTTCTGGTTCTGGGCGATCGCCTCATCCGGATTCGGGCGGACAACCTTGCTGGTGCAGGTCGGCGGCAATCCATCGACCTGCAGATGGGCATCCTCGGTGAAATCGATCGCGGTGTAGAAGGTCGGGTCGTACACCCCGATGTCGATCTTGCCGCTGAGCTTGATCGGCGCCTTCGGTTCAGATTCGAACAGGATGATCAACTGGTCGTTGTCGAAATTGGCCATCAGCTGCGGCGGCGGGGTCATTGCCACGTCCTTGCCGTCGACGGTGACGAGCTGGAAATAGTTGAATTCGGCAAGCGAGGCATGGACGGTGTCGGCAACATCCTTCAACTCCTTATCGTCGAGCTTCAGGTCGGAATTCTTGTCGAATTCCATCATCACAGTGCTCGAAAACAGATCGTCGAAGCGCCAGACATGGCGCAATGCCTTCACAGTTTGGTGATCCGGGCTAAGGACCACTTCGAGGCGGGCCTCGGCAAAGACGTGGGGATGCACCTCAGCCGGTCCGACGGCGGCAAACGTCGCGGTCAAGGCCGAAGCCAGCATGATTGCTTGCCGTTTCAGGTGCATTCTCGGTCGCGATTCAATCGGCTTCGGTGAATTGCCGACAGTTACCAGAAAGCGGGCGAAAATGGGACCGCAACGCGGCTGAAAGCTCATGCGTTGTCCAGCGTCTTGAACCACTGCACCAGGAAGTCGACGAAAACGCGAACCTTTGCAGGCAGATAGCGCCGGTGCGGATAGACGGCGAAGATGCCGCCGCCGGGCAGGATGCGGTCATCGAGCGCAGTCACCAGCCTGCCGTTTTCAATGTCGGGCGCGGCGATGAAATCCGGCAGGATGGAAAATCCCAATCCAGCCACGGCAGCGGCCCTTGCCGCCATCGGGCTGTTGACCTCGATCGGGCCGGAAACCGAAACGCTCACCGTATCGCCGCTGTCGCCCTTGAACGGCCAGTTGGTGAGCCAGCGGCCATTGGTGTCGATGATGCAAGGCACGCGGGCAAGGTCTTGCGCCCTGACCGGCATGCCGTGCCTGGCGATCAGTTCGGGAGACGCGCAAAGCCGTACCGAAAATGGCGCCAGACGCCTGGCGATCAGTGAGGAATTTTCCAGCCGCGAAATGCGCACCGCCAGATCGAAGCCCTCTTCGACCAGATCGACGAAACGGTCGTCGAGATGGATGTCGAGCACGATGTCGGGATGCTGCTTGGCGAAATCGATCAGCGACTGGCCGATCGGCGCGTCGGCAAAGGTGCGCGGCGCAGACAGCTTGATCCTGCCGCGCACGTCACCGGAGGATTCGCGCACCGCATCGGCAAGGCTATCGACCTCGCGCACGATCTCCGAGGCGCGCCGGTAATAGGTGTGGCCGGCCTCGGTCAGGGAGAACTGCCTGGTGGTCCGGTTGAGCAGCAGCGCGCCGAGTTCGTCCTCCAGCTCGCGCACATATTTCGACAACAGCGCCTTGGAGCGGCCGATCTTGCGCGCCGCCGCCGAAAAGCCTTCGGCCTCGACGACATCGATGAAGGCACGCATGCGGGTCAGCGTATCCATGTCATGCGCCTCCTTGGTGGGCTGAAAGGATGCGGGCGGCCAGCGCAATCAGCTGCCGGTCGCTGTTCTTCGGACCGAGCAGCGAAAGGCCGAACGGCGCCCCGTCGACCTTGCCGAGCGGCAGCGTGATTTGTGGAAAACCGGATAGGCCGGAAAGGCAGAGCAGTCTCAGCGCGCGCTCGCGATAGGTCTGCAAATCGTCGAATGACGCGGCCTTGAGCGGCGCGGCACCCGGAGCGGTCGGCAGCACAAGAACGCCGTCGTCGCCAAGCAGGTCGGCAAGTTCGAGGCGAAACGAAACGCGACGTTCCGTTTCACGTTGCGCGGTTGCCGCGTCGACGGTCGCGCCGTGCTCGAAACGCTCCTTGACCCCGGGTCCCAGCATGCGGTCGCCGCCGGCGATCCAGGCGCCGTGACTTTGCCAGGCTTCATAGCCTTGCAGCTTGCGGAAGCACCAATAGAGATCGTCGGTGGAATGCGACAGCGGGCCGACGGTGCGCGGCGTGCCCAGCACCGAAGCGACACTGCGGACCATGGCGCGATATTCATCGGCCTCGTGCGGGCCGAGCACGAGGCCGTCAAGCGCATCGAGGGCGACGGGGCGTCTCAGTTCGTGGGAATGCGGATCATCGCCGAGTAGGACCGTGCCAACCTTTTCGTAGGTGACGATGTCGCTTGCGAACCAGCCGAACGTGTCCAGCGAAGGGGCTAGCGGCATGGTGCCGTCGAGCGGGATGCGGCCATGCGTCGTCCTCAGGCCGACCAGGCCGCAGAAGCTTGCCGGCGCACGGATCGAGCCGCCGGTGTCGGACCCGGTGGCGATGTGGGCAAGCCCGCCGGCAACCGCCGCGGCAGAACCCGAGGATGAGCCGCCGGTGACCCGGTCGGGCGCCGCCGGATTAACCGGCGACGGGAAATGCGCGTTCAGCCCCAGCAGGGAAAACGCCAGCTCATCGGTCTGCGTCTTGCCGACGAAGCGCGCGCCCGAATCAAGCAGCGCCTGGACGGCCGGCGCGGTCGCCATGGCCGGCGAAGCCTCCCTGTATTTCTGCGGATTACCGCAGCCGGTGCGATAGCCGGCGACGTCGAAGATATCCTTGACGGCCAGCCGCAAGCCGGCAAGCGGGCCGGATTGCGCATTGGTAACAGGGACTTGATCAAGGTCGAGAAAAGCGTTCAGCGGGCCGCGAGTGCCTGTCATGCGTTCGATATCCGAATGTGCTTGCCGCAGCATTGTTCTTCCGGTTGCCGCACCATTGTTCGATGCCACAAATTTTACAACCTGCCATACGATTTTTATTGATTGTGAAATCTTTCGATCTTATATCGCGCTTGCCCAAAGTCGCACGTGCCTGTGGGTGTCCGCCGATCCTCGAATGGTGAGGGCAATCGGTAAGGTAACTGGAGCCAACCCCTCCAGTCGGTTTAGCGGCCAACCGCCAACCGAGGACACCTTGAAGCAACGACGGTGCGGGCCTTTCTGGTGTTCTGCCGGTCGTCCAAAGACCGGGGTTACTGAAGAGGCACACCTTCATTGCCGGCAGTGCGGACGGGTCTCCCATCCAAGCCAAGGCAGACAAAGCGAACCGAGGCCGGGCAAGGCCAAGGTTCACCGCCGCGAGACGGCGCTTCATGGTTCCGGGGTCTCCACCGGCTGGTTCCATGGATTTGACGTCCCGCCTTTGTCCACCGCGTGTTCGCGAGGCCGAGAGCCCGCGTCCGCAAGCCTTTGTGCGCGCCGAAAGGCGCTGATGGAGAGACCGATGGCTACCCAGCGCATCCTTGACTTCCTCGCTACCCGACGTCCGAACGGTCCGTGCCTCGTCGTCGACCTCGATGTCGTGCGCGACAATTTCCGCGCCTTCGAGAAGGCGCTTCCCGATTCCAGGATCTACTATGCGGTGAAAGCAAATCCGGCGCCGGAAATCCTGCGCCTGCTTGCTGCGATGGGCTCGTCCTTCGACACCGCTTCCGTTGCCGAAGTCGAGATGGCGATGGACGCCGGTGCGCCGGCGGACCGCATCTCCTTCGGCAACACCATCAAGAAGGAGCGCGACATCCAGCGCGCCTACCAGCTCGGCATCCGGCTGTTCGCGGTGGATTGCGTCGAAGAAGTCGAGAAGATCGCCCGCGTCGCTCCCGGCGCCCGCGTGTTCTGCCGCGTCCTGACCGACGGCGAGGGCGCCGAATGGCCGCTGTCGCGCAAGTTCGGCTGTGTGCCGGCGATGGCGGTCGACGTGCTGCGCCATGCCAAGGCACTCGGCCTCGACGCCCATGGCGTGTCGTTCCATGTCGGCTCGCAGCAGACCGACCTGACCGCCTGGGACCGCGCGCTCGCCGACGCCAAGAAGGTGTTCGCGACGCTGGCCGACGAAGGCATCGTGCTGAAGATGGTCAATATGGGCGGCGGCTTCCCGACCCGCTATCTCAGGGATGTGCCGGTGGCGCAAGCCTATGGCCAGGCGATCTTCTCGGCGCTCAGGAAGCATTTCGGCAACGCCATCCCCGAGACGATCATCGAGCCGGGCCGCGGCATGGTCGGCAATGCCGGCGTCATCAAGTCGGAGGTCGTGCTGATCTCGAAGAAGGCCGACAACGACAATGTGCGCTGGGTGTTCCTCGACATCGGCAAGTTCGGCGGTCTCGCCGAGACCATGGACGAGGCGATCCGCTATCCGATCGTCACCGCCCATGACGGCAGCGAGACCGCGCCTTGCGTGCTCGCCGGCCCGACCTGCGATTCGGCGGACGTGATGTACGAAAAGACGCCGTACCCGCTGCCCTTGTCGCTGACCATCGGCGACGAGGTGCTGATCGAGGGCACCGGCGCTTACACCACGACCTACGCCTCGGTCGCCTTCAACGGCTTCGAGCCTCTCCGATCCTACGTGATCTGACGGTTCGAAAGAACCGATCGGATCATCCCGAGGTGGGCGCCTGTCGCCCGCCCGGGCTCGCCTGTGGAACAATCCGCTCGTGAAGGATCGCGGAAATGGACGTTTTGGATTTCATTGTTGAAGGCGCCGCGGGCGTAATCTCCCCCCTTGAGGGGGAGATGGCCACGAAGTGGCCAGAGGGGGTCGTCTCAG
>NZ_SUEG01000128.1:14287-14594 GCF_005063415.1 Mesorhizobium sp.
CTCGATCGCGCCATGGGGCCGAAGCGCCGGAAGAAGTCGTCGGAAAAGCTGCGGCGCGGCCGCCGGCCTTCGGAGGGCCTGGCCTTTGTCGCGCGCGATGCGTCGGGCACTGTTGCCGGCACCGTGCGGCTGTGGGACGTGGTGCTGGGCGAAGGCGGCAAGGCAGCGCTGCTGCTCGGCCCGCTTGCGGTCGACCCGGCGCTGAAAAATGCCGGCATCGGCTCGGCGCTGATGCGCCAAGCGGTCACTGAGGCCGAGCGGCTTGGCCATGCGGCGATCCTGCTGGTCGGCGACGCGCCCTATTACG
>NZ_SUEG01000129.1 GCF_005063415.1 Mesorhizobium sp.
GTTCCGGCTCGGCCTGCTGCTGCTCGGCAGCGGGCTGCTCCTTGGTCGTCGGCTTCTCAGGCTTGGCGGTCTTTTCCGGCTCGGCCTGTTCGGTCGTTGCTGCGCCTTCGGTCGGCTTCGATTTCCGGCCAGCCTGAACCTGCTTCACCTCCTCGATGTCTTTGAGCTTAGCTGGTTTGGCGTCGGCATCGGCTTTCACCTCACCTTGAAAGACCTTGACCGTATCGTTTTCCAATTTGCCGGACTGCTCGGGTGCGTCGGTCTTGCTGACCTTGACGGCAGTCACCTCCTGCTTCGTCTCCTTCTCGATCACATCGACATCAATGACTTTGTTGATCACCACGTTGTTCTGGATCGTCACGTCGCCGGCCGGCTCGGCCGCCTCGACGATGCGCACAAACTCCGGCTCATCACGGATAACGACGGTAGAAATGTCCGCAACAAGGAATTCGCGGGTGGGGACCACAACCCAGTAATAATCCGGCGTCGTGTCGAAGGTCACCTCGATTGAAATCAAATCCGGATCGCGGCGCGGCGGCAGCGGAGCCCAAATTATGTGCTCCCTGTCACGACGCCAACTCACCCATGCCGGCGCCCAACGGGTGCCCGGAACCCAGTACCAGCCGATATCGTCGGCATAGCCCCAGCGGCCGTAATGGTACGTCGCCCAGCCGAATGGCTCGTCGGATACCCACAGCCAGCCATACTGCTCGGTATAGGCCCAGTGTCCAACGGTATACGGACGCCAACCGTCAGGTACATCAACCGGCACGAAAACGGTCGCTCCGTGATACGAGACCCAATCACCATAGGAAGACAGGTCTTCGTAGAATGTGCTGATCGACACGGTGGTGGCAGCCCTTGCTTCGGACACAAGCGACAACGGCATGATCGGGTTGGGAATTTGGACGATCGTGAGCAGACAGGCGGTTGCGCCGCCGAGCATCAGTCGCACCACAATTTGGGCAAGGACGCGTTTCATCGTAATCTTCCTCCGAAACAGATCGCCCTTCATCCTACAAACCCGCCGGCTGCCGGATTGTTCCGTTTGGTGACGTTACCCGCATCCCTTACGCGAAGGCTTGGCATCGCCACGGTGACTGTCAAACATCGGAGTTGCTTCATGAGGGCGGTGACCGTCACAAAATTCGCGCCGAAGGCGCGGCGACAGGTCGTTGGTCAGCGGGCCCGACGGTAAAGGAGCCGCCGCACCAGGCTCTGCGCCAGGCTGTTCGGGCAAAAGCCCAGTCCGCCCAGGTGGGGAAAGCTTTCTCTTATGAGCCTGCGCAGTGCTGAGGGGTAAGGTCAGCGGATGCGGGGCGGGTTGGGAAAAGGTTTTCTCAGAGGGAGATTAGGAGAAGGTGGAGGGGTTGGTTCGTCAGAGATTCCTGCCCAGTGCAGTCATCTCCGAGCGTCCGGCTTGGAGCCGTTGGAGGTAAAGTCCGCTTTTGTTCGACGAAGTAGTTTAACCGACATCAGCGTCGACCAGCTCACGTCGCAGTCTCGCATCTTGTAGCTCTCTTGCATAAGCGGCTTGAAATTATATCTTGGCCGCAAGAGCGCTGCTTTGGGTAGGAGGCGCTCGTGGCGTAACACGGGGGGCCTGATGACTACGAAGCTTCACATTAACATCTCTCAAGGTGTCATCGACATTGAGGGTGACCCAGACCTTGTGCGGGAAATTTATACCGACTTCAAAGGTCAGTTGTTGAACGGAGTGAAGTTTGCTTCGCCCACCCCTGCTCCTGCTCCTGCTGAGTCTCCTGCCGGGACTGCCGATGACGATACCCTCGCCAAGCCAAGAACCAAGCGGCAACCGTCATCCAAAAAGAAAGCCAGCGGCGGCGACGATGCTGGCAGCGGTGTGGTCGCGAACTCTCCCAAACTCGACAAGAATCTCGATACCTCCACTCTCCCGGCATTCTACGGGCAGTATGAACTCAAGAACAACGCCGAGAAGATCCTTGTGTTTCTCAAATTCATGAACGACAAGCTTGGCATTGAAGGTCCCAACACCGATCAATTCTATACGTGCTATGAAAAGGCGGATGAGAGAGTGCCGAAGGTATTCTCACAAGCTTTTCGTGACGCAAGCGGTCGGAAGTTTGGCTTTATTGATTACAACTCTCCGACGGATATCCGGGTAACGACTGTCGGTAATAATCACTTTAAATTCGACCTCAAGAAGAAGGGCGGTGAATGACTGACACCGTCAATCGATTTTACAATGCGATCGACGGTGCAGCAGGGCAGAGCCAAAGCGCGCTGGTGGAGTTGTTCGTTTATTTCTTGACCGTGGAGTCAGGCCAAGACACGGCCACACCGAAACAGGTCGCAGACTGCTTCTCAGCATGCGACCTTGTGGTCCCAGGCAATATCAGCGCCCGCCTTTCGGAGGGCCTCAAGGCCAAGCCGCCAAAGTACATCAAGAAAAAAAGCGGCTACAAGTTGCAGCGTCATATGAGAGAGGCACTATCGAAGAAACTCGGCGGGGAAACGGTGATCGCTCAGACCAGCGCCACCCTTCGCAGCCAAGAACACAAGCTACCCACCGGTGTGGACAAGGAGTTTTTGAAAGAGGCTGTCGATTGCTTTGAGATTGGCGCGAACCGTGCCGCGATCATTATGACGTGGATCTTGGCGATGGATCACCTGTTCGCCTATATCCTCGCGCACAAGCTGACTGACTTCAACGAAGCCTTATCGAAGGACAAAGGCGTCAAAATCAGCTCCGTTTTCCAGCGCGATGACTTCAGCGAAATTAAGGAAACGAAGTTCATTGAGCTGTGCCGCGCGGCAGGTATCATTTCAAATGATGTTCGGAAGATACTGGATCAGAAGCTCGGCACGCGAAACTCGTGTGCTCATCCCTCGGGAGTAACGGTCAACAAGTCGAAGGTGATCGACTTCATTGAAGACCTCGTTGCCAACATCATCCTGAAATTCCCCGTCTAACTCACAGCGTCGGCTGTTTGAAAGGAGACAGCGGTCCTCTAGTACATCAGTCGAGCAGGGGTACTGGATTGCGCATTAGCCAGCGCCCCACCCTCGGCGCGGCTGCTTTCGGAATCCGTGCAAATGCCATCGAATGGCGGGATCGCGGCGCAAAGCTGCCGTTCACGTCGCGCCAGAGGTAGGTCCGGTTTGGGGGGTTAAAAGCGGACATCGGACAAGCAAGCGCCGACCGCCCGTCACTGCTTCCCTCACCCTAACCCAACAGAGCGCCGCGCTATTTTCCCAAAACATGTCGCCTCAGCCCAGCACCACCCGTCCCCTGCCAGAAAGGAGCCCGCCCATCCCAAACCTCATCATCAGCGAATTCATCAGCGTCGATGAGGTCGAGAAGCTGCCGGGTTACTTGGAACGATGAAATGCAAAAAGTTCAAGGAGGACGAGCTTGCCGACAGCGGCGCCATGCTTTTGGGGCGCATGACCTTTGAGATCTTTGCTGGCTCGTGGCCAAGGAAACCGGAGATTTCGCCGACCGGTTCAACGCGCTGCCGAAATATGTCGCCTCGACCAGTTTGACGCCGCGCGGATCGGGGCGTCTCCCGCGATTGATGCGATCGAGTTCGCAGCCACCAGGCGGAAGGCGCCCTTTCTTGCTGCTGCGGACCTCTTGATTCAGCCACAAGCCCAAATTGCTGGATTTGGCAGCACAGGAAGCGTAGGCTTGGTTTTTGGTTCAGCGATGGAACAGAGACTAGCCGCAATTCTGGCTGCCGATATGGCGGGCTACAGTCGGCTAATGGAGGCCGACGAATCCGGCACGCTCGCACGCCTTCGGACCCATCGCATAGAATTGGTCGATCCCGCCATCGCCAAGAACAAGGGCCGGATCATCAAGACCACCGGAGACGGCATGCTCGTTGAGTTCCAGAGCGTGACCGATGCCGTGAAATGCGCCGTGGAAATCCAACAGCGCATGAAACGGCGCAATTCGGATGTGCCGCAAGAACGGCGTATCGAATTCAGGATCGGCATAAATCTCGGCGACATCATTTTCGACGATGACGACATTTTCGGCGACGGCGTCAATATTGCCTCGCGCATCGAGCAACTCGCCGACGTCGGCGGCATCTGCGTGACCGCAGCGGTGGCGACCCAAATTGCCGACCGTCTCGAAATTGCCATGGAGGACCTGGGCGAGAAGACATTAAAGAACATCAGCCGCCCGGTTCGCCTCTATCGCGTTGGGTTTGACAGTCCTGCCCTGCCAGAAGTCGAGGCAAAGCGATCCATCTCGAAACCTTCGATAGTGGTGCTGCCATTCAGCAACATGAGCGGCGACCCCGAGCAGGAATTTTTCGCGGACGGACTGACCGAGGACATCATCACCGAACTGTCCCGCCACCATGAGCTGTTCGTCATCTCGCGCAATTCCAGCTTCGTCTACAAGAACCGCGCCGTGAATGTGCGCGAGGTGGCCGAGAAACTCGCCGTCCAATACCTGGTGGAGGGAAGCGTCCGCAAGATCGGCGACAGGGTGCGCGTGACGGTTCAGCTCATCGACACGGCGAATGACGCTCATATCTGGGCGGACAAATATGACCGGAAGCTGGATGACATATTCGCGATTCAGGATGAGGTGACCGCGGCGATCGCAGCCACGCTGCCCGGTCGTGTCGAGGCGGCTCAGCGGGACCAGCTCGCGCGGGCGAAACCTGCAAACATGGCCGCGTATGAATGTGTGCTTGCTGCCAAGGTGCTGCATCACCGAAGCACGATTGCGGATAATGAACGCGCGCAAACCCTGATAGAAAGGGCCGTCACGCTCGACCCCGATTATGCCCATGCCCATGCCTGGCGGGCCTGCATTCTTGGCCAGGCCTGGGTCCATAACTGGTGCAAAGACAGGGATGCCGTCTGGAACAACATTTCGGCAGCGCTGGACAGGGCGCTGGCGCTGGACAACAACGATGCCGATGTCCACCGCATTCTTGCGGCAGTGAACGTGAACAACAATGAGCTGACCACAGCGCGCTACCATCAAGAGCGGGCGCTGGCCCTCAATCCCAATTACGACCTCGTGGTGGTGCAGCAAGGCGAGTTATTGACGTGGCTGGGGAGGCCGGAAGAGGGAATTGAATGGATCCGCAAGGCAATGCAGTTGAACCCGCACCACCCGGAGAGGTTCTGGAGCCATCTGGGAAAGGCGCATTTCGCCGCGCGCCAGTATGGCGAGGCGATCGAAGCTTTCATGCATCTGTCAACCATGGACTCGGTTCAGCACGCTTTCGCCGCTGCCTGCTACGGCTGGCTCGGCGACGAAATCGCGGCCGCGGCGCATCTAGGCAAGATCAGAACGCTCGATCCCCAATTCGACCTCGATTCTTTTATCGCCACCCTGCACTATGCCCAGGAGTCTGACGTGCAGCACGTCCGCGAAGGACTGCTGAAAGCCGGTATTGCCCACCTGTAGGCAGCCGGTAATTGCAAACCAGATCCAATCGGGGACAGGCAAAAAAGACCGGCCCTCCACCCGACGCGGACCTTGTGGCATGACCGAACGACGGGCGGCCGGAGAAGCTTTTCCCACGGTGTCGGTGTTTGGAAGCGAACCGGGAAAAACCCTCCCCCTGAAAAAGCGCCGCGCTAGTTGACGGTGCAGTTCGCACCCGCACGGCCTCCCCGACAGAAGGAGCCCGCCATGAGAAAACTCATCATCACCGAATTCATCAGCGTCGATGGCATTGCCGAGGTCGAGAAGCTGCCGAGCGTGGCCTGGAACGACGAGATGCAAAAATTCAAGGACGACGAGCTTGCCGATAGCGGCGCCATGCTTTTGGGGCGCACGACCTATCAGATCTTTGCCGGCTCGTGGCCAAAAGAAACCGGAGATTTTGCCGACCGCTTCAACGCGCTGCCGAAATATGTCGCCTCGACCAGCTTGACGGCGCTCGACTGGCAGCCGGCAGAGCTGCTGACTGGCGCCTTGCCGGACGCGGTCAGAGGGCTGAAGCAAGGCAGCGGCGGCAACATCTATGTGCATGGCAGCCTCAGCGTCGCGCAAGAATTGCTGCGCCACGGCCTTGTCGACCGCATCAGGCTGCTCAGCTACCCCGGTGCCGTCGGCCAGGGCAAGCTGCTGTTCCCGCCCGGCGCGCAATTGCCGCTCGAGCTGATTTCCGCCACGCAATTCAGCAATGGCGTGGTCGCGCTGGAGTATGCGGCTGGGATGGCGTGATGAGCCAATCTCCCCCCTTGAGGGGGAGATGCCCGGCAGGGCAGAGGGGGGCGTCTCGCGTAATGCGCCAACCCCCACCGACGCAAGAGGCAGGCGCATGCCCGTCGAGAAGTCTTACGAGAATCGGCGCGGGAACCTTTGTTGCTTTAGAACATTCTAAAGTAATTGGGCTGCATTCCGTTTTGCGTGGAATTCGCGAACCAAAGATGGCCGCCGACTGTCAATCGTCTTGGGAGGGACGTGACATGCCTTTGCGTTTCGAGCGTGCAGGAATAATTTTCGCTCTTCTCCTGTCTTCAAGCTTGATCCCCGCCGCGGCTCAAATGAGCGCGAAGGGGAAAATAAGCGGGAAGGATTTCGACAACGCTGCCGCCGAGCAGGCCAAGCGATACCTTGAGGAGGGCCGCGAGACATTCCGGTTCGACACTTTCCGCAGTGAGGATTTCTGGGGCGGCAAACTTAAGCTTCACAAGGCAATCGCTGGTGAGAAGTTGGGCGGCAGGGGACCCGGCCTGAGTCCGAAGAAAGCCCTCGAGCTCGGCCTCAAGGTCGATGTGAACGCCATTCCCAAGGATGTGGCCGAGGCGCTCAACAAGGGCGCGGTCGACCTCGCGGACCCCGCGAGCACGCTCGTCCTGCTGAGAGCCAATGCCGTTGTCGGGGTGACCGGGTTCTTCGCCGAGGACGGAAAGACGCTGATTTCGGTGGGCATCCAATGCGCGGTCTGCCACTCAACCGTCGATGATGCCTACGCACCCGGGATCGGGCAACGGCTGGACGGCTGGCCCAACCGCGACCTCAATATCGGGGCGATCGTTGCCCTCTTACCGAGATGCTGCAGATATCAGAAGCGGAGGTGAAGAAGGCGGTTGAGGCGTGGGGTCCTGGGAAATTCGATGCCGAACTGAACCTCGACGGCAAAGCATTCCGGCCGGATGGCAAGACGGCCGCCACGCTCAATCCGCCAGCATTTGGACTGGCCGGTGTAAACAACCACACATGGACCGGAGCCTGGGGCACGGTGAGCTACTGGAACGCTTATGTCGGCAATCTCGAGATGCACGGGAAAGGCGTGTTCTACGATCCGCGCCTAGATAACGCCGAGAAGTATCCGGTCGCAGCACGAACCAAGCAGGGTCACAAACAGGACAAGCAGGACCGGATTACAGCCAAACTGCCGGCGCTCCACTTTTATCAGCTCTCCCTGCCGACACCGAAACCGCCGGACGGCGTCTTCGATAGCGCCGCCGCGGAGAAAGGCGAGGCTCTCTTCAACGACAAGGCCAAATGCGGCACTTGCCACGTACCGCCGCTCTTCACGGAACCGGGCTGGAACCTGCATACCGCCGACGAGATAGGGATCGATGATTTCCAGGCAATGCGATCTCCAGACGAACGCTACCGGACGGCATCGCTGCGAGCCCTTTGGGATATCGAAAAAATTCACAAGGGCGGTTTCTACCACGATGGGCGGTTCGCCACACTCGATGACGTTGTCGAGCACTATAACGGTCATCTGCGTCTTAACCTGACCGATCAGGAGAAGAGCGATCTGATCGAATACCTGAAGTCAATTTGACCCGGCCGGACTTGAGCGAAGAACATCTGTCAGTGACGCGCATGACATTTCATAACGCGCGTCCCTCCCCGCTCGACCCCACCTTCTGCACGGCCGCAATCAGCATCTCGACGAAGCTGGTCACCTTGGGCGGGCGGAAGCGGGCGGCGGGGTAGACTGTGTAGATGCCGCCGGAGGGCAGCCGCCACTCGGGCAGGACCTGCACCAGCCGCCCGGCGGCGAGCTCGTCCCGCACCAAAAAGTCCGGCAGCACCGACAGGCCGGCGCCGGCGCGGACAGCTGCCAGCACTGCCGGCGTCGCGTCGATCGAAATCGTTGCCTGCATGCGCACGGACTGCTCGTCATCGCCGCGCGAAAATTGCCATAGCAGCGGTTCACGCAGCGCCATGTTGGCGACGAAGGGCAGCCCGGCAAGGTCTTGCGGTTCACCGGCCGTGAACCGGCCTGCAAACCCGGCGCCGCACACCATAAATTGTTGGAAGGTGCCGATGCGCCGCGCCTGCAGGCTGGAATCGGCGAGCCAGCCGATGCGGATCGCCACGTCGATGTGGCCGGAAACCAGGTCGATCGTCTCGTCGCCCAGCGTCAGCTCCACCCGGCAGGCGGGATAGCGCGCGCTGAAGGCGGCGACCACCGGCACTACCGCCGACGTGCCGTAGTCGTTGGAGGCGGCGATGCGCAGCGTGCCGGTCGGCTCGGCGGCGGCCTGGGCGAGCTCGTCGAAGGCATCCTCGGCCTGCTGCAGGACTTGCAGGCAGCGGGCATGGAATGTCCGGCCGGCCTCGGTCGGATGGACGCGCCGCGTCGTGCGGATCAGCAGCGTCGTTCCGACATCGCGCTCCAGCCGCGCCACCTGCTGGCTGACGACCGCCTTGGTGATGCCCAGCCGCTCGGCGGCCCGCGTGAACGAGCCGGCATCGACGACCGCCGCGAAATAGGCCAGCCGGTTCAGGTTCATGCTTGGCTCATGGTGGTCTCATTGTCAGGCAATGGCATACATTACGTCTATTTTGTCGGCCTTCAATACGCATTGCGTTTTTGCCATCTTGCGGGCATCGAGGCTGCGCGCCGCCGAATTCCGCATTCCCAGGAGACATCCATGTTCACACGGAGAGCCATCATGAAAACCACCCTCGCCGCCGGCGCTGCCGCGGTCTTCGCTCCCGCCGGGCTTGGCCATGCGGCAGGCGGGCTTTCCTGGAAGCATTTTCCGGCCGGGCAAAACGGCTTCTTCCGCGCCCCGGTGCTGATCTCAGGGGCGACCGAAGCCGTGCTGATCGATGGCGGTTTCACCTACCCCGACGGCCGGGCCGTGGCCGAGGCGATCAAGGCGACGGGCAAGTCGCTCACCACCATCTATATCAGCCAGTCCGACCCCGACTATTATTTCGGCCTCAAGCCAATCAAGCAGGCGTTCCCCCAGGCACGGGTGATCGCCGCAGCCGAGACGGTGGCCGCCATCAACGGCAATGTCGAAAAGAAGCTCGCCGTCTGGGGGCCGCAGCTGAAGGAGAATGGCCCGCAGGCGCTTGCGGATGTCGGCATCCCCGAAGCCTTCGACGGCAAGACGCTCAGCGTCGATGGCGAGACCATCGAGATCGTCGCCGCGGAAGGCCTCGCCAACCGGCGCTACCTCTTCGTGCCGTCGCTGAACGCGGTGTTCGGCGGGGTGATGATCTTTTCGGGCGTGCACGTCTGGACCGCCGACACGCCGACCAGGGAACTGCGCGCCGCCTGGATCGCCAATCTCGAAAAGATCGCGGCGCGCAAGCCGGCGATCGTCGTGCCCGGGCACATGACGCCTGAGGCCGCCACCGACCTTTCAGGCGTCGAGCACACCAAGACCTATCTCATCGCCTTCGAGGAAGAACTTGCCAAGGCCAAGGACGCTGCCGCGCTGAAGGGCGCCATGGAAGCCCGCTTCCCCGGCCTCGGCATGGGCGTTGCGCTCGACATCGGCTCCAAGGTTGCCACCGGCGAGATGAAGTGGGGCTGAGATTGGCGCCAATCGCGAGCTGATCCGCGCCACTTACGAAGGATACGCTCATTGTCGAGCGGGCGCTGACGCCTGACGCCTATCATCCGCCGAGACGATTGGTGCGCTTGCTGGCTTCGGCTTTGGCGCGGGCCTCGACAGCCTTTTCGATCTCGCGCTTCAGCTCGTCCTTGATCGCCACCGTCTCGGCCATCAGCGCCTCGACCTTCATGAAATCGAGCACCCGGTATTTCGACACCGCCGGCCTGATCAATATGTCGGGCCGGCTCTGGTTGAGCTTGCTGGCGATGATCGACTGCATCATCAGCTGCGTGGCGCCGAACATCAGGTCGACGGAGGTCGGGAATTTGCGGCCCGCCTCGGTCGGCGCGCCGACCACGTCGACGGCGATGATGATGTCGGCGTCGAGCTCGATCAGGTCGAACGGCACGGGATTGTAGATGCCGCCGTCGATCAGCAGCCGGCCGTCGCGCATCACCGGGCGGAACACCGCCGGGATCGCCGCCGAGGCGGCCAGCGCCGAATGCAGCTCGCCTTCGTCGAGCACGGCAAGCTTGTGGCCATAAAAGTCCGTTGCCGTCACCTTCAGCGGTATTTTGAGTTCGGCGAAGGTCTCGGGAATGGCGTCGGGCAGGAACGCCTTGAGGATGCGCTCGACATTGAACTGGCTGACCCGCAGGCCGCCCTGCAGCGCTTCGGCAAAAGTGCCGGGCCGCGCCCGCCACATGCGCGTCGCCACCTCGGCACGGCGGCCGAGGATCGAGCGCGTATAGTCGTGGATGTCCTTGCCGGACATGCCCGAGGCCATGCCGGCGCCCATGATGGCGCCGATCGACGAACCGGCGATTGCCGCCGGCCTGATGCCCAGTTCGTCCAGCACCTCGATGACATGGATATGCGCCAGCCCGCGCGCGCCGCCGCCGCCAAAGGCGATGCCGAAGCTAGGGCTCATCCCTTGTTGGCCGCGCCGAGCTTCGGCCCGACCACCATGACCGCCGGCTCGGCGGAGAGCAGCTTTTTCGCCGCCGCTTTAACCTGGTCCAGCGTCACCGCGTTTATCAGGGCGGCGCGGCGCTGCATGTAGTCGATGCCGAGCTTGCCGAGCTGGATCTCGAGCAGCGTTGACGCGATCGCGCCGGAGGAATTCAGATTGTTGATGGCATAGGCGCCGATCATGTATTTCTTGGTCGCCGCCAGCTCGGCTTCGGTCGGCCCCTCCTCGGCCATGCGCTTGACCACGTCGCGCACCACGGCCAGCGTCTCGGCCACCCGGTCCGCACGGGTCGAGGTGGTGATGGACAGCGCCTCGGAATGCTGGTGATCGACGAGGTCGGAGCTGACGCTGTAGGCCAGGCCGCGCTTCTCGCGCACTTCGTCGAACAGCCGCGAGGTGAAGGTGCCGCCGCCGAGGATCTCGTTCATCAGCACCGCGGCGAAAAAGTCCGGCGCATTCCGCTTCACGCCGGGATAGGCGAGTTGCAGCGAGGCCTGCGGCTGGTCGTAGACGACCTCGAGCTGCTGGCCGAGCTTCAGGTCGATGTCCGGAACGGGCGTAAGCGCCTGCTTTTCCGGCAGGCTGCCGAACACCTGGTCGAGCTTCTGCTTCAGCGTCTCGGCGTTGATGGCGCCAACCACGGCGACATGCAGGCCGTCGCGGGCGAAATTCGCCTTGTGGAAGGCGCTGAGATCGGCCGGCGTAATCGTCGCGATGCTTTGCCTGGTGCCCTGGTCGGGCCGCGCATAGGGATGCCTGCCGTAGATCGCGTCCAGCCATTTGCGTTGGGCGAGCGTGTCGGGATCGCGCTCGTTGGCGATGATGCCGGACAGGATTTGCGAGCGGATGCGGTCGATCGGCGCCTGGTCGAAGCGCGGCTGGTTGACCGCCACCCGCAACAGGTCGAAGGCGCCGTCGCGCTGCTCGGCCAGCATGCGCATCGAGCCGTAGATGCCGTCGCGCTGCGCGTCGAAGCTCATCTCTGCACCGACATCGTCGAGCTTGATCTGGAAGGCCTCGCTGTCGAGGTTGCCGGCACCTTCGTCGAACAGGCCGCTCATCAGATTGGCAAGCCCTTCCTTGCCGGGCGGATCCTGCGTCGCGCCGCCATCGAAAACGAAACGAATGGCGACGATCGGCACCGAATAATCCTCCACCAGCCAGGCGGTGATGCCCTTCGACGAGGTCACCTCCTGGATGTTCATGGCCGCACGAGCGGAAAGCGCCGGCAGGACGAGGAAGACGAGGGAGAGGATGAGGGTTGCCAGAAGCGGGCCGGAGCGCGCGCGCTTCCCTTCTCCCCTTGTGGGAGAAGGTGGATCGGCGCGAAGCGCCGAGACGGTTGAGGGGTGTTGGACGAAGTGCCGTTGGTGCCAAGCTGGAACACCCCTTATCCGACCGAGCTTCGCTCGGCCACCTTCTCCCACAAGGGGAGAAGGGGAGGAGCCCAGGGGAGAAGGCAGAGCGGGACCGTGCTGGTTCATCATCAAATTAATTCCCAGCCTGGGTTTGCGGCAGAAGATAGCCGGTCGTTGCGTGGTCGAGATTGAGATAGCGGGCAGCGACCGCCTTGACCTGGTCGGCGGTGACCTTGCGGATGCGGTCCGGCCATTGCTGGACGTCCTGGACGTTGCCGCCGGTGGCAAGCGTCGAGCCGTAGATGTTGGCCATGTCCTCCTGCTTGTCGCGGGCAAAGATCATCGAGCGTACGAAACGGTCCTTGGATTTTTCCAGCTCGTCGCTGGTGACGCCGTCTTTCGCAATGCGGGCGATCTCGGCGTCGACCGCGGCTTCGATGTCGGCAAGCTTGGCATCGCCGCGCGGCGCGCCATAGACGGTGAAATTAGTGTCGTCGAGCATGGTGCCCTGGAAGAAGGCGCCAGCCTCGGCGGCGATGCCTTGCCTGACGACAAGCTCCTGGTAAAGCCGGCTGCGGTTGCCGCCGCCGAGGATTTCGGAGAGCACATCGAGCGCTTCGGCTTCGCCCGGTTTTGCCGTGTGATAGGATGGAACCACCCATTGCGTGGTGAAGCTCGGCACGCTGACGCGCCCGTCGGTCAGCGTCACCGTACGCCTGGTGTTCTGTTCCGGCTCGACCGGGCGGATGCGCGGCGGCAGATCCGGGCCGCGCGCGATCTTGCCATAGGTCTTTTCGGCCAGCGCCTTGACCGTTTCCGGTTCGACATCGCCGGCCACCACCAGCACGGCGTTATTGGGCGTGTAGTATTTGTTGTAGAAGGCCATCGCGTCGGTGCGGTTCAGCTTCTCCATCTCCTGCATCCAGCCGATGACCGGAATGCGGTAGGGCTGGTTCTGCCACAGCGTCGCGTCGATCTCCTCGTCGAGCACCGCCTGCGGATTGGAATCGATGCGCGAGCGGCGCTCCTCGAGGATGACGTCACGCTCCGTCTTGATGACATCGTCGTTGAGGATGAGATTGCGCATGCGGTCGGCCTCGAAGCCCATCATCTCACCGAGCGCCTGCGGCACCACCGTCTCGTGAAAGGCGGTGTAGTCGTAGGAGGTGAAGGCGTTGTCCGAGCCGCCGATGGAAGCGACGGCGCGGTCGAGCTCGCCGGCCGCATGGTCGCTGGTCGCCTTGAACATCAGATGCTCGAAGAAATGGGCAATGCCGGACTTGCCCGGCGGCTCGTCGGCGCTGCCGATCTTGTACCAGACCATATGGGTGACGATCGGGGCGCGGTGATCGGGGATGACGACGACTTCCATGCCGTTGTCGAGCAGCAAATCGGTGACGACGCCGTCGTCAGGATAGTTGTCCGCCAGAGCCGGCGCGGCCATCACCAGGGCCAGCCCCAACAGCGTTCCGCGCAGCCATTCAGCCTGAAATGTCATAGATGGCTCCGGTTGTGGTGGAACGATAGGCGGGGTTGCTGGTCGAGGCAAAGCGAATTGTTCGTCATTTTGAAGGCGCCATCGTGGAAGCCGAACTCAGGCGGCCTCGATGAACCGGATGACCGTCTCGCCATAGTTGCGCTCGTCGACAACCGAAAAGCCCAGCCCTGCCTCGAACGGCGCCGCCGCCGCTTCCTCGATGACGCAGAGCGCGCCAGGGGCTAGCCAGCCGCCGGCCTTGGCCGAGCGCAAAGCGCGTTCGCCAAGGCCCTTGCCATAGGGCGGATCGGCGAAGACCAGGCCAAATGCGGCGATGGTGCCCGCCTCGCCCAAGCCCGTCGCGTCGCGGCGGAATATCTTGGTGCGGCCGGTGAGGCCGAAGGCCTCGACATTGGTGCGGATCAGGCCGCGCCCTTCGGCGGATTCCTCGATGAAGACAGCGTAGGAGGCGCCGCGCGACAGCGCTTCGAGGCCGAGCGCGCCGGTGCCGGCGAACAGGTCGAGCACGCGCGCGCCGTTCAGTTTTTCGGGAAAGCGATGCGCCAGCACGTTGAAGACCGCCTCACGCGTGCGGTCAGTGGTCGGGCGGATGGCAAAGGTGCGGGGCGTGGCCAGCGGACGCCCGCGAAACTCACCGCCGACGATCCGCATTGCTTCCCTTCGGGCCGCCACGCGGCCGGTCGCCACCACTATCCGGACGCTCGCCGCGTGGCTTTCCGAACGGCTTTGCGCCGCCGCCTTGCGGCTTGCCGCCGGGCTTGCCGTAAGACGGCTTGAACGAGGCCTTGCGCGCCTTGTTTTCTGCCGCCTTGGCGGCATCTGCCTCAGCCCTGCCCTTGCCGATCGGCCGTGCGCCCGGCGCCATCCAGACATTGGCCTTGCGCTGGCCCGGCGGCTCGATCGGCCGCTGCTCGCGTTCGGATTTCTTCCCACCGAAGCCGCCACGAGGCTTGTCGCCACGCGGTTTGTCCCCGAAG
>NZ_SUEG01000012.1:0-46369 GCF_005063415.1 Mesorhizobium sp.
ACCTGCATGCTACATAAACCGAACCAGCTAGGGGCCGGACTTGTTCCTCGGGAATGTTCGGTAGAAATTTGTGAGCGGGGGATGAGTGGCTCGCGTGCCCCCCGGCGCGCTATGCGGTTCAGTTCGAATTCCGTCCTGGCACGTGCGGCGGGAAAACCGGGGCGGCTTCTACGTCCGTCACCTATCCATCGCGAACGGCTCATGCTCGGGAAGGTGATGATGCAGCACTTCGACAAGGTTTCGCTTGTCGAATGTCTGCCCGCACATTGGACAGAACTCCAAATGCCCCGGTTCGTCGTTGTCCGGCGACCCGTGGATTTTGCCTTTCATAGTTGGCGGATTGTGCTTATCCCGTCTCACGTCGTCACCCATCATAACCTGTTGGGATAGCCCGACGGCATTTGGGGGACGATTGGCCGCTGGGCCTACCTACCGGCTGAGAGCGTTCGCCCCAGCTGGGCCGGATTATACGCCCGTTCATGCATCATTGCTAATTTAATAAAATGATCATGGTACGTTCCCCTAGGCGCCAGTGCGATCGGGCCTAGACTCGATTCCGTGCGTAAACCAGTGAGTGCAAGGGCCGCCTCGAGTTCATTCCGCCGATGCAGCCCAAGCTGGTTTCAAAGCGAGGGCGAACAGCCGGTGCCGAGCAAAGCCGTCGAACAAGCGATCTGTGACCGACCCACTTGAACCGGCCGAAGCCGCACCCGGCGCTTGAATAATTCAACCGCTGCAAAACTCAAGTCTGATCAAGCCGAAAAATCTGTAGACTAAAAACCCGCTCGTTACAGAACTTGCAACTTCGGGCCAAAGTGGTGCCCCGAACGGGAGTTAGGCTGTACCCTATCTCCCCGCCGTCCGGGGAGCCAACTGGCATTCGGGGTTTGCGGAACTTGTCGCTTGTTAGGGGACACCGCGAACCCCATGAAGTCAAAAGCGTTTCGGGATTGGCTGTTTGCTGAGATGCATCCAAACGACGCCCTTATGGCAAGACTGAAATGCGCCCAAGAAGAGCCACCAGTTCCGCCTGACGTTTCGTTTCGGTCTTGGCGAACAGCGAGGCAAGCTGGGAGCGGATCGTGGTGCGGCTGAGGCGCCAACTGCGGGCAATTTCCAAAGGCGCATCGCCCTGAGCCAAACGCAACGCGAGGTGCGTTTCCGCGCTCGTCAAGCCAAACATCTTTTGCAGTGTCTGAGGATTTGGCCCCGACCTGTTCTCGCGGTCCAGCAACGCCACAATGCTCGTTCCGTCAGGAGCGATAAACCCGTTCTCGTCCAATATTACCGGCCTGTCGCCGCTGCTGCGGATCACTACCCACGATAGTGAGCCCGGCAGGAAATGGGCCGGAACATTCGCGATCAGCCGCCTCAAGGCCAGCGAAAGCCCGCTGGCCGTATCGGCCACTTCGCCCTGGCGCTCCAGCGTGGTTTGAGCGGCGGCGTTCCATTCGACCACTTTCCTCTCGCGGTTCAGCACGAGATAGCCACAGCCGATGCGATCAAGCATGCCGGTTATGGATTCTAGGCTGCGTGCTCTTGGCTCCCCGACCCCTGCGCTCAGTCGATCTGATTGACGATCTGGATAGGCATAAGAGGGCCCCTTTGTATGCGCCTCACGGTCATACTTGGTCCTCATCACAATGTATCGGTTGCCAGCTGCAGCTTCAGTGTGTCTATCGATCAGAGTCATTTTCTACCCCTGCCCAAAGTTTCACCAGCCCGAAGCAAATGGATTCCTCAACCACGCTTCCACAATACGCGGTTCTATACGAACCAAATTGAAGATTGTCGTTAGCTTCGCATCCAGAAACTTATCTCGGAATGCATTTCTTAAGATTTTCTTCATGCCGCCAAGCTGCCGATAGTATTCCTGCTCACCTGTTTCCGACACCACACAGCCCTCCCACGAAAGGGCAAGATTATCAGAACTTCGTACAGCTCTTTTATCTCAAAACTGACCATAAATATGGGAGATCCCCATGACCACCACCGCCACCACGCCCCGCTCAACGAGCGTTACGAGCACCACCGAGTCAGCCAAGCCGTATCGCGGACGGCGGATGTCAATTTCCCGAAAAGCTCAACCTCAGGGGGGCAGCACAGTAAGCAATCTGCCTACGGTCTGCAGGACTAGCATCAACAGAAAAACCCAAAGAACGACCCAAGAACCCCCGCCACCATAACGGTGCGACGCTTGCCTCGCATGCTTCCTCCCTAGAAAGCGCTTCTCCCTCAGGGACTAGACATCGCTGCTAGCTAGAAAGCCAGCTAATTGTCGTGGGGGTGTTGCTTGCTCGACCACCAGATCAGGTAGATTGATCCCATCCTAAGCACCGGGACGCGCCTGTCGCGCTCGCGGGTACCAACTCGCGATAGGTTTTCACCTTCAGAGGCGCGACAACGCAAAGTTCACCGGCCCGGCCAAGCGCCGACTATTTGACAAGCGCGCAAATGGCATATGCTGTCAGCGTCCAAGCTGTTGGGGGCGTAGTGGCTACATGCGCTTGTGCTACCCACCCCGGAGCTGGGGAAGTAACCGGCAAGCTCCTAGAAATTAGAGCATTTGAATTTGACGCGCTGGCACCGCCACCTATCACGACTTTTGGCTTGGGACACCAAGCCTGTGCGGATTTGTCTGGGCTTGTATCACTCGCACTTGCATAATGGGTGATTTCCCAACCGCTGACGCCGTCCTTCCCCGCTGGACCCTCAGCCCCCATTGCACCTTTAGGTCCCTGCTTGCCGGGCAGACCTTGTGGACCGACAGGCCCTTGGGGCCCTGGGGGCCCCGCCGTTGCGCAACCTGCAAGCAAGGCGACACATGCTAGAGTGGTAATAATTCTCATGACCACCTCCCCGGTTTCCCGGTGAGTTTGACGACAAAAACATTCGCCAAATCGAGCGAATGTATCACCACGCGATTGTCGCGGATAGGAACGCGATCGGCGGCTAACGGAACGTCGTATATGCGCCGTGACGACGGGCAGCCAGCAATCGTGGCGTAGAGTGTTGACGCACCTTCCTTGCGGCCTCTTTCAAGGTTATCGGGTCATCGTCCAGTATGTCTTCTCGGTTTCGCCTCATGTGAAACCCTTGCACAATTCCCAGGCGCTCGCCCGGTCATTTTTGCCCGCCCCCGGGCGCCGACAACGCTGCGTCCTTCTTCTTTTTCAAGCGCTGAGGCACTTTAGATCGGACCTCCGCTACGCCGTCAGCAGACTTCTTCCGCAATTGAGGCGTAACAAATTTGTCGGTGATGAAGTGTTCCAAGCTGCCAATGAGAGGATCGAGATCCTTGAACGAAGGGCTCCAGCCACGATGGGCGGAAGCATTGCCGGCATTTATCAGCACCTCGAAATCGTCGCGTTGTAACGGGGTAATCAGGCCCGAGTCCTCCATAGTTTTGATCTTGGCTTCAAATGCCTGCTCTGGATCGACGCCAAGAACTTCCGATGCCACATCGAAGGCAGAGCGGATCCCGATTGCTGCGAAGATATTCAGATCGTGGTCAAGAGCTTCATAAATCTGAAACAGGCAAGCTTCTAGATCGGCTGATTTGTCATGCTCAATGTAGCTATTCAGCCTGTCTAACCAGGCAGGCCGGTCGCGCTTAAATTTAGCCGGCCAGCTCTTAACTAGAATGTCGTGCTCATACTCGACGTTTCCAGCGCTGTCATATCCAACAGGATAGTGCGACTCGGAATCGGTGAACTCCGACTGGGCAAAGACATGATCACAGCCGCAGCAGACGAGCAGATACCAATCCTTCCACCAATCGTAGTTCCCTTCGCTGCCAGTTACGCGGTGGTGACCTTTGATTTCACAATTCCGCTCGCCTTTGCACGATGCGCAGAACGCTTTCTGCCTTGAACCGATTCTGTTCTGCTCGCTCACGCAGCTGCCCTTGTAATTCACGCTATTTAGATAGACCTTGTCGCAGGAAATGAGTGAGAGCGCGAGCCAGAACAACCGAGGAACGAGTTGCTACGCTTTTTGCAACGCAACGCTACGGTATCGAACGGGACGAGGCGTCACGAACAGCGCAAGCAAGCTTCGAAACCGTTGAGGGATAAGGCTTTGCGGGTACGCGGCGGGATGGCTAGGGATGGCTGGTAGCGAATTTCAAGTCCGGTGCCTTGGCAACAGCGCGTCGCGACTGAACGGATTCATGCGACGCGCCTTCCCGCAGCCTTTTGCCGACGAGACTTGACCGCCTCAAGCAGTTCGCGCTCGCTGGTGTGAGCATTTCGAAAAATGGCCACAACCATTACTGTCAAGATTTCGGCGGCCGGGTCCAAAGGGTCGAGATGCTCATCCGCGCAGACCTGATCGAACACGCGTTCGCAAATAGCCAGGTCATGAGGGCTGAGGCAGGTGCGATTGAAATGCCGACGCAACATCTGTTCGAACCTTTTCAGGGCCCGCTACCGTGCTTGCGGCGGGCTTTTGCTGATGAACCGCTGAAGCGATGGCTGTCTAAATGACAATGTCATCGGCAGTGCATAGGAATCAATTTACTTGGTTCCTGATTGCTCCGTTATTAATCCTAGCATAATCGCACACTCACGGGCTTTATATTGTCCGGTAATCATAAGTCTATAGTAATCCTGCCGCTTGTTTTCCGGGACGTGAAATCCGCGCCGAAATTCGGCTGCCTCTTTCGGAGTTCGAGTGCAACCGAGTTTGCTGGCGGTGACTTTCAAACTCGCCAGTGAGCATCCGACCTTTGCCGCAATGTTTTTCAACGGCTCGTTGTTACCGTATCCATCCAGAATTATCCTGCGACGAGCTTCGCTGTTGAGCCTAGTGGCCATTTTGGTGGTCTCCTCAACTGATATTCCACGATGCCCGATTCTATACGCACCAGGTTGAAGAGTGTCGTTGGCGTCGCATCCAGAAACTTATCTCGCAATGCATTTCTTGCCGTAATCCAGCGTGATCGCCGTTTCAGTCGACTCGAGTTCACCAGTCTTGCCAGATGCCCGAAGTACACCACATGATTGAGACGGGCATGGGCATACCCGATTCGGATATGGCACCACGCGATGGACACTAAGAGGCAAGACGAGGTCCGTGCGGGGCAGCCGCGGGACCGTGATCGGCGTCGTTGGCCACGCGAAGATCAACCCCACAATGAGGACGCTCCATCGCCCGCGCCGGCGTTCGAACCTCTGCCCTTTTCGACGCTGGAACTGGCGCCAGAGGATCAGTTCGCCGCTTGGCAAGCGCATATGGCGCCGCTTGTCGAGGTCAGGTTGCCGGATGACAAATCGTTGAACGATGGCTTTCCCGCCGACCACACGGCTTGGAATCTCGGTGGCATGCTGATGATTCAACAGCGCGCGCCGGCACATAGCTTCATGCGTTCCGCCGCGAAGCTCCGATCCAGTTCGATCGATCACTGGTATATCGTCTTGCCTCGTACCGGCCGGTCGTGGACGGAGATCGATCGCCGCGTTGCGGAAAACCAGCCGGGCAAGTTGGAGATCAGATCACTTGGCTATCCGTTTCGCGGGAGGGTAACGGACTCGGAAAGTCTCGTTCTCTATCTGCCGCGTGATTTGTTCTCTGATGCGGCGTCAACCCTCGATGCAAACAACAATTCAATTCTGTCCGGTAACTTTGCCAACCTCTTGGTCGACTACGTCAACAGCATCGAAGCAAGGCTGCGCAGTCTCACCGCTGACGATCTACCCCGCATTGTACACGTAACACGCAGCATGATCATTGCCTGCCTCGGGCCTCCGGCCGAACAGGCTGCGGCCGCCGAACAATTGAGAAGTGTCGCCCTAATGGAGCGAGCGCGTCGATACGTCCAAAACAATTTGGATGCAGCTCATCTCACACCGGATTCAATGTGCCGGGCGCTCGGCGTATCGCGCTCTCGTCTCTATCAGGTGTTCGAACCGAGCGGTGGCGTTCTCCATTACATACAAAGTCGCCGCCTTATGGCAGCCCATGTTGCTCTTAGCGATCCAGCGGACAGGCGGCGCATTGTTGAAATTGCTGAGGCCTTTGGGTTTAGTTCAGCGGCTAATTTCAGCCGAGCATTCAGCAAGGAATTCGGTTACAGCCCCCGCGAAGGCCGCAGTACTGTGGTATTGCCGCGCCCCGCCCACTCTGTTTCGCATGCCGGAGACAAGGAGGCCTCTTCCTTTGAAGGTTGGCTCAAGGCGCTCGGAAACTGATTACAGGATCGCGAAGCTGATTGGGCTGACTCAGAAGAGGGGTTCCCCGGGCCGCGAAGGTCCACGCCGCCTCATGGACCACAATATCTTCGTGTCGCGCCTACTGCGCATCAATCACACAGCTGATTCTGGCCAATTCACGGTTTGTTAACGAACTGTGACGGTTCATCGTTATCGATAATTTGCCGCCAATCACGGCGGAGAATACATGGAACTAGGCTGCGGGCGGCTCTTATTAAGACTGCGATTTGAAAGTTTGCCAAGCTTGACAGTTATGCTATTTTTAGACTGGGGGGCGCGAGTCTGCACCGCCTATGGAGGTGGTTCTTGCCCTCAGAGGCTTCAGGCGTCGGCACGGAGAGTGAGGGGCCTTCCTCGAGCGATGCTCCAAGTGTCGGCGAAGGGGTTCTCGCAGACCTTTTGGCGAACACGACCGAACTTTTGTCGTTCTATGACCGTGACTTTCGCCTGACGCACTACGCGGCCAGGCTCAAAGCATTGTACGGAGGCGCGGTAGCGCCGGGCGCCGCCGTCTGGGAGATCTACCCGAGCTTTCTCGATACGAGCTATCGCGACGAATTTCTTCGTGTGTTCCAGGGTGGCTCTCCGGCCAGCATCGACTTGCCGCGATCATCGGGCGGAGCGCACCGGTCCGTTTTTGTGTTCACCACGGCAAATGGTGCGGGAATCATCGAATTAAGGGAGGACGGCGGGCGGAGCGCAGCGGAGGAACAAGAGCATGTAGTTCTACTCCATCAGGCGACGCACGACGTGCTGACCGGACTGCAGAATCGGCGGCGATTCGGCGAGCGGCTGCAGCAGGCAATGGCGGCCCTCGGCGGATCAAAGCCGAAAGCCGCCCTTCTGCAAATTGACCTCGACGATTTCAAGGCGGTCAACGACACGCTCGGCCATGGAGCAGGCGACACTCTTCTTCAACTCGCGGCGGGTCGTATCCGCGACGCGCTGCAAGACGGCGAATCCGCTTACCGGTATGCCGGCGATGAGTTCGCTGTCATCCAATTGGGAAAGGAGCAGCCAGCAGAGGCTGAACGCCTCGCCGGATCTCTAGTCGACGCGTTCAAGGACCCGTTCGTCATCAACGGCATTCCCGTGTTCGTCGGCTCGAGTATCGGAATTGCTTTCGGGCCGGAGCACGGGACAGATGGCGAACAGTTGATGAAAGCCGCTGACATTGCTCTTTACGCGGCCAAGACTGATGGACGCGGCTGCGCTCGAACATTCAACCGTTCGATGCTGCTCTTGCTCGAGCAACGCGAGAATCTCAGGCGCAGCCTTCGAACCGCGCTGGAGCGCGGCGAGCTTTATCTGGAGTATCAGCCGCTCATTCGGCCTCCCTCGTCAGTGACGGGTTTCGAAGCGCTGCTGCGGTGGCGGCACCCCGAGGTCGGAATCATTCCACCCAACGTGTTCATACCGATCGCCGAAGCCGACGGTCTGATGGACGAGATTGGACGATGGGTGCTCGAGGAAGCCTGTCGCCAGGCGTTGACGTGGCCTTCCTCGCTGACAGTCGCAGTGAACTTGTCGCCGGCTCAGTTCCTCAGCGGTTCGCTGACGGACACCGTCGCTCAGGTCGTCGACGCAGTTGGGATTGAAGCCGACAGACTTGAACTTGAGATAACCGAGAGGGTTCTACTTGAGAAGACGATCGACAATATAGACACATTGAATACGCTGAATGTCTTGGGAATACGAATATCGCTAGACGATTTTGGAACATACTATTCTTCGTTGGGCTACCTTAAAAATTTTCCCTTCGATACGTTGAAGATAGATCAGTACTTTATTGCGGACTTGGAGACCGATCTCAAAAGCCAAACGATCGTGCGATCGATCATGAATCTGGCGCACGGCCTCGGGATAAATGTCACTGCCGAGGGGGTCGAGACCCCGGCACAGGCACGGTGGCTGATCAAGGAGAATTGCGATTGCCTGCAAGGCAACTTCCTGGGAAAGCCGCTTGGAGCCGAGGCGATCAGCGGTTTCATCAGGCGGTCCCCGCTGAGGGTGGTACGCGCGATGGAGGAATCAAAACAAGCGCTCTAGCGCCTTGCGCCCTTCGTTAACGGTGAGGCGGAGATTTGTAGAACGATCGAGGCAGATACCGCGCAATTCTTCGAGTCGGTGCGAGACTGACTCATTACGGGCGCGGGAAATTTTTCATCGCGGAGGCCATCACCCCGCGAGAGCTCAATACTGATGGAACAAGTGAGGATGCCGATGGGACCTGTTCATCATGACCTGGCTGGTGAGCCGATTTTTGAGCCGATGATCCAGATCGACATGGAAATCAAAGCTTTTGTCTCCGCTTGGAAGCATTGCGATTATGTCTCGACATACGTGGCCCGGATGATCAGTCAGAACAGGTCAGACTCGGTCCACCATTCAAATCTCTTTTCCTCTGCCTTCAACGAATTGCTGGAAGTCGCCTTTCGTACTCGCCATGCCGACGGCGAACTGGCATGCAGGGTGTCTCGCCATGGCGCGACAGATAGGATCGAGTTAACATTTCCTTGCGTGCCAGAGGAGCGCCAATTCTACGAAGAAGCCGTGTCGCAGTTCGCAGGAATGGAGGCCAGAGAGCGGTATCTCAATTCGGTGTCTGGGGATCTCGCGCCGAGCCGCGAGGTCGTACTCCTGGAATTGGCTGTTGACTACAACGCGACACTCTGGATCGACGACGCCGACGGCGATGCAATCAAGCTTGTCGTGGACCTTCCGCTTGAGGGCTTGCAACATTGAGCCCTTACGACCTTCTCCCGCGCTTCAAGGCGCAATACGACGCCAATAACCAGGAGTTCTCCATTTCGGGAGTGGTCCGGCCTCAGGCGATCGATGAGCTTGGGCCGAGCATAGCATTGCTCCGCGATGCGATCGGCCATGTGCGCGGCGTTCTCTATGTCAATGTCAGGCGCCTGACGCAGATGAACAACGCTGCGTTTCACAGCTTTTCGAGGATCATCATCGACGCTTGTCGCGCTCGACCCGATCTCAAATTCGTGGTCATCACGTCAAGCGTCGTCGGATGGACCTCGCGAAAATTCGGTCGCCTGAGCGCAATCGAACCGAACATCACGGTCGAGGAGTATGACACCGAATTCTATCCGGGGCAGGGTTTCCTTGAGGAAGGCGGGTTCGTACCCATCCTGCGCACTCAGACAAAGTTGACGTGGCGCCACGAGCGCGCAATCTTGCCGCGACACGGCATGAGGTCCGGGATCGTCATGGCTGACATCTGTTGCGGGATCGGTGATTTCGCCGTGCTCGCGCAGAAGGAGTTCCAGCCGTCGCGGATCGTCGCCCTCGACCACTCCATATCAAGCCTGAACTATGCTCGACGAGTGATGCGGGAGTTCGACATCCGGGGCATCGAATATACCTATGGCGATGCGTCGGAGATGCTGCTCGACGAAGCGCAGTTCGACTTGGTCACCTGCCGACATTCCCTTCAAATCTTCAATCGACCTGAACTCATTCTCAAGGAGCTCTACCGCATCTGCAAGCCGGGCGGTCGGGTCTATATCACCAACGAGAAGAATTCGCATTGCCTCGGCGAGCCGCGCGCCGAAAGCATTCGTTGGACCTACAACGAGGTGGCGAAGCTGTTCGGGCATTTCGAGATGGACGTCGAGCTTGGACCCAAGAGCCGGCGATACCTGATCGAAGCCGGATTTGAAGACATCCGTGTGGAGACTTTCATGGTCACTAACCTGGACGGGGATCCGCAGGACTTCGCCGATGTCATTGCGGCCTGGGCGGACGTCTATGCGGGCGAGATGGCGACCAGACGCGGCGATGGACCGGAGTTCGTCGCACGGTTCCGGCAGGGCTTCGAGGATCACATTTTCGCTGCGCTCCACCCCAAGGGTTATACGGGTTGGCCGATCTGGGTCGCATCGGGGCGACGGCCGCAATGAAAGCCGACGATGAGCCTACACCGCGATTCGGCCTGCGCTCCTTTCGAGCGAAATTCGTATTGGTCGTTGGCGGCGCCGTGCTGTTCGATCTCCTTTTGAGCGGTGGCCTGGCGCTTTGGAATGTTCAAAAACTGTCGCGCGACGCCACATCCGAAGTCGGTGAGGGCCTGACGACCGCAAACCAAGAATACATTCGTTCCTATGCCGAATCGACAGCGTTAAGCGTCGACCTGCTGCTCGATCGAGTCCATGGGGACGTCAAGGCGCTGGCGGGCGTGCTGCAGGCCCAGATCGACGATCCAAGCAGGCAACAACAGGTCGGGGCCACGCTTTCGAAGGAGGTGCCCGGCTCCGTGAGGGTCGTCTACGACGCACAGGGCGATTGGGCACAGAACCTGCCGGGAGCGCCTTCCGTGGTCAGCGTCTGGGGCTACCTGCTGGGCGCTGACCACAGTCCAATGCCAAGCGTTCAGCGGGAAATAGAAGACAGCACCGTGTTGGACCTCGTTGCGCCGACGCTCATGTCCAGCGGGTCGTCCAAACTGCAAATGTACTATATTGGTCCAAAGGAACGGCCGATCTTCAGGACCGTACCGTATACGGACCAGGCACAGACCTTCGACCGGCTCTATCCAGGCCACAACAAGGCGGAGTTCTGGGAGTTTTTCTTTCCGGGAATCTATGGGTCATGGCAGCAATGGGCCAAGGATCCAGCCTCGCGTCCGGTCCCTGACGATATCACCCAGACAGCGCCTTACACCGATGCGATCACGGGAAAGCTAATCGTCAGCTTTTTCCACCCGCTGTGGACGCGCGATCGCACCGGTATCGCTGGTACGGCGGGAGCAGACATCACTCTCGATCAACTCGCGGAAGTCGTCGAACGTGTGAAGATCGCTGAGACCGGGTTCGGCTTTCTCACAATGTCGACTGGCAACGTGGTGGCGATCAATCCGGCAGGCCAGGCAATCATCGGCCTGACTTCATCGAGCGATGCGGGCACCCAGGGCGTCACCGGCCTGGAGAGGTCCCTGCGCGGAAGTACGCAGCCGGCTATCGCGTCGCTGCCTCTCGACCAGAACAATGACGGTGTCATTCAGCATGTCATGCTCGGCGACAAGGGCGAACGCGTACCCTACATTGTTGTCCTCAAAAGATTGAAGCCGACCAATCTGTGGAGTTCGGGACCGATCAAGTCCGAAATGATGTCGGTCGGGATCGTCGTTCCCGAACGAGAGATCTATGCATCCCTGTTCGCCGCGCAGAAGAGTATTTCCCGCGCAACCAACCGTATCCTGCTCTTTCAGATCGCCGCGATCGTCGTTTCGCTTCTGATTGTTTTTGCCGCCGTGCTCGGAATTTCGAAGCGGATCACCGCGGGCCTCAGGGCGCTTGCCAGCGCCGCCCAGCGGCTCCAGTCCAAAGACTATTCAGTCCGCGTGAGCATCCCAACGCGCGACGAAGTTGGAGCGGCAGGGGTCGCTTTCAATCGCATGGCTGAGCAGATCAGCTTTCACACGGAAAACCTCGAGCAACTCGTCGACGAACGAACCAGGGAACTTGGGGACGCAAATCAGGAGATTTCCGCACTCAACGAAAAGCTGCAGGACGAGAACGTTCGCCTTGGTGCCGAACTCGCGGTCGCCAGACAGATCCAGATGATGGTCCTGCCGAAACAATTCGAACTAGAAGCGATTCCGGGGCTGGAGATCGCAGCCTACATGCGGCCGGCCGACGAGGTCGGCGGCGACTATTACGACGTCCTGCAGAACGGGCCCCGGGTCAAGATCGGCATCGGCGACGTGACCGGTCATGGTCTCGAGAGCGGCGTGCTGATGCTGATGGTCCAATCCGTTGCACGTGCGCTGCAGGAGACCAACGAGGGGGATCCGCACCAGTTTCTCGATCGATTGAACAGGGCAATCTACAAGAACATCGAGCGGACGAACTCCGGCAAGCATCTCTCGTTGGCCTTTCTTGACTTCGAGGATGAGCGGGTAACGCTATCCGGCCAGCATGAGGACGTTCTCGTCTTGCGTGCGGATGGGGAAGTTGAACGTATCGATACAATTGATCTTGGTCTGCCGGTTGGCTTGGAGAATGACATCTCGAAGTTCATTGCCACGCGTGACATCCTGTTCGGGAGCGGCGACGTGATCGTGCTGCACACAGACGGTGTGACCGAGGCCGAAGCCCAAGACAGAGAATTGTTCGGGTTCGAGCGCCTCTGCCAGAGCGCACAAAAACGTCACGGCGGCAGCGCCGAGGACATCAAAACCGGGATCATCGACGATCTGATGGCCCATATAGGGGTCCAGAAGATCCACGACGACATCACCCTCGTGATCATAAGGCACAAATAGCCATGACAACGCTGTTCGGTACTCCTGACATTGCAATCGGGATGAAGGAGAGCGCCAGTCGCGTGCGGTTGTACGACGGACCTCTCGACTTGAGTTGGCGTCATTGTGCTACGACCGCGGACTTCATCGCCGATCTTTTCGCGTTGCGCTTCCGGTCGTCCCGCAATGACTACATAGAAGTGCGGCACAGTATCGGATATCTGGTCAACGAACTCATCGAAAATGCCGTCAAGTTTCGCGCACCAGGTGAGATCTTGATCGAGGCGTCGATGGATTCGGAGTGCTTCAAGCTCAAAGTGTCGAATGACGTCGATGGTGAAGATGCCTCTAAGTTCCAAAGTCTCCTGGCGGATCTCACTGTTGGCGACCCCATGGACCTGCTGATACAGCGAATTGAAGAGAATGCCGCCAACCCCGACATGGCAGGCTCCGGACTTGGATTGCTGACGTTGATGAGCGACTACGGCGCACGCCTGGCTTGGATATTCAGCGCCGCCGACGAAAGCGATCGGCTTTGCGTGGAGACATATGCCTCTATTCCGATCTCGCAAATTCACAACTAGAAGAAACGAAGCCAGGCTATGGAAATCAAGACAGACGACTACCGTGTGTGGACTGAAGGAAGCGAAATTTTCTTCGACGGTGCAATGCGGCTTGCCAGTTCCGAGGCCGGTGCGCCTATCACGGCGTTGGCGACCAGTGTTCTTGCCTGTAATCCCGCTTCCATTACGCTCAATCTGAAGGACCTTCACTTTCTAAACTCTTCCGGCATCAACCTGCTGGCGAAATTTACCATCGAGGTGCGCAAGCATCCCGATGTTCGACTCGTCGTGCGTGGAACGCCCGACATACCCTGGCAATCGAAATCATTGCCGAATCTGAAGAAGCTGCATCCCGCTGTGGTGCTTTTGATGGACTGACGAAGGTCGTGCGAAATTAGCCAAAGGCGGCGTGCAAGAGCGCTGCAAGAGCGAGATATGTACGCCCGGATAAGTATTCGGATGCGAAGCTAACGACAATTCGGCCACGTGCGCAGATGCTCGCAATGGCTTGGCGGGGGCTGGCACAGGCGGCAGGCGTCCGGGTTGGGGGGATGTCGGGCCGCCTGTGCCGATTAGCCGTCGCTGCGCAGTCAAAGGTGGCGTCATTGAGTAAGCGTGCCAAGGTCAACGGTGGCCGGCTGGAGTTCATTCCGCCACAGATCCCGACTTGGGTCGAGCAGCCGCCCGAAGATGGGGGATGGGTTCACGAGATCAATCTTGACGGCTACCGAACGCAGCTCATCATCGACAAAGACGGCGTGCGTCTTTACAACAAGAACGGCCGTGACTGGACCACGAAA
The DNA here is from genome assembly GCF_005063415.1 of Mesorhizobium sp. Classification (GTDB taxonomy): domain Bacteria; phylum Pseudomonadota; class Alphaproteobacteria; order Rhizobiales; family Rhizobiaceae; genus Mesorhizobium. The sequence continues at coordinate 13,838 of NZ_SUEG01000012.1, forward strand.
TACTGGCCCATCGCGCTGGCTGTCGAGCTGCCATGCCGGGCTGCCATTATCGACGGCGAGGTCATTGTGCCAGGCGACCAGGGCGCTCCCGATTACCCCGCGCTGGAAGCCACGATCTGGAACGAACCCAGCCGGCTGGTGTTCGTCGCGTTCGACATCCTCCATCTCGACGGTCGCAATCTAGCCTCCTTGCCCCTGCTGCAGCGCAAGCAGGCGCTGTGGCAACTGGTTGAGCACGGCCTCGGCAAGATCCAGTACAGCGAGCATTTCGAGGACAGTGCGCTAGCGATCTTCCGCGCGATCGAGAAGATGGGGCTCGAGAGCATCATCTCGAGGCACGCCGACAGCCGCTACAGGAGTGGACCGTCGAACACATGGCTGAAGGCCAAATATTTCGAAGAAGCCGATTTCTGAGCGTCGACGACCGCCTCTGGCGCAACCGCAAGCTGAGCACCCAAGCGTTGTAGATGCTCATCGATGCTCGCTTCCACATTCACGAGGACACGGGTGAGCGCTACCTCCCGACGCCGCTCGCCGAGGCGATCGGGCAGGAGATGGATAGCGACGAGCTGGCGATCTCAGACTCGACGCCGCTTTGACGCTTCGGCGCCGCCCCGCCTGGGCGTCAACTTCGGACACCGAACCCTCGTCGGAGCACGCCCGTACACTCGTTGCGCAGATGATCTCAGACCCTGAGCAGCCGGCGGACCAGTAGCCGATGATCGAAAACGGCAACGTCCATCTGCCGAAGGAGGCCCACTGGAAAGATGACTTCCTGCTCGAAATCTTGGCGTTGCCGCACGGCGAGCACGACGACACAGATCGATCCCATTACGCAGGCACTGATCTGGATGAAGGACGACGTAGAGCCACGCTATGCCGCGATCTGTCATGTGCAGATTTGCTAATTGAAAGAGTGGATCAGATCGAGCGAGGTGACGGTGACAGCCAGACGAGCTTGCACGCTGAGAGCCTGGGAGCGTTCGTTCCCATAAGTGTGGCGTCATTGGTTCGGCCACTGGCGAGGACAGCGGGAACTTGCTACTCTCCACCTCATGATCGCTGCGTCTGCTTTGCGGTAGGAGGTCGTGAACGAGTGGAATGCATGGGCGGGCGCAGCCGGTCAGGTTTGAAGCGCCCAACGCGTATGGGCAGAGCGAGGTACGGCCGCTCCCATGACGACGCTTTACCCGCCGCGACTGATCGTCGTTGATGATGAGGAGGGCGTGCGAGAAACGCTCGCCGAGTATCTCGGCCAGCAGGGCTTTGACGTAAGGACCGCGGAGGGTGGTCGGGCACTCGACGCTCATCTGGCAGCCGCCCCTGCGGATCTCATCATGCTTGACGTCAACATGCCTGGCGAAGATGGCTTTGCCATCGCGCGCCGCTTGCGCGGGACCAGCTCGGTGCCGATCATAATGGTCACGGCTGCCGGTCACGTGATTGACCGCGTCGTCGGGCTTGAGATCGGCGCTGATGACTACATTACGAAGCCGTTCGACCTGCGGGAACTGCACTCGCGGCTTAGGGCGGTTTTGCGGCGGCTCAAGACAGGCAACGCGGGTGACTTGCCCAATGCGGGACCAGTTGCCGGGGCCAATCGGATGGCGTCGCAGAAAGAAAGGCTGATTCCGTTCGGAAGGGTGATGCTCGATCTTTCCGGGCATTGCCTGGTGGCTTCCGATGGCCAGAGGCAGCGCCTGACGTCAATGGAAACAGACCTCTTGAGAGTATTCGTGGAAAACCCGCATCGCGTACTCAGCCGCGAACACCTTTTCGAGTGCGCTTACGTCCGCGCAACCGAACCTTTCAACCGAAGCATCGATATCCGCATCACGCGGTTGCGTCGCAAAATCGAGATCGACCCGGCCAAGCCCGAAGTCATTCGGACCATCCGCGGTGTAGGTTACCTATTTGCCCCACCCCAGACGCCCGAATGATGGATGAACCCCTGGACCTGGTTGAACAGGTGGTCACAGGCGCTGGAGCGGGCCAAACGAGCAATTTCGACGCGCCAGATATTCGCGTTCTGCGCGCCCTCCTCGACGCGATGCCGGCCTGGGCCGTATTCGTCGATCGCAATAACACCTATCGATATGCAAACGGCAAATTTCTCGAGTTCGTGAAGCTACCGATGGATCGGATCATCGGGCAGCACATGGCCGATGTGCTCGGACAGCCGGTGTATGAGTCCTACTCGGGAATCGCGGCGAAGGTCTATTCTGGAGACAGAGTTCGCTGGGAAGATTGGGCGCACTATGGCGAGCTGGGCAGGCGCTATATTCAAGAGAACTTCGTTCCCTTCATGTCCGCCAGCGGACAAATCCAGGGCGTCATAGCAATCGGTCTCGACCTCACAGAACACAAGCTACGCGAGCGCGAGCTCGCCGAGCGGCTCGAAGCGCAGACCGCAGTGGAAACCATGTCCTCCGCGATCATCGCATCCGCGCTCGACTGCGTTATCGTTATCGACGAAGACGGCCGCGTCGTCGAATTCAATCCCGCCGCCGAGACGGCCTTCGGCTATAGCCGCGAAGCGGTTGTCGGCAAGCCGATCGCTGAATTGATCGTTCCTGAGCACCTGCGTGCTCGACACCATGCCGGCATGGAACGTTACATGGTCACCGGTGAAGCGGCGGTCCTAGGCCGCCGGTTTGAGATCGAAGCAATGCGTTCCGACGGTTCCTTGCTTCCGGTAGAACTAGCGATAACGGACGTGCGGCTCCCAGACCGCAGGTTGTTCACGGCTCATATTCGTAACTTGACCGAGGTCCGCCGTGCCCAGGAGGAGATCGAGCGACAGCGCGACGCGCTGCATCAGAGCGAGAAGCTTGCGGCTCTAGGCTCGCTGCTCGCCGGTGTCGCGCATGAGCTCAACAACCCGCTTTCAATTGTCACCGGTCAGGCGCTCATGCTGCGTGAAGCTGCCAACTCTTCGCCGCTGCGCGATGCCGACCTCCACAAGATCGCCGAGCGCGGTGCAAAAATCGAAGCCGCGGCGGAGCGCTGTGCCCGAATAGTGCGCACTTTTCTCGCCATGGCCCGTCAGCGCGCTGGCGAGCGGCGTGAGGTTGACCTTTCCACTTTGGTTGATGGGGCGATAGACCTTCTTTCCTATGGCCTCAAAACGGGTGGCATCGAACTTGGCAAAGACGTCCAGCCCGGCCTGCCGCGCGTCTGGGCCGATGGCGACCAGATCCATCAGGTTCTGGTTAATCTCGTCCTCAACGCCCAACAGGCGCTCGAGGAAATCTCTGGCCCGCGCCGGATCACCGTGGCCGTTCGGTACGATCCTGCCAGATCCACAGTCGCCCTGACCGTCAGCGACAACGGCCCGGGCGTTCCGGAGCAGATCCGCAATCGCATTTTCGATCCGTTCTTCACCACGAAGCCGCAAGGTGTTGGTACGGGTATCGGCTTGGCCGTTTCCCGGGGTCTGATCGAGGCCCAAGGGGGAAGCCTGGTTCTGCAGGCATCACAATTGGGCCGGGGCGCCTCTTTCCTCGTCGAGATCCCGGTCGGTGCAGCCGCGATGTGGGCAATCGAAAGAATTCCTGAACCGATCGACAAGACGACGCCCGAACCCAATGTCCGGCGGGCTCTTGTCGTTGACGACGAAGACGAAATCGCAGGCATTCTTGCTGAACTCCTCGACCGGGAGGGTTTCACCTGCGACTTATCACCGAGTGGCGAGGACGCGAAAGAGCTTGTGCGCACCAATGACTATGACGTCATCCTTTGCGACATCCGAATGGCCGATGGTGATGGGCCGTCATTTTTTTACTGGCTTCAGGAGGCGAAGCCTCATCTTGCACGCCGTATTGGCTTTGTCACCGGCGATACACTTGGCCCGGCCGCCGGCCGGTTCCTCGAGCGGACCGGGTGCCCGGTTATCGAGAAGCCGTTCCGCCCGGAGGACGTGTCCCGCCTGGTCCGGCTTCTTGCAGATGACACGTAACTCCGCCCTGAATTGCGTCGATGCGAAATCCTATGCGAACCCGCCCACTGCTCGATCGTAAAAATGGTCGAGAGCGCAACGCCTGGCGGCAAGCCGGGCGGCTTCAAGCAATTCCTCGCGACCAAGGCGCCGTCGCTGTAGGCGTGAGATGACCACGCGCGCAATCATTTCGGCGTCGCCCCTTGGCTCCGCTGCTGTGTTAGCTTTGTTTGGCACATGCCGTATTCGCCCTAAGAGAACGCTCCGCTATCCTGAGTGTCCGACAAGCAGGCTGACATGGAGATGAGCCGCGCAAAATCGCGTTCGCGGCAGGAGCTGGATTTCACCCTAGCGGGGTATCCGCAGCGACTCATTTGGGAGTTGGCAAGCCGGCAGTGTTCTGATGTTGTCAATGAGCCGTGTTTGACCGAGCCAGGCGGCTGCGAGCAGGCGGACCGGCTGATCGATGCTTGCTATCGGTTGCAGATCTGCCTCGCCACGGAGTTCCAGGTACTCGACCTGGCGATAGCCTGCGGACAGGATCGCTGCGCGCGCTTCGGCAAGCGTTGGCAGGACCGGAGAGCCGTTCGAGAGCCCCTCCGCCGTATCGCGCAGGACCGATGCGAGCCTTGGGGCAACGGCGCGCTCTGCCGGCGAGAGCCGGAGATTGCGCGATGACAAGGCGAGACCATCGGCTTCCCGGACTGTCGGACAGGGGACGATGGTGATCGGAATGTCCAGGTCCCGGACCATGCGCCTGATAAGTAGAAGCTGCTGGAAGTCCTTCTCTCCGAAAAAAGCAAAATCAGCGCCGGTCTGCAGAAAGAGCTTGGCAACGACGGTCGCCACCCCATCGAAATGGCCAGGCCGGAACGCACCGCACAGGCCTTCGCTGACGCCGGACACGGACACGGTCGTGGTGAAGCCGTCAGGATACATCTCAGTCGCGTTCGGAACATAGAGCAGGTGTGCGCCCAACGGAGTGAGTTTTGCAGCGTCTTCGTTTTCGGTGCGGGGATAGGCGGCAAGATCCGCGGCATTGTTGAACTGCTTGGGATTGACGAACAGCGTCACGATCACACGATCGGCCTTTTGAAGCGCACAACGCACGAGACTCAAATGCCCTTCATGCAAGGCTCCCATGGTGGGCACCACGGCGATACTGGCACCAGAACGGCGCCATCCCGCCACAACGGCACGAAGTTCGACAATGGTGCGGACAATCGGCACGCTCATGGGACATCTCCGGCCTTCGGCGCATCGGCGAAGAGATGTTCGGCCGCTGGGAAGCGCCCTTCCCGCACATCAGCCGCGTAGGCCGCAATGGCAGCTTCGGCCGCTGAGCCCAGTTCAGCATAGCGCTTCACAAATTTCGGCCGAAAACCGGTGAACATGCCCAAGATGTCGTCGATCACAAGGATCTGCCCATCGCAGGCGTCCGAGGCACCGACGCCGATCGTGGGAATTGTGGCTCTCTCGGTTATTCTCCGTGCGAGCGGCTCCGTGACCTTTTCCAGCACTATGCTGAACGCGCCGGCCTCGGCAACAGCAATGGCGTCGCGAAAAATCCTGTCGCCATCTCCGCCCCTGCCCTGGACTTTATAGCCCCCGAACACATTGACCGATTGCGGCGTCAGCCCGACGTGGGCCATGATGGGAATCCCGCGAGCAGTGAGAAAGCGGATCGTCTCAGCCACGCTCTCGCCGCCCTCCAGCTTGACGGCGGCGCATCCGGTTTCCGCCATGAGCCGCGCGCCGTTGCGAAAGGCCTGTTCGGGGCCTTCTTCATAGGAGCCGAACGGCATGTCAACGACCATCAACGCGCGCTCAAGACCGCGTCGCACGGCCTTGCCATGCATGATCATCATGTCGAGCGTGACGCCGAGGGTCGAGGGCAGACCGTGAAGCACCATGCCGACACTGTCGCCGACCAGCACGACGTCGCAATATCTGTCGACGAGCTGCGCAACGGGTGTGGTGTAGGCGGTCAAGCAGACGACCGGATCCTTGCCCTTGCTGGCCGCGATGTCCGGCGGCGTCAACGCCTTCGTTTCTACCGCCACACTCATCGGCACATTTCCCATGCGTCAGGTTTAAGCGGTCAACGGTTTTGCATAGTTTTGTGCAGTTGCGAAGGCCAAAATCAAACCGCATCGGAAAAGTTGGTGCGTTGCGAAGCGCTTCAAACCAAGGGCTGAAGGCTGCCATTTTCTGCTGCTTCGGCCGAGTTTCGCAGTACCCTTGTTGTGATTGTTTTGAGCAATCAGCGTGGTGGCGGTCTCAGGGGTGTGCTTCGGCCGAGCCATGCAGGCGCATCAACGCCGCATTTAGAATCGGTTTTCGGAAAATTCGTCTTGCAGCATCAATTTTCATGAAATAGGATCGTTTTTCATTAGTGTTTGGCTGGAGCACTAAAATACGATGAAAGGATCCGCTTTTCATGTCTGTGGCGGAACAGCACCAATTTTCAGGTCCTGTTATCGTTTTTCAGGAAATCCGCCTTCCGGAGATGGTGACCCCGGCCGGATACAGCGCGCTGATCGGAGCCTACGGGCTCGCCGTGCCCTTGCCCCGGACGCTGTCGGCCACTGGCGAGCATCATCGCATTACGGACCGGGATGGTTGGCGGATCATGACGCCCCGCCATGCCCCACATCCAACACTCGAAGGCCACCTGACCTTCGCGCTCAAGTACGAGGGGCTCGACCTTGCCGTCCTCAAGCGGCTCTTCCAGGTGACCGGTCCCGCGCCGATCGAGGCGCTCGTCCGTGAAAGCCCCACAGGCAGTTATGCCCGCCGCATCTGGTTTCTATATGAATGGCTGACGGGCACGCGTCTCGATCTGCCGGACGCGGAGGCCGGACGATACGTTCCGGTTGTCGATCCCGAGCTGCAGTGGCCCGGATCCGAGAAGACCGCTTCGCGCTACCGCCTAAGGGACAATCTCCCCGGCACGCCTGAGTTCTGCCCGCTGGTGTTCCGAACCAAGACTCTCGAAAAATTCATCGGCCTTGAACTACCGCGGCGCGCGGAGGCAATCATAGCGAACGTGCCGCGCGACCTTCTTGCTCGGACCGCCGCCTTTCTTTTGCTCAAAGACTCGCGATCAAGCTATGCGATCGAGGGCGAGCGCCCGCCGCAAGATCGCATCCAGCGCTGGGGCCGCGCCATCGGCGAAGCCGGCCGCTGGCCGGTCGATCGCGATGAGCTGCTGCGTCTGCAAAGAATTGTACTTGGCGACGCCCGTTTCGTAAGACTTGGCTTCCGAAAAGAAGGAGGCTTTGTCGGTGAGCATGACCGAGACAACGGCACGCCCCTGCCCGATCACATCAGCGCTCGCCCCGAGGACCTGCCGAGGCTAATCGATGGAATGGCGGCCTTCGATCAGGGCCCCGCGCAAAACCTTGATGCAGTCATAGCCGCCGCAATCCTCGCCTTCGGCTTTGTCTACATCCACCCGTTCGAGGACGGAAACGGCCGCATTCACCGGTACCTAATCCACCACGTCCTTGCCATGCGCGGCTTCAATCCGCGGGGAGTGGTCTTTCCCGTCTCGGCCGCGATTCTGGACCAAATCAACGAGTACAGGGGCGTGCTCGAGAGCTATTCGCAGCGCCTTCTGCCGTTTGTGGAATGGGAACCGACGCCGCAATTCAACGTCCGGGTGCTGAATGACACCGGTGATTTCTACCGGTTCTTCGATGCAACCCCGCACGCCGAATTCCTCTATGCCTGCGTTCAGCGGACGATCGAACGGGACCTTCCCGAGGAAACCGCTTTTCTGCACCGCTACGCCCAATTTCGGCAGCAGGTGGACGCCTTTATCGACATGCCCGAGCGGTTGACCGATTTGCTCTTCCGTTTCCTTCACCAGAATGGTGGCCATCTGTCAAACCGCGCACGCGAAGAGGAATTCGCCGCGCTGACCAATGACGAGGCAGGGCGAATCGAGGCGGTCTACGCACAAACCTTTGGTGCCGAGTGAAGGCGTAATCATCATAAGAATCGATCTTTAGTCCAATGGTTTGCGACCCTTATCCCGGTCTTCGTCTCAACGCTTGATTTGTCGCCGACACATGCACGAGTTTTTTCCGCACGGTCTGACCGGCCGCCGATCACCGCCTCGGCCCGAATGCGCTTGACAAATCGGAGCCAACCCGTCCAACCTGACGCATTCACCAGGGGAGTCCCGGCAAGGGGCTGAGATACTGCTGGCTTTCGCGGCGCAGTGACCCGTTGAACCTGATCCAGTTCACACTGGCGTAGGGACGGTGCAAGCGCTTTGCGGGAGTTTACGCCCGAGGTCCTGTTTCAGCAGGTCAACAGAAGCGTCTTTTCATCCTTCCGGCACAGAACTGGGTCTCCAATGCATGAGCAAAGGAGCCTCAAGATGAATGCCCTCACCCCGGCCGTCTCGACGGGACCACTGCCCGCCTCGCGAAAAATCCACAGGCCCGGTTTCATCCACCCGCAGATCAGGGTGCCGATGCGCGAAATCTCCGTCCATCCGACGGCCGGCGAGCCGGCCGTCACCGTCTATGATCCGTCCGGCCCCTACACCGACCCGGCTGTCGAAACCAGCATCGAAAAAGGCCTTGCCCGGCTACGCCACGAATGGATTGCAGCGCGCGGCGATGTCGAGGCCTATGACGGCCGCCACGTCCGGCCGGAGGACAACGGATTCGCGACGGGCGAGCGCCTGACGCCGGAATTTCCCATTCGCAACCAACCGCTCAGGGCCAAACAGGGCAAGGCGGTGACCCAGCTTGCCTATGCGCGTGCCGGCATCATCACGCCTGAAATGGAGTTCGTCGCCATCCGCGAGAACCTCGGCCGCGAGATCCTGCGTGGCAAACTTGAGCGCGACGGCGAGGCCTTCGGCGCCGCGATCCCCGACTTCGTCACACCGGAATTCGTGCGCGAGGAAGTGGCGCGCGGACGGGCGATCGTTCCCGCCAACATCAATCATCCCGAGAGCGAGCCGATGATCATCGGTCGCAATTTCCTCGTCAAGATCAATGCCAATATCGGCAACTCGGCGGTCACCTCCTCCATGGCCGAAGAGGTCGAAAAAATGGTGTGGGCGATCCGCTGGGGCGCCGACACGGTGATGGACCTGTCGACTGGCCGCAACATCCACAACATCCGCGAATGGATCGTGCGCAATGCGCCGGTGCCGATCGGCACAGTGCCGCTCTACCAGGCGCTGGAGAAGGTGGGCGGCATCGCCGAGGATCTGAGCTGGGAGGTCTATCGAGACACGCTGATCGAGCAGGCCGAACAAGGCGTGGACTACTTCACCATCCATGCCGGTGTGCGGCTGCATTACATCCCGCTGACCGTCGACCGGGTCACGGGCATTGTCTCGCGCGGCGGCTCAATCATGGCCAAATGGTGCCTGCACCATCACCGGGAAAGCTTCCTCTACGAGCATTTCGCCGATATCTGCGACATCTGCCGCGCCTATGATGTGTCCTTTTCGCTCGGCGACGGGCTTCGTCCGGGCTCCATCGCCGATGCCAACGACGCAGCGCAGTTCGCCGAACTGGAAACGCTTGGCGAGCTGACCAAGATCGCCTGGGCAAAGGATTGCCAAGTAATGATCGAGGGGCCCGGCCATGTGCCGATGCACAAGATCAAGCAGAACATGGACAAGCAGCTCGCCGTCTGCGCCGAGGCGCCATTCTATACACTTGGGCCGCTGACCACCGACATCGCGCCGGGCTACGACCACATCACCTCAGGCATCGGGGCGGCGATGATCGGCTGGTTCGGCACCGCCATGCTCTGCTACGTCACGCCCAAGGAGCATCTCGGCCTTCCCGATCGCAACGACGTCAAGACCGGCGTAATCACCTACAAGATCGCCGCCCATGCCGCCGACCTGGCGAAGGGTCATCCGGCTGCAAAGGTCAGGGATGATGCCCTTTCCCGGGCGCGTTTCGAGTTCCGCTGGGAGGACCAGTTCAACCTGTCGCTCGATCCTGGAACGGCGCGCTCCTTCCACGACCAGACATTGCCCAAGGAGGCGCACAAGGTGGCGCATTTCTGCTCGATGTGCGGGCCGAAATTCTGCTCCATGCGCATTTCCCACGACATTCGCGCCGAGGCACAGAAGGAAGGCATGGCGGCGATGGCGGCGAAATATCGCGAAGGCGGCGATCTCTATGTGCCGGCGGACGAGACCGGCGCACCGCTCATGCTTGAGGCGCATGAACCATCATGAGGGTGCTGGTCAAAGGGGCCGGCGTCGCCGGCCTCACCGCCGCCTTCGAGCTCGCCACACGCGGCGCGGCGGTGACCGTTGCCGAGACAAGACACAGCCTTGGCGGCAATGCGTCGTGGTTCGCCGGCGGCATGCTGGCGCCATGGTGCGAGCGTGAAAGCGCCGAGCAGCCCGTGCTGGATCTCGGATGCAACGCCGCGGACTGGTGGGAGGCGGCAACGCCCGGCCAGGTGACACGGGCGGGAACGCTGGTCGTGGCCGCGCCGCGCGATGCGGGCGAGCTCGACCGGTTTGCCAGCCGCACGTCGGGTCACCGGCACGTCGATGAAGATGAAATCTCGCAGTTGGAAGCTGACCTCGCCGGCCGCTTCCGCCGCGGACTGCTCTTCCCCGATGGGGCCCATCTCGACCCGCGCCAGGCGATGGCGGCACTTCATAATAGGCTGGCGGCGATGGGCGTCGAGTTCCACTTCGGCGCCGACGCTTCGGCTGTTTCCGGTTTCGATCGCCAGATCGAATGCACGGGAATGGCGGCGGGCGATGACCGACTGCGCGGCGTTCGCGGCGAGATGCTGATCCTGAATACGCCTGATGTCTCGCTGTCGCGCCCGGTCAGGCTCCTTCATCCGCGCTTTCCGCTTTATGCGGTGCCACGCACCGGCCACCGTTTCATGATCGGCGCGACGATGATTGAAAGCCAGTCCGTCGGACCGGTCACGGCGCGATCGATGATGGAGCTGCTGGGTGCCGCCTATGCCCTCCATCCGGCCTTTCGCGAGGCCGAGATCGTTGAAACCGGTGTCGGCGTCCGTCCAGCCTTTCCCGACAACCTGCCGCGCGTAGAAACGAACGGCGAGATCATAGCGATCAACGGGCTCTATCGTCACGGCTTTCTCCTCGCCCCCGCCATGGCGCGCCAGGCTGCCGACCTGGTTTTCAGTCAAGACAGAACCAAGGAGCTTGCCCATGAAACTAATGGTCAACGGCGAAGCGCATGAGGTTGCCGCCACCACGCTGGCGGAGCTGCTTGCCGCGCTCGACTATGAGGGCGATTGGCTGGCGACGGCCGTCAACAGCGACCTCGTGCAAAAAGCCAACCGGGCGGAGTTCCAGTTGAGCGACGGCGACCGGATCGAAATCCTCTCGCCCATGCAGGGAGGCTAGCATGTTCGATCTTCTCGGGACGACGCTTCCCTCCCGCCTGCTTCTCGGCACGGCTCAGTATCCTTCGCCGGCCATCCTTGCCGATGCGGTCAAGGCGTCAGGCACGTCGGTGGTGACCGTCTCCTTGCGACGTGAGATGGCAGGCCGCAGGGGAGGCGAAAAATTCTGGTCGCTGATCCGCGCGCTCGACACGAGAATCCTTCCCAACACCGCAGGCTGCCACTCCGTCAAGGAAGCGGTCACCACCGCGAAAATGGCGCGCGAGGTGTTCGGGACGAGCTGGATCAAGCTCGAAGTGATCGGCAACCACGACACTCTGCAGCCTGACGTCTTCGGCCTGGTCGAAGCCGCCCGCATCTTGTGCGAGGACGGCTTTTCGGTATTCCCCTATACCACCGACGACCTTGTCGTCGCAGAGCGGCTACTGGAGGCCGGCTGCAAGGTCCTGATGCCGTGGTGCGCCCCGATCGGTTCCGCCCTCGGGCCGGTCAACATCATGGCCCTGCGCTCGCTACGCGGACATTTCCCCGACATTCCCATGATCGTGGATGCCGGGCTCGGACGGCCGTCGCACGCGGCGACCGTCATGGAACTCGGCTTTGACGCCGTGCTCCTGAACACGGCGGTCGCCAAGGCGGCCGATCCGGTCGGCATGGCGCGTGCTTTCGGCAAGGCGGTCGAGGCCGGTCGTGAGGCCTTCTGCTCGGGAATGCTCGAACCGCGCGACGTCGCCGTGCCGTCGACGCCGGCGATCGGCAGGGCAGTTTTTTCATGAAGCTCGATCCCTTCTACCTGCTCGTCGACAGTGCTGCCTGGATCGAACGGCTGGTGCCGCTTGGCGTCAGGCTGGTGCAACTGCGCATCAAGACCATAGATGAGGCCAGGTTGTGCACCGAAATCGGGAAGGCGAAGGCCCTGTGCGCCGAGCACCAGTGCCAGCTCATCGTCAACGATCATTGGCGCCTGGCAATCGAGGAGGGCTGCGACTTCGTGCATCTCGGCCAGGAAGATCTGCAAACCGCCGACCTCTCAAGGATACGGTCGGCCGGTGTCAGGCTCGGGTTGAGCACGCATGATCATGCCGAGCTGGCAACGGCCATTTTTGCCGATCCCGACTATGTTGCGCTGGGTCCGATCTATCCCACCATCTTGAAGAAAATGAAGTGGGCACCGCAAGGGCTAGAGCGGATCAGCGAGTGGAAGCGGCTCGTGGCGCCAATCCCATTGGTCGCTATCGGCGGCCTCAACCCTGGCCGTCTCGACGGCGTCTTTGAAGCCGGCGGCGACAGCGCCGCAGTGGTCACCGACATCACTTTGAGCTCCGATCCCGAAGCGCGCACCAGGGAATGGATCGAAAAGACGGACCGATGGCGATGAGACGAGAAGCGCATGTGCTTGTCGTTGGCGGATCGGATTCCAGCGGGGGTGCTGGAATAGCACGCGATATCGAAACGATCGCATCCATTGGCGTGCGCACCTGTCTGGCCGTCACAGCGCTGACGGTGCAAACGCACGACGCTGTGATGGAAATCCTTCATTCGCCGCCAAGCCTAGTGGCCGATCAGATGCGCGCCGCGCTGCAGGCCAACGAAGTGGCGGCAATCAAGATCGGCATGCTCGGAACAGCCGAGATCATCGCTGCGGTTGCCGCCGTACTGCGCGAAAATCGACAGGTGCCGGCAGTACTCGATCCAGTGCTGGCCTCCACCTCAGGCCGGGCTCTCCTGGAAGCAGGCGCTATCGCCGTCATGAAGCGCGATCTGATGCCGCTTTGCTGCCTGGTCACGCCCAACCTTCCTGAACTGGCGCTCCTTATTGGCTCCGAACTGGCAGTGGATGAGAACGGTGCGCTCCAACAAGGACAAAGACTGCTGGCCGCCGGCCCTCAGGCAGTGCTGATCAAGGGTGGGCATGCCTCGGGACCCCAATCGACCGATATTCTGCTACGCTCCGATCATCAACCCATCCATGTCGATCTACCGCGCCTTGCCACATCGATGCGCGGAACAGGTTGCATGCTGGCCAGCGCGATTGCGGCGCATCTGGCGAAGGCGAAGCCGCTCGAAGATAGCGTGCGCGAAGGCAAGCGGCTTGTCTTCGCCACGTTTCAGAAGAATGGAGCAGAATGAACCCGGCTTGTGCGGTACAAGCAGCTTTTGCCGCTAGTACGCCGGATCCTGAGCGTTTGCTCGCTGTCGCAAACTCTTCGACGAAAATCGCAACAGCACGGCGGTTCGAACCCGAACTCGTGGCAGCAATTCGCCAGCGGTCGCGGCAAAAGGCGTTGAACAACAAGGCTTGAGCTTAGGCACCAATCGGTTGGCCGAATCTCTTCCCTCCCCTAAAACAGGCGCGTTGCGCCGCTGCCTTGGCGGTCGCTGTCGGGATTGCGACGGGTGTTCGCATAGGGGCCAGGAATTCGCGACCGATCTGCTCTCCGCGGAAATATGGCGCGAGAAGATTGCGACCACAGCCATTTGAGCCATTGCTGTTGTTCAGCCCGTTCCCCAACCACTGCACAGTTTCGGGCGAAATGCACAAAAGCCAGCCGGTGACCGGAGGCGGTCATCGAAGCAGCCAATGCCCTGGGCCCGAGCTCAATGGGGAGGCGCGTAGCACCACGTTTCAAGGTCGATGAGCCTAGGAGGGCGGTGATCCCAGCGACTTTGTGAGAAACACACCGAGATTCGATGGTCGAGGACCTTCAGCGGCTTTCAATCAGGTAGATTGCGATGATCCCGTCTTGCGAAGCTCGCGGGCGCCTACCGAAGCCAATTCTCAATGGTAGCCGCTCCGCGACGGCACGACTGTCGTTTCTTCACTGTCTGCCAGGACGAGTGAGCGTCGGATGCCGCAGCCTTCTGACTGCCCCCGCGACGCGATCGCCGCCACGACTAAACCGACGACAAGCGAAATGGCCAGGGCGACACTTACCGACAGATGATGCATACCGGCGTTCCTACCGAGCGCACCTACAACCGTCGACCAACGTTTTGAATCCAGCCCGCGACGGTCTCAGACATACCTAACGAAGGCTTAATTTCAGTCGGGACGAAACTGAGTAGACGGCAATATTGGAATAGTCGCCTGGCCCACTGCATAGCCCTTCGGATGCGTCTTCATCGTAGCTTGAGGAACGCGCCCGTGTAGGTCTGGCCGGCAAGCGTAACGGTTCCGGCCAGTGCTCCGTCCGGCCGCATGACAAAACTGACGTCGGCGCCATTCGGCAGGCGCTCAAGCTTCAACGTCCTCCCTACAATTCTTCCAGCGCCGGCGGCCTCTCCCGGATAGTTGTCGCCCAGATTTCCCCACGCATAGGTGACCGTCACCTTCCCATTGGAAGAAACCGTTTGAACAGCAAGTTTGGCGTCATACATCCCCTCCAATCGGCCGGCCCATAGACCGGAAAAATCGGCGTACTTTGTTGGAACGCCCTTGCCAGGCGGAGTGACCGCCACGGATTGATGCATGATTGCTGAGCCGGAAGGAACCCCGGCAGCAGCCAAGGGCGGTTGGAGAGGAATTCCCGATTCTAACGCGGGTTCGAGAGTGACGGGTTGCGGCGTTTCGGGCGCCGATTGGCACGCGGCTAAGACAAGCGCTGCGAAGCCAAGCATTGCGTTGTACATTTGGTGGGCCATCTTCTGGTGCCCCGGCCATCTTTGAATCTAGCGCAGACCGAACTTATCACGCGTTTTCACAACATGTGTCTAGGCGTCCATCATTTACAAAGCCGCCGGCAGAGGGTGCACTCACTTCGGCGGAAGGGCCAAAGGGTCCGCCGGCGAGGCGAAGTGCTTCCGCGCGGTCCCGATCGCGTTTTTCGCATATTGTATGCTCGCGGCGGATCCTGGCGCAGTGCTATGGAGAATTCGTAATTCGCCGCTTCATCGATCCCGGGGAGCCATCGCCTTTTCTACGCCAAGTCGCGATTTTGACGCCGGCGTGCGATTTTTCCCTACGCTTCGATCTCGTGTCAGAGCATCGAGGACAGATGAAATCAAGCGCAGAATAGCGGCCTCGCCCGCCCCGCCTATTCTTCGCAAGCCGCGATCGCCGGACTGACGACGCAGATGCTTTCGTGTTATGATGGGCTTGCAACGCGCGTAATCTCGACCTCGGCAATATGGCAGAGGTCGAAAGCTATTGCCTTGGCACAGGAAGCTTTCGCCCCAGCACTTGATCGCCTCCGAAACGTGGGTGTGCTGCTTTCCCTGACTGACCCGGGCGAGGAGGTTGTCCATGTCCACGAGTAGTGTTGACCGCCCGCTGCAGCCGGGCGACCGGGCACCGAATGTTGTGCTCAATGCGATCTCACGCGAAGGCAAGATCGCGCTCGATGATTTTCGAGGCCGTAGCCCGTTGTTGATCGGTTTGTTCCGAGGCCTGCACTGTCCGTTCTGCCGGCGCCATGTCGCGGCGATGGCGCAACTCAAGCCGGCCCTGCGTGAGAAAGGCGTCGAATGCCTGGCTGTGGTCAATACGCCGGTCGAGCGGGCGCGGCTGTATTTCCGTTACCACCCGGCACCCGATCTTCTCGCCGCATCCGACCCGGAGCGGGCCTCGCACCGTGCTTTCGGCTTGCGCGAGGTCGGGATGGACACGGTCATGGCGATACCGTTCCATCTCCCGGGCGAGTTGCCCGAGCCTATGGACGTCATGGCAATGAATGAATTTCTTAACAAGAAGGAAGGATATGAGATTACCGGAGCCGATCAGCAGGCGATGGCTTCCAGCCAGGCGCAGCTTGTCGGTCAGTTCCTAATCGACCGGGCGGGCATCGTACGCTGGAACTTCACTGAAGTTCTGGAGGATGGCCTCAACACCTTCAGAGCGCTGAATCCCGAGGAATTGATGTCGGCAGCTTCCCAAGTTGCACATTAAGAGGCTGCGGAAATGGGCTGCTGAAAACTCGCTCGACGGCCACCGTCCTGTGGTGATTCTTTGGATTTAACAATCGTCGAAATGCTCAGCGCGGGAGGCTAAGGTCTGCCCGTGGGCTTCGTAGCGATTTGGTCGTCGGCTTTTGCTTGGCTCTTGTCGCGACAACACTCCGGGTTCGGAGGATACCGGTGATCAGTCATCTGACTGACCTCTCGTGTCCTATGCCCGGAGTGTTCCCGTCGTCCTGCAGTTGTTCGTCGCGTTCTACGGGCTGCCCTTGTTGGTGATCCTGTTCGGCGCCGAGGATTTTATTTCTGCAACGATCGCTGCGGTGGTGGGGCTGAGCCTCTATCATGGAGGGTATCTGTCGGAAGTCATGCGACCTGCATACTTGGCCGTCGGTCGGTCGGCCGATTGTTTTTCCTGTGAATTTCAGCTCAATTCGCGATGTGCTGGCACAAACGGCGATGTGCGCTATTCCCATTTTTCGGTCTTTCCAACGGAAACTGCACCTCGTGGCCGCCTAGCATGAAACACGACGACAGCTTTCGCGTCAGACCTGGTCGCATCCGCTCCCGCGCCGGCCAGCGGGCGCGACCATTCATCTTCCAGGCGCTTGCGGCCACACAGCGCGCTGGCGGTCATTTTACAAGCAAGGGCCGGATCACCTCCCCACGAGCTTCAACGTTTGGCCGCGGCAGGTCGGCGGCCATCCGCGCCAGTCACCTCATCTCCGAGCGCTCACGAGGCGCCGTCGTCAAGACCCGTGTGGTGCGGCAGTTCAGAGGGTCTCCACCACTCGCCACCTATATCAAGTACCTTCGCCGCGAAGGTGTTACACGTGATGGCGAGAAGGCGAGGATGTTCGGTCCGGATACCGAAGAGGCAGATGATGATGCCTTCTCCGACCGCTGCAAGGACGATCGGCATCACTTCCGTCTCATCGTTTCGCCGGACGACGCAATGGAGCTCGGTGACCTCAAGAACTTCGCTCGTGACCTGCTGGTCGAAATGGAGCGCGATCTCGGCACGAGGCTCGACTGGATTGCCGTCGACCACTGGAACACCGAACATCCGCACGTTCACATCCTCGTTCGTGGCGTTGCCGACAATGGCGAGAATCTTGTCATCTCTCGCGACTATATCCGCCAAGGCATGCGCGATCGGGCGAGCGACATTCTCTCCCAGACGCTGGGGCTCCGCACCGACCTCGACGTCCGCCAGGCCATCGAGCGGCAGGTCGACACTGAGCGCTGGACGCAGCTCGATCGCCAGCTTGTTCGCGATATCAACCGTCATGGCGTCATTGAAGTGGCACCACATCCAGATGGCCAGCCCGACGAATTCCTGGGGCTCAAGGTCGGCCGGCTCCGGCAACTGGAACGCCTGGGCCTCGCTTATGAGATCCATCGGGGCCAATGGATGATGGCCGAAGAAGCCGAGCCGACTTTGCGCGCCCTCGGCGAACGCGGCGACATCATCAAGCGCATGCACCGCAGCCTCACCGCGCGGGGGCTAGAAAGAGGGACAACCGACTATGTGCTTGCGGCCGAAAAGATTGATGCACCGGTGATCGGCCGACTGCTCGAACGCGGTCTCGACGAACTGCGCGGTTCGACCTACGCCATCGTCGACGGCATCGACGGTCGCCCGCACCACATTCGCTTCTTTGACCCCGGCGCGGCCGGGGACTCGGACCCAGGCTCGGTCGTGGAGTTGTGCCGCGATGCGGGTGCAAATGGCTCTGGCAGGGTCAGTCTCGCCGTCCGCTCTGACCTTTCGATCGAACAGCAGGTCCATGCTTCCGGCGCGACTTGGCTTGATCAGCAACTTGTTGCGCACAAGCCAGCCGAACTCCGCGACGGCGGCTTTGGCGAAGAGGTAAGACAGGCACTGGAAGATCGGGTAGACGAGCTTGTCAGGCGCGATCTGGCCCGGCGCGAGGGACAGCGCGTTGTTCTAGCGCGCAATCTAATCGATACGCTACACGATCATGAGGTGGAATCGCTCGGTGCCCGCCTCGCCGCCGAGACCGGCCTGTCATTCAGAAACGCTGCCAACGGCGATCATGTGGCTGGGATTTACCGGCAGCGTTTCTCGCTGGCTTCCGGCCGGTTCGCGATGATCGACAATGGTCTGGACTTCAGGCTCGTGCCCTGGTCGCCATCGCTCGAGAAGCGCTTTGGCAATCAGGTTTCCGGAGTCGTGTGTCCGGATACAAGGGGCGTGGATTGGACCTTGGGAAAGAAGCGCGGCATCGGGTTGTGAGACGACACGCGCGGATTCTGTCTGACCCTAGTCTCGGAAAGCCAGCACCGGGCGTCTCACATTCACTGTCATGGCCCCTGTCAAAACAGGCCTGCAAACCCTCAATCAGTCTGCGGTCAGCACGACCTTGACGCTTTGTGAACGGTCGGCGGCAAGACGGAACGCATCGGGGGCGGAGGAAAGCGGGCGCTCGGCAGTCACCAGCTTCAGGACATCGACCTCCCGCGACACAATGAGGTCGACTGCGCGACCGAACTCCGTGCCGAAGCGGAAGGTGCCTTTGAGGTCGATCTCCTTGGCCATCACCGCATTGGCCGGCAGTGGGATCTGGCCACCGGGAAGGTTGCCGACCTGAACCACCGTGCCGCCGCGCCGGACGCTGGCGATTGCTGCGGCAAGGCCGGCTGCGCTGCCCGAAATCTCGAACGCCACGTCAAGCGAACCGCCGTCCGAGAGCGCCTGGAGCTCGGCGTCGCCGCCGGAAATGTCGACCGTCCTGTCGGCGCCCAACCTGCGGGCGAAGGCGAGCGGCGCGGCGGCGATATCGACGACGGTCAGTTCAGCGCAGCCGGCAAGCTTGGCCGCGAGCATGGTCAAGAGACCGATGGGGCCGGCACCGAACAGGACGATGTTGCGGCCCCTGATGTCGCCGGCCCGCGCGACGGCGTGCAGGCTGACCGCCAGGGGTTCGGCAAGTGCCGCCGCCTGGTAGGCCACGTCAGATGGAACCTTGAAGCATTGCGCGGGCGTGGCGTCGAACAGACTCGCGAAGCCGCCCTGCATATGCGGTGTCTTCGATGCCGAGCCCATGAAATAGATGTTTTCGCAGAGATTGGCGCGCCCCTCCAGGCATCGCGCGCAATGCCCGCACCAGCGCGACGGATTGACCGCGACATGGTCGCTGACGCCAAGGCCGGGCGCGGCGCCGTTGATCTCGACGATTTCGCCTGAGATTTCGTGGCCGAGGACAAGCGGCGAGGTCACCACGAAGTCGCCGGTACGGGCATGGCGGAAATAATGCAGGTCGGAGCCGCAGATGCCCCCTGCCCCGAAGCGCACCCGCACCATGGCTGGTGCCAGCGGTTCGAGCGGACGCTCCACGACGCGCAGGTCCTGCGGGCCGAACAGCGTCGCGGCAATCACCTGGCCACTCACCGGATCAAGCCCATCTCGGTCGGCAGCCAAAGCGTGATGGCGGGTATGAAGGTGATCAGAAGCAGCGCCACGATAAGCGGCACCAGCCACGGCAGGATCGCCATGGTGGTGCGCTCGACCGAAAGCTTGGCGACACGTGACAGCACGAACAGCACCATGCCGAGCGGCGGGTGCAAAAGCCCGATCATCAGGTTGAGCGTCATGATCAGCCCGAAATGCACCGGGTTGATGCCGTAGACGGCGGCAACCGGCAGCAGGATCGGCACCAGAATCGTGATCGCGGCGATCGTATCGAGGAAGCAGCCGACCACCAGCATCAGGATGTTGACCAGGATCAGGAAGACCCACTTGTTTTCGGTGAGCGCGAAAATGAAGTGCGAAAACAGCTGTGCAGCCTGGCTGACGGTGAGCAGCCAGGCGAAGATCGATGCGGCGGTAACGATGAACAGCACCGACGCGGTCGTTTCGATCGTGTCGAAGCTGGCCTTGGCAAGCAAACGCAGCGTCATCGTGCGGTAGCGCACCAGCCCGAGGAAAAGCGACCAGATCACAGCCGCCATCGCCGCCTCGGTCGGCGTGAACCAGCCCATCGTCATGCCGCCGATCAGGATGACCGGCGTCATCAGCGCCATGACCGCGGAGAAGTCGAAATACCAGTCCGCCGCGATCAGCACCAGCAGCGCGATGCCGACCGCGATGTTGATCGACAGGCCAAGTTGCACAAGCACGTAACAGCCGATCGGAAAGGCAGCCACCACCAGCACCTCGCCCGCCGCTTCGGCGAGCCGCCGAAGCTCGAAAGGTGTGTCGGAACCCCAGCCGCGACTGTAGGCAAAGATGGCAACCGTAATCATCATCAGCACGGTCATGACCACGCCGGGCAGGATGCCGGCCATGAACAGCGCGCCGATCGAGACATTGGCCATCATGCCGTAGATGACGAAGGGCAGCGAGGGTGGAAAGATCGGCCCGAGCGTGGCGGAAGCGGCGGTGACGCCGACCGCGGCGTCGATAGGATAGCCGTGGTCCTTCATCGCCTTGATTTCGATCGTGCCGATGCCAGCGGCGTCGGCGAGTGCAGTGCCCGACATGCCGGAAAAGATCACCGATCCGATGATGTTGACCTGCGCCAGGCCGCCCTTCATCCAGCCGACCAGGGCGAGGGCGAAGGAATAGATGCGCCCGGTGACGCCGGCAATGTTCATGAGGTTGCCGGCCAGGATGAAGAAGGGAACGGCGAGCAGCGGAAAGCTCTCGACCCCGGCGATCATGCGCTGGGCCGCGATGATATCGGGCGCGACGCCGTAGATGACGAGGTAAAGGATCGAGGCGGCCGCCATCGAAACAGCGACCGGCACGCCGATGAGCATCAGGACAAGAAAGCCCCCTACCAGAAGCAGCATCGCTTAGACCCCCGCCGTCTCGAACGCACCGGGACGCTCGAGCACCGAATAGCCGCGCCGGTAATTGCCGATAAAGACCTGGATCGAGCGCAGAAGCATCAGCACGAAGCCGGCCAGAACGGCGTAGAAGAACCAGCGCCGCGGCAGATTGACGGTGACCATGCGCTCATGCGCCACGATCATGACGTAGCGCCACATCAGCCATGTTCCGTAGGCGAAGAATGCGATGCGGACAATATCGACGGCGAGCGCCAGCCAGCGGCCGACACGCTCCGGCAGATAGTGGTAAAGCACGTCGACATGGATATGGCGCGACAGGCGCACGCACATGGCGGCACCGAGAAAGACAACGACGACGAGCGCGTTGATGGCGATCTCCTCGGTCCAGGCAAAGCTGTTGTTCAGCGCATAACGGGTGAAGAACTGCAGGAAGACACACACGACCATGCCCCAGAACACGGCAAGCGTGACCCAGTCCTCGATGCCGTGGTCCGACAGATCGACGTGGACCGGCACCTCCTCGAAGGCGTGGGCTATCTCTTCGACGGTGATCTCGGTGTGGTGTTCCTCGGCCATTGGCGCGGGCTCCCGAAGCTGGTGGATCGTCAAGGATTGGAAAAGGCCGTCCGGCGCAATTTGAAGCCGGACGGATGGGCAGGTTAAAGCGGCGAATCCGATCGCTGCCCTATCCTCTTGATTGAGCACCCGGTTTCCGATGCCCTACTTGATGGCGCGGATCGCTTCCCAATCGGCCTTGTTGTAGCCGAACTCCTCGAAGGTGACCTTCTCCAGCACATTCTTCTCGAAATCGGCACGGTCGACATCGGTTACGGTGATGCCGCGGTCCTTGAATACCTGCACCAGTTCCTTTTCGCGGGCGACGATCTTTGCCGTAGCGCGGGCGGCAGCCTCCTGCATCACCTCGGTAAAGATCTTCTTGTCCTCGTCGGACAGCGAGGCCCAGCGCGACGCCGATATGATGGTGTTGAGATGATCGACGATATGGCCAGTGAGCACGATATTCTTCTGCACCTCGTAGAATTTCTTCGCCTCGATGGTGGTCAGCGGGTTCTCCTGGGCCTCGACCGTCCCGTTCTGCAGAGCCAAATAGACCTCGGCGAAGGCAATCGGCGCCGTGTTGGCGCCGCAGGCACGCGGCATGGCCAGATAGGCCGGCACATCGGGAACGCGCATCTTCAGGCCCTGCATGTCGGAGCACTTGGCGATCGGCCGGTTCGAGGTGGTCTGCCGCGTCCCGTAATACGTGGTGGCGGCGATATGATTGCCGGTCTTGTCCTCATAGCCCTTGGTCAGGGCCTTGTAGACGTCGCTCTTTGTGTATTTCAGCAGATGGTCGGCATCGCGGAAAGTGTATGGGAAATAGGTGACGCCGATCGGTGGATATTCGCGCGCCGCGAAGCTCGATCCGGAAATGATGATGTCGACGGTGCCGAGCATCAGGCCCTGGTTGATGTCTGCTTCCTTGCCAAGCTGCGAGGCCGGATAGACGTCGATGGCGTAGCGGCCCTGGGTGCGCTTCTTGATCTCGTCGGCCGCCCACACGGACTCGGTGTGGAAGGGCTCCGTCGTCTCGTAGACATGTGCCCATTTCAGGACCGTTTCCGCCGAGGCCGACGCCATGGGTATGGCAATTGCGGCGATCGCACCGAGCAGAACTGCGTATTTTCTCAGCATCTAATTCCTCCCTGGTTGAATTTGACGGCCGGATCTCCCCCCGGCCAACTGCTATTCCGCAACCTCCTTGGCTGCGGCTCTCTCATCGAAATTGCGTGAGAATCTGATTTGCGACTGGCGCAGATGTTGCTGCATGGCGGCCTTGGCCCGCTCGGGGTCGCGCGCGGCAATTGCATCGCGCACGGCACGATGTTCCTTTGCCGCGACCTGCCAGGAATCGCTGGTCTCGAAATAGATCGACAGGCGTTCGAAGTACGGGTTCATGCGCTGGTCGAAAAGCTCGCCGATGAAGCGCACCAGCACCGCGTTCTCGAGAATGCCGGCGACCGCGGTATGGAATTCCCGGTCGAGCGCAATGGTCATCTTGTTGGGGTGACGCATGGTCTCCATCCGGCGCAGCACGTCGTCGAGCCGTTCGATATCTGCGGGCCGGACGTGGAGAGCCGCTTCGGCGGCGATCGCGCCTTCGACGAATTCGCGCGCGCGCAACAGCTCGAACGGGCCTTCCTCCATTTCGGGTTCGGAGGCGGCGGCGCTCGGCGGATCGGTGACGTAGATACCCGAGCCGACGCGAATGCGTATGCGGCCTTCGACCTCCAGCGCTATTAGCGCTTCACGGACCGTCGGGCGGGAAATTCCGAGCTGGTCGGCCAGATCCCGCTCGGTCGGCAGACGGTCGCCGACGGAAAACTCGCCGGCATCGATCAACTGCCTGAGCTGATCGGCGACCTGTCGGTAAAGCCGGCGTGGTTCAACGGCCTGGATCGGCATGCGCGTTTAGTTCCCTCCCGGGCCACCCTTGGTACATTGGTCTGACCCATTGACCGCAGCTTAGACAGAGGACGCAGAGAGTCAAGCTCGATAGAACCGCGGCCCGCGCGACCGGAACGCGGCGGCATTGCGCAAGCATTCCATATGTCAGCGCCGTCCCCCGCGAATGACCAGGACGTTTCCGGCGGCGACGAGGACGAGCCCGACGATCGCGTAAGCGGTCCAGGCATAGCCTTCCAGCGCCGTGGAGATCAAAAGCGCAAAGACGGGAAATATGACGGTCGCATAGCCGGCGCGGGCGCCGCCAATGCGTCCGAGCAGCGTCAGGTAGGCGGCGAAAGCCATGACCGTCGATATGACGGCGAGGAAAACCAGCGAGCCGATATAAGAGGCGGTCCTCGCGAACGCGAACGGCTCACCGAGCAGGAAGGCCAGAAGCGCCGACCACAGAGTGCCATAGAGCATGCCCCAGGCGCTCGTTGAAACGAGCGGCAGGGCGCGGCGCTGGTTTGCGACGGAGACGAGATTACCGGCGCAGAAGCTCAGCGTGCCGCAGAGGCACAGCAGAAGGCCCACCAACGTGCCGCCGGAAAGCCCGTTCGCGGCGATTTCGGGAAAGAACATCAGCGCTATTCCGGCGAAGCCGATGATGCCGCCGGCGAGAATGCGCGGCGCCGGGCGCTCGCCGATGACCAAGGCACCGAGCAGCATGTTGATGACCGAGGCGAGCGAGAAGACGACCGAGAGCAAGCCGCTGACGAGATAGCCGGCGCCATAATAGAAAAACAGGAAGTTCGACGAGAAGATGAGGATGCCGAGCACAGCAAAGCGCAAATGATCGGTGATCGGAAAGCGGAGCCGCCGACCGGAAAAACCCGCCCAGGCAAACATCAGCAGCGTAGCGATGGCGAAGCGCCAGACCAGATTGACCTCGTTCGATACGCCGCTGCCGACCTGAAGTTCGATCGCGAACCACGATGCGCTCCAGGCAATGACCGTCAGCGCGTAAAGCCCGTAGTCGACGGGTTCGAAGGGGCGGTCGCGCGTCGTCATGCGCATTTCCGCGTTAGCCGGTTCCGCGGCGCCGTTTGGTTCTCTTGTTACTGACATGCTGGCAATGGTCCGTTTTTGCGTGGTCCTCATGTAAGTGAGGCAGGCCCGAGCGGTCACCAGGAAAATTGCGTTGGGGTACGCCGCTGGCGCTCCGATGTTGCAGGAGTTTGATATTGATAGGCTCCCTTCGCCGCGAAGCGATGATCACTATCGCCAGCCACGAAAGAACGACGCATCCCCGCCCGCGGCGCGGCGATTGCAACAACAGTGCCGGTCGTTGTAACCATTCCGGCCGCTTGATTTTGGAGGAGACGCAGCATGGACCGATTCACCGGCGGTTGCCTGTGCGGCAACGTCCGAATTGTCGCGTCGGGGCGCCCATACCGGGTCGGCCTTTGTCACTGTCTCGACTGCCGCAAGCATCATGGCGCCCTTTTTCACGCTTCCGCGATTTTTCCTGAGGATGCGGTGACGATCGACGGCGAAACACGCGACTACGCCGGGCGGTTTTTCTGTCCCCGCTGCGGCTCCTCCATTTTCGGACGCACCGCAGACGAAATCGAAGTAAACCTGGGGTCCCTGGATGCGCCTGACCAGCTGATGCCAACCTACGAAAGCTGGATCATCCGACGCGAGTCATGGTTGCCACCGTTTCCGCTGACGAGACGATACGAGCGCGATCGTGACGCTACGGGTCGCTGTGAAGAGTAAGGTCGCACGAACGGTGCGCCGGCGCGTCAGTCCGGAAGGCCGGCCTTGCGGAAGCCGTCAACGAAATGCTCAAGCGTCGCAGCATCGCGGAATGGCTCCGTTGTCGCCCAGTGGCGGATTGTGAAATGCGGGTTGCTGACGAGGAACAGTTCGACCTCTGCGCGTGCCTCATCGAGCCGGCCGAGTTGGGCAAGGCTTGCCGCCAGGAAACGGCGTGAGGTTGTACGATAAGTCTCGTCCCTGGGCAGCGTCTCGACAGCAGCTTCGTATTCGCGGGCCGCGTATTGCCTGCCCGAGCGTCAGATAATACCAACTTGCCGGAAACGGGTTCAGCCGGAAGGCCTTGCGAATGTGCTCAAGGCCCTCCTCGACCTGCCCCACCAAGACCGTTCGCGCTTGATCCGGGCGCGGGAACGCTCCTCCGGAACGGTGTCCCCGTTGCCGTTGGCTTCCGCGGGCAAGCCTGCCCGGGACGCGTTCTTTGGCGGATATGCCGGATATTTCCGCGACCCGAACGGGCACCTGTGGGAGGTCGTCTGGAACCCCGCCAACATACCGAGTGAGGATCCTCTTTAAGGGCGGCGCGGGCCTGCAGTCTCGAACCACGTCAGTCATCGTCGGTGCTGGCAAATTCTGTCGGCATCGGGCGGGCGGCCATGCTTTCCCTGGCAACGAGGCCAGTTCGACGGCAGGTCACCGGCATAATCTTAAGCGCTGACTATGTTGCTCTATCCAGATTCGCCTCGCCTGCATGACGCATCATACGGCGAAAGCTCATTGAGATATGCGCCCGCCTTATGTGCCCTATGGACTCCCAGTCGCCGATCTCGGCGGCGGCAAGGACCTCTTCCATTTCGCGGCGGAACGCGGTGAACTCCTCGACAAGGCCCAATTGCGGCATCATCTTCAGGACGACGCGCGCGACTTGAAAATACAGGCGCTCGCTGATCTCGCGCAGCGGCTGGTTGCCGGTCATCGCCGTAAGCTCGTAGAAAAAATCCATGTTGAGGCGCAGGAAAGCGCGCTGGTCGGGATTGAGTATGTCGGCATCGCAGCGCGCGATGAGCGCCCGTATCCGGTCGAGGTCGTCCGCCGTGCGCGGGATCGGCGAAAGCTTGCCGACGAGGAGCGCCAGCTCCAGGCGCAAATGATAGACCTGCTGCAATTCCTCGATGTCGACGTCGGTGACGATCGTGCCGACGCCGTGGACGGATTGGACCAGACCCTCGGATTCGAGACGCGCCAGGACACGCCGGACCGGCGTGCGGCTGATCTCGAATTCCTGGGCAAGTTCTTCCTCGGACAGATGGCTTCCCGGCGCATAGTCGAGCAGGCAGATGCGGTCGCGCAATATCCGGTAAATGCGCTCGAACCGCTCCCGTGCCGAGAGCGGGCGCGGCGGCGCGGCGGTCACCGTCGTGGGCAGCCTGGCATCTGTCGCGATCGTCATCCAGCCTCCAGGACAGCGTGCAGGAATTGCCGTGTCCGCTCGTTCTTGGGGGCGCCAAACAGTTGGCTTGGCGGTCCCTGCTCGCAGATCTTGCCTTGATAGAAGAAGCAAACGCGGTCGTGCGCGCGAGCATGATCGGCTGCATCTCGCCGCAGCGCACAGCGGCGAGCAGATTGATCTTCGAGGTGATCGGCGCACAGCCGGCGACGAAGCTCAGCGTGTCCTGTCCGACCTGATAGGACGACGGACACAAGATGTTGCGGAAACCGAGTTCCTCGGACGTCTTCACGATCTCGGAGCAATGCGCCCAGCTCGAGCGCAGCGCGCCGTGCAGAACGCCGAGATATCGATAGTCGTCCGAGCAGAGGGCGGCGAACCACGAGACTTCGGCAGCATCGAGATCCGGCGAAGTGATTGGGACGATGCTCATTGCCACTCTTCAGAAAAGACGTCCGGGCCACTCTTGAATGACGTCCGGAGCTGCGAATAGGGCTTGCGTAGCATTCGTTTTGGTGTAGATCAATACTGTATCAATTTTGGAGCCAAACCCGAAACCGGAATGCGAATGGAACACCGGATGCATTTGACAAGGGCGGACTCCGGCCACCGATCCAGCCAGATGCGCGGGCCCTTGCCTGTGCACTTGCAGACCAGCGAAATGCTGATCCGCGAAATCGCGGCCGGGCGGCTGGCCGACGGGGCGCGGCTGCCGCCCGAGCGCGAGATGGCCGCGAGCCTCGGGATTGCCGTCGGCACACTCAGGCGGGCGCTGGCAGATTTGACCGAAAAGGGCCTTCTCGACCGCATCCAGGGCTCGGGTAACTATGTGCGGGCGCGCGGCTACTTGCTCGGGATCTATGCCTTCTTTCGCCTGGAGCGCATCGGCGGTGGCGGCCTGCCGAGCGCCGACGTGCTATCAGTCGAGCGGCTGCCCAAGCCCGCCGACCTGCCGCAATTCGGCAGCGCCGGCGAAGCCCACCGCATACGCCGGCTGCGACGGCTCGACGGCGAATCGGCCGCGGTCGAGGAGATCTGGCTCGACGCCAGCCGCGCCGAGCGGCTCAAGCGCGAGGATTTGTCGGAATCCCTCTATCTCCACTACCGGCTCGCGCTCGGCTTTTCGATCGTTCGCGCCGAAGACCATGTCGCCGTCGCGCCCGCGCCGGACTGGGCCCCGCTCGAGTTCAGGCCACCGCCGGGGACGGTTGTGGGTTTCATTGAACGTATCGCCTGGGCTGGCGACGGCGCCAGCGCGGAATATTCCCGCAGCTGGTTCGATCCGGGCGCGGCGCGGTACGTCACGCGTTTCAGATAGGCCGGAGGAAGTCGCAGCGTGACCAGATCATCGATCGGCTACGGCATCATCGGCTGCGGCATGATGGGCCGCGAGCACATCCGCAACATCGCCCTGTTGCCCGACGCGCATGTGGCTGCGATCTTCGAGCCGGACCCCGGCATGTTGGCGGCGTCGCTGGCGACGGCGTCGGGCGCGCGGTCGGTGGCATCGATCGCCGAACTGCTGGCCATGGACGAGGTGGACTGCGTCTTGATTGCCAGCCCCAACCACCATCACCTTGGCCAGATGGAGGAGATCGCCGCACTTCGATCGCTGCCGGTGCTGGTGGAAAAGCCGCTCTTCACCGAGGCCGCCGACGAGGGGCGGATCGCGGCGCTGAAAGCTCGGCTTCCGCTCGTCTGGGTGGCCATGGAATATCGCTATATGCCCCCCGTCGCTGCCTTTGTCGAGCAGGCCCGCCACGCCACCGGCGGCATCCGCATGCTGACGGTCCGCGAGCACCGCTTCCCCTTTCTGGCCAAGGTCGGCGACTGGAACCGCTTCAACCGCAACACCGGCGGCACATTCGTCGAGAAGTGCTGCCACTTCTTCGACCTGATGCGGCTGATCCTCGGATCCGACCCCGTCCGCGTTATGGCAAGCGGTGGACAGGCCGTAAACCATCTCGACGAACGCTATGGCGGTGAGAGGCCGGATATCTTTGACCATGGCTATGTGCTGGTTGACTTCGCGAGCGGTGCGCGCGCCATGCTGGAACTGTGCATGTTTGCCGAGGGCAGCCGCTACCAGGAGGAACTCTGCGCTGTCGGCGGCGACGGAAAGATCGAATGTCTGGTGCCCGGACCAGGCCGTTTCTGGCCGACCCACCTTGGCCCTTCGCCAGTGCCCCAGTTGATCGTCAGCCCGCGCAATCCGCCTGGACCACGCCTGCTGGAGATTCCCGTCGACCCCCGGCTGCTCGAGGCAGGCGACCATAACGGTTCGACCTATTTCGAGCACGCCCGCTTCACCGCTGCGGTGCGCGGACAGAGCAAGGTGGAAGTGACCATGCAAGACGGCTGGTGGGCCGTCGTCATGGGTCTCGCCGCCCAGAGATCGGCCCGCGAAGGCCGCGCCATCGAACTCGCCGGTGAATTCGTGTTGCCGACCTAGGCCGACCACGCATTACCGGACCACCGAGTCAGATGCGCCGACCGGTTGCTGCGTCGAACAGATGCGCACATGCGCGGTCGATTTCGATCCGCACTCCTTCGCCTTGCTTGAGCGCAAGCCTTTCTCGGAAGAGGCAGGAAATTTCTTCCCCGGAGCAGTCGACCCTGGCGAAGATTTCCGAGCCGGTCGCCTCGAGAAGCGTGATCGTGCCCGGCACGCCCTGCCCGGTTGCCCGGATATGTTCCGGTCGAATGCCGTAGACGAGTTCGCGTCCCGCGACATCCGCCGGCTGGGCGCCTTCCGGCAACGGCAGGACCAACCCGCCGGCGCTGCGAAACACGCCCTCCTCGATGCGGCCGGCAATGAAGTTCATGGCGGGCGAGCCGATAAACCCGGCAACGAAGAGATTGGCCGGATGGTCGTAGAGGTCCAGCGGCGCGCCGATCTGCTCTACCAGGCCGTCATGCAGCACGACGATCTTGTCGGCCATCGTCATGGCCTCGATCTGGTCGTGCGTGACATAGATCGTCGTGGTACCCAGCCGCTGGTGCAGGGCCTTGATCTCGCCGCGCATCTGGACGCGCAACTTGGCATCGAGGTTGGAGAGCGGCTCGTCGAACAGGAAGACCTGCGGGTCGCGTACGATCGCGCGGCCCATGGCGACGCGCTGGCGCTGGCCGCCCGAAAGCTGGCGCGGATAGCGGTCAAGCAGCTTTTCCAGGCCGAGGATGCCAGCTGCCTTCCTGACCCGGCCAGCGGTATCGGCCGGATCGGCTTTCTTGATCTTGAGGGCAAAGCCCATATTGTCGGCAACAGTCATATGCGGGTAGAGCGCATAGTTCTGGAACACCATGGCGATGTTCCGGTCCCGTGCCCGCAAATTGTTGACCATACGCTCGCCGATGGCGATCTTCCCGCCGGAGATCGTTTCAAGTCCCGCAATCATGCGCAGCAGCGTCGATTTTCCGCATCCCGACGGGCCGACCAGGATGACGAATTCGCCATCGGCGATATCGACGCTGACATCGTGAATGATCTTGGTGGCCCCGAAGGCCTTCTGCACGTTGTTGATCGTTACCGATGCCATTGGATCTTCCCTGGAAAAGAGTGATGTCCGGGCGCGCCGTCAGCCGCCCTTGACGGCGCCGGCGGTCAGCCCCGCGACGATCTGCCTTTGCGCGAACATGGTCAGGATCAGCACCGGCAACGTCACCACCAGCGCCGCCGCGGCGAGCGGCCCCCAGCTGACCTGTTCGTAGGACAGCATGTTGTAGACGGCGACCGGCAGGGTGCGCGTCTCACGGCTGGCGAGCACCACGCCGAAGACGAAATTGTTCCACGAGAAGATCACGGACAGGATGAAGGCGACGACGATGCCCGGCTTGGCGATGGGCAGGGCAACCAGCCGGAAAACCTGCCAGGAGCTGGCGCCGTCGATGTTGGCCGCCTCCTCCAGTTCCATCGGCGTGGTCTCGAAATAGCCGATCATCACCCAGACCACGATCGGCACCGTCACCACCAGGTGGATGATGATCTGCGGCCAGAGCGTGCCGAGGATCCCGATCCATTGGAACAGCAGAAACAGCGGGATGAGATAGGATAGCCCAGGCGTCATGCGGGCGATCATGATGACGACCGCCGACCGTTCAGCCTTCAGGCGTGCGATGCCATAGCCGGCCGGTACGCCGATCAGCAGCGCCAGCAAGGTCGCCGTGCCGGTCACCAGAACCGAGTTCCAGAGATAGAGCAGGAAATTGTTCTCCTCGAACACCTTTACATAGTTCGACCAGGCGAAACGTTCCGGGATCAGGATCGGCGGATAGGCACCGTTGTCGATCTCGAATTTCAGCGACAGCGAGATCATCCAGAGGAAGAACAGGATCGCCGGCGAGACGAAAACCAGGGCAGCGAAAAACAGACCGATCTGGTTGAGTAGCCGTGAACTCATCTATTTGCCCTCCGTATCGATCCACTGCGAGCGTTGGCGCAGCATCAACAGCACGAAGGACAGGGCCACGATGACAATGAAGAACACCACGGCCATGGCCGAGCCGTAACCGATATCGTAGTAGGAGAAGGCGGTGTTGTAGAGATAGATGTTGATGGTCTCCGACGCCGTCCCCGGCCCGCCCTGGGTCATCGCGTAGATGATGTCGAAACTCTTCAACGCATCGATGGTGCGGATGATGACCGCGATCATCAGGAACGGCGCGATCATCGGCAGAGTGAGATAGCGGAATTGCTGCCAGGCATTGGCGCCATCGATCTCGGCGCTTTCGAAGGGCTCGCGCGGCACCGAGGCCAGTCCGCCCAGCACGATCAGCATGACCAGCGGCGTCCACTGCCAGGTCTCGACCGCAACCAGCGACGGGATGACCGTGTTGGCATTGAAGATCCATTCCTGAGCCGGGATGCCGACCAGCGACAGCAGGTAGTTGAGCACGCCGAGCTGAGGATGGAACATCATGGTCCAGACCAGTGCCACGGCAACGGGCGTTGCCATCATCGGCATGACGAAGACGCCGCGCAGCAAGCCGCGCAGCGGAAACCTGGCGTCGAAGATCAGGGCGGCCAGAGTGCCCAGCAGCATCGGCGCTGCAACCGAGAGGAAGGTGTAGGTCAATGTATGAACAAGGGATTCCCAGAACCGTGGGTCGCTGGCCAGGCGGAGATAGTTTTCCATCCCGGCAAAGCTCCGCGACTGGCCGAGCGTCCAGCGATTGACGCTCATCCACAGGGTGAAAGCCCAGGGGAAGACGATGACGGCGCCGACGACGACGAGTGCCGGGACAACGAAGGGCCAGTAGTTGGGAGCCAGCCGGATCGTCTGGCTCCCGTCGATAACCGGCATCGTCACCCCGGCCTGTTCTGGGGTGGTGGCCGACATCAGCCCTGCTCGCTCCTGTCGAGAACCGGCTGGAACTGTTCGGTGGCCTTCTTCAGCTCCGCGGCGGGATCGGCGCCGGCAATCATGTTGGTCAACGCCACCCCATAAATGTCGCGGAATTCCGTGACGGGGATGATAACCGGCAGCGCCAGCCGGCTGATATTGCCCGAGCCGACCACGGCATCGAGCCAGCTTGCCGGCATGGTGACGCCTTCGCGCACCTTGGGATCCTCCAGCACGGATTTGCGGAACGGAACACCGGCGCCGGCCTGCAACAGCCGCGCGCCCATGGCTGGTGATACCGCCCACTGGCAGAACAGATAGGCGGCCTCCTTCTTCTCGCTGGCGGCGGCAACGCCAATCCCGTCGCCGAAGGTACCCGAGGCATGCGCCTTGGGACCCTTGGGCATCACGCCATAACCGACCTTGCCGACCACCCTCGATTTTTCCGGATTTTCCATCGGCGGGGCAAAACCCAC
>NZ_SUEG01000012.1:46379-48089 GCF_005063415.1 Mesorhizobium sp.
AACCCACGCCGTCGAGCCACATGCCGATCTTGCCTTGCAGGAAGGCAGACTGTGCCTCGGCCCAATTGAACCCGGTAACGCCCGGAGGGGCAGACTTGGTCATCAATCTTTGATAGAGCGCGGCAGCCTCGATCGCCTCGGGAGCCTCGGTGCGCAGCTTGCCCTTGCCATCGAGCGGCGTCATGTCGTAGCCGAGCATCAGCGACGTCCACACCGGCGTGTTTGCGTTCTTGAGCCCGCGCGCGACGAAGCCGTATGTATTGGTCGAGGGGTCGGTCAGCGCTTCGGCGGCGGCCACCAGTTCCTCGAAGGTCTCGGGGTATTTGAGGCCCTTGGCCTCGAACAGCTCCTTGTTCCAATAGAGGATCCAATAGTCCACCGAGAACGGTAGCGAGCGCAGCACGCCCTGGCCGTCCTTGGCAAACAGCATGCCGGCTTCGGCGAAGTCGCTTTCGACCAGCGCCGGGTCGGTGAGCGACGGATCGGCGAGATAGCCGGCGATGTCGGCCAGCCAGCCACCCTTCTCGAACTGGCGTTTCTGCACGTGGTAGCTCAGATGCACGACGTCGAAGCTCGGCTTGCCCGAGCTCAACTCGATCACCGTCTTCTGGCGCTGCTGCTGCTCGGGCGTGGCCTCGGCATTGACCTTGATTCCGGTCAGTTCCTCAAACTCGGCGAGATATTTCAGGATGGTGTCGCTGCGCGGGCTTTTCACCAGATTGACGTCAAGCGTCGTCCCGGCAAAGCGTTTCCAGTCAACGCCTGCGGCAAAGCCGGGGCGAAGCCCCACAAGGCCGGCAGCGGTGAGCGCCGCGGTTCCGGCAAGGAGTTGCCTCCTGGTTGGGTTGAATAGATTGGACGACATTTCTTCCTCCCGGTTGCTGTCGTTGTGGATGCGCCGCGAACCGCGGCGCGGCTATATTTCCTCAGATCTGGAGCGCCAGCCGGCGCGCATTGTCGATATGCAGACTGATCGCTTCAGCCGCCTTTTGCGGATTGCGGCTCTCCATGGCTTCGATGACCGCCAAATGCTCGCGCATCACCGGCACCACACGGCCGTCGATGCGGAAACGCTCCTGGTGGATCAGCCGGATTTTCACCGAGTTGACCAGATAGGCCTTGGCGATAATCTCGTTGCCGAGCGCATTGATGAAGGTATCGTGCATGGCCCAGTCGATGTTCTGGGCCTTGGCTTCCATTTCCGGCGTCGGCGCCTGTCCCAGAGCTTGAGCCAGCATCTCCTCATGTTCGCGCCGCATGCGGGCAAGTTCGGCGTCAGAAGCGCTGGTCGTGAATAGCGCCACCGCCTCGCGTTCCATGAACAACCGAAACTGAAAGGCCTCGCGGATCAGATTGATATCGATATGCGCGATCTGCATGCCGCGCTGCGGGATGGTGGTCAGCAGTCCCTCGGCCTCGAGACGCGGGACGATCTCGCGAATGGCACCCAGCGGCAGCCCGGTGAAAGCGACCAGTTCGCGCTGTGACACGAACTGCCCCGGCCGCAGATCACGGGCCAGCAAATGCCGCGTGAAGCTGGCATAGGCTTTCTCGCGGAGAGTGATCGGTTCGCTGCCGTCGTCCACTTCAGCTCGCTTCCTTGTCGGTCAGCCCGGCCTTATCGGTCAGGCGGCCTCTGTCGCAAACAGCCTGTCATAGGCAGCAGCAAGCTGCCGCTGTCCTTGCGGGCCGATCGCTTCCAGGGGCGGG
>NZ_SUEG01000012.1:48099-65646 GCF_005063415.1 Mesorhizobium sp.
CCGCCAGCCAGCGCTCGTCGCCGCTCTTGCGCGCAACCATGACCTTCACCGCCGGCGTGACCGGGTATTTGAGCAATTCGAGCACGAAGTCCTCGACGCGTGGGTCGTCGCGGCCATCTTCGACCATTGCGCGGATTTCGCCGGTAACAAAATTGGCCATGCCGGAAATCGCACCCTGTCCGCCACGGCGCACGCTTCTCGCCAGATGCCGTTCGTCGCCGATGAGGATCACCAGATCGCCGTGCGCTTCAAGCAGCGCCTCACTGTAGCTCCAGTCCCCGCCGGAATCCTTCACCCCGGCCACCACAGCAGGAAAAGCGGCGCGCAGCCGGCCGATCAGCCCAAGCGGGAGCGGCACCATTGTGACTGAGGGGATGTTATAGAGGAGCACGTCGCGCGCCAGCGGACCGAGTGCGGCGAAGACGGCGGAAAACCATCCGAACAGCCCGTCCTCGCCGACATTCTTGAAGTAGCTCGGCGGAGCGAGCAGAATGTTGCGAACGCCGCGCTGCAAAGCGTGCCGAGCCTGATCGGCGGCATCTTCGGCTGCATCGACCAGCACTCCGGCAACGAGCTGATGTGGCGGAATACCGGCCGCCAGCATGGCCTCGGTGACCATCCGCCGCTCGTCGGTGCCGACCGAGGCTCCTTCGCCGGTGGTGCCGAACAGCGTCGCGCTGCTGCAGCCGGCGCCAAGGCAGGCTCGGGCGTGCGCGATCATCGGCGCGAGCGCTATCTTCCCCGACGGGTCGAAGGGTGTGGTTAGGGCAACCGAAAGACCAAAGCGGGAAGCCAATGCGATCTCCGTTGAAATCAATGTGCACGTAGCGTTAGCATGCTAACATGTCAGATGTAAACGGGTGATCTTGCCAACTTGGCATCGCCCAACGGCACTGCCGCGGCAGCGCCATCGCCCATCACTTTCCACCACTCGAACATCACATATGCAGCTGTCCCGAGCCTCTGCGGGATTGGCTGGACGAGGCAGCCTAAGCTCGATCAAGTGGCGACGAGGTGGCCGTCGCCAACATCTTCGAGCTTGAGTTTCCGGGGCTCCTCACCGATGCGCCGCACAGCGCTTGGAATTTCGCTGTCCAAGCGGGCGAACCGGGCGCGGCGGCGGCCTGGATCGGGAACCGGAACGGCTTCGATCAGCCGCTTTGTATAAGGATGGCGCGGGTTGGAGAAGATCTGGTCGCGGGTGCCCATCTCGACGATCTGCCCCAGATACATTACCGCCACGCGATCGGAGATGTTCTCCACCACTGCCATGTCGTGCGAGATGAAGAGATATGCGACGCCGAATTCGCGCTGCAGCTCCTTCAGCAACCTTAACACGCGCGCCTGCACCGACACGTCGAGAGCAGAGACGCTCTCGTCGGCAATGATCAGCTTCGGTCGCAGCGCCAGCGCCCGTGCAATGCAGATTCGCTGGCGCTGCCCGCCGGAGAATTCGTGGGGATAGCGCTCCATCTGGTCAGCGGAGAGGCCGACGCGTTCGAACAGGGCGGCGATCTGGGCATGCCGTTGCTCTCTGTCGCCGAGGCCGTGGATCAGCAGAGGCTCGGCGACGAGATCGCCTACTCGCATGCGCGGGTCGAGGGACGCGAAGGGATCCTGAAAGATCATCTGCACATTGCGGCGTACAGCCTTGCGCTCCTTTCGACTGAGCGCCGACAAGTCGTGGCCGCCGATTGAAATGCTGCCGGTGTAGGGCACCAGCCCGGCGATCGCCTTGGCCGTCGTCGACTTGCCGCAGCCCGATTCGCCGACCAGCGACAGGGTTTCGTGCGGCGCGATCGAGAAACTGACGCCTTCGACCGCGTGCACCCTGCGGTCGACGCGGCCGAAGAAGCCGCCGTGCAAGTCGAAACGGACGTGAAGATCGCTGACAGATACAAGCTCGGCCGGCATGTTGGCGGCATCTTGTCGGTCTTCGGCGGTCCGTCCGCCGCCGATGCGCGGCACGGCGGCCAGAAGCTCGCGTGTATAGTCGGCCTGCGGGCGGGTGAAGATGTCGGACGCCCTGCCCTGCTCGACCATCCGGCCATCGCGCATGATGATGACGCGGTCCGCCATCTCGGCGACGACGCCCATGTCGTGCGTGATCAGGATGACGCTGGTGCCGTGCTCGCGCTGCAGGTCGCGCAGCAGCTCCAGCACCTCGCCCTGAACGGTGACGTCGAGGGCGGTCGTCGGTTCATCGGCGATCAGCACGTCCGGGTTCAGGGCCAAAGCCATGGCGATCATCACGCGCTGGCGCATGCCGCCTGAGAGTTCGTGCGGATAGTGCTCGAGCCGCCGTTCGGCATCCGGAATTCGGACTGCCTTCAGCGCCTCGAGCGCCCTCAGCCGCGAGTCGGAGCGCGACAGTGAGGTGTGTGCCTCGATCGCCTCCGTGAGCTGACGGCCGATGGAAAGAACCGGATTGAGCGATGTCATCGGCTCCTGGAAGATCATGGCAATACGGTTGCCGCGGATGCGGCGCATGCCGCTCTCGCTGAGAGCCGCGAGATCCTGATCGCCGAGCCGGATGGAGCCTGATCTGATGCGTGCCGGCGGCTGCGGCAGCAAGCCCATGATGGCCAATGCCGTCATCGACTTGCCGGAACCGGACTCGCCGGCGATGCAAAGCGTTTCGCCGCGCATCAGGCCGAAGGTGAGGTCGGAAACGACGTCGCGCTCGCCCTCCTCGCCGCGCACGGCGACGCTCAGACCTGAGACGCTGAGTACCGGCCTGACAGAGCCCCTCTCCGCGGCGGCCTGCGTGGATCGTTTGATGTCCTCCACCTTCATTCAAAGACACAGCGGGGGAAGTAGAAAGAAACCACCCAGTTGGGCATGTCGACGATCTCGCTGATGCGCAGGTCGCCGCAAACCGACACGAGCATATAGGCATCTACCGGATCCATGCCGTAGCGGCCGGAAAGCAGGTCGATCATCTGCGAGACGGCACTCCTGGCGCCGTCCATCAGATCCGGCCCGATACCGGTTGTCACCTCATAGCCCTTGGCGTCGAGATGTCGCGACACCGGACCGGGCGTCGTGAAACGCGGCGTCCGCAGCCGGGCATCCTTGACCAGATCGAGCGTCAGCACGGCGTTCATGGGGCTCTCGATCGCCGTGCCGCAGACCTCGCCGTCGCCTTGCGCGGCGTGCGTGTCGCCGACCGAGAACAACGCTCCCGCGACCTCTACGGGCAGGTAAAGCACCGTGCCGGCAGCGAGATCACGGATGTCCAGATTGCCGCCCACGCGCCGCGGCGGGACCACCGAATGCAGACCCGGCTCAGCCGGGGCATTGCCGATGGTGCCGGCGAAGGGCTTGAGCGGCACCCGGCCGCTCTTGCCGAAGAGCGCCGGTTCGAGCGAGGCGGCGTCGTACTTCCAGATATTCAGTGCCGGTTGAGTGAAGTCATCCGCCAACAGACCGAATCCCGGGATATTCGCCGTCCAACCGAAGCCGGACGGCTTGAACGCCTCGATGGTGATTTTCAGGGCGTCGCCCGGCTCTGCCCCTTCGACATAGATTGGCCCAGTGACCGGGTTCACCTTGGCAAAATCGAGCAAAGCAACGTCGTCGACGGCGCTCTCCATCGTCAGCTGCCCGCCGGACGAGTCCAGGCACTGGAACTCGATCGTCGACCCTGGCGCGACCCGTTCGGTCGGGGCAAAGGAATTGTCCCAGCCGAAATGATGGTGGCGCCCGTGGATAGTGTAGTCGCAGTTATTGCACATCGGTCACATACACATTGTCGTAGTTGATCGGGATGTGGACCGGGTCGACATAGAGGTTGTCGGCGCCACCCATGCGGGCTGATTTCATGGTGAAACGCTGCTCGTTGAACACCGGTGCCCAGGGCGCGTCTTCCATGATCTTGCCGTAGATCTCGCTCCACATCTTGGCGCGTTCGCCAGCCTTGGCCGGGTCGACGATGGAGTCGGCTTCGGCTGCCTTGGTGTCGAGCTCCTTGTTGCAATACCACGACCAATTCCAGCCGCCCGGGACCGCACCAGCGCAGCCGAGGATCGGGCCGTAGAAGTTCGACGGATCGGGGAAGTCGGCGATCCAGGCCATGCCGCCGGACCAGATCATCGGCGCGCCGGCCTTGTCGCCGCCGGCGGCGATGACGTTGGCCTGCGCGAGCGACTGGATGCTGGCCTTGATGCCGACCGCCGCCAGATCCTGCTGAATGGCCTGCGCGATGCGCGGGTTGGGATCGGTGTTCATGGCAAACAGCTGCGTGTCAAATCCGCCGGGATGCCCGGCCTCGGCAAGCAAGGCCTTGGCCTTGGCCACGTCATAGGGATAGCCCTTGAATTCCTTGTCGTAGCCGGGCATCGACGGCGGCAACGGCTGATTGGCCGGCACCGCACGGTTGTTGATCAGCTGGACAATGCGGTCCTTGTTAATCGCCATGTTGACGGCCTGCCGCACCTTCACATTGTCGAAGGGCGCCATGGTGGTATTCATGGTGATATAGCCGGTGTGCAACTGGCCGCCCTCGACGACACGGGCCTTCTGCTCGGGATCGGCCATCACCTCCTGGAATTTCGCCGGCGGAATGCCGTCGCCGGGAACGTCGATCTCGCCTTTCTGGAGCCGCAGCAGCGCCACTATCGGCTCCTGGCCGATCTCAAAGGTGATCTTGTCGAGATGCGGTAGGCCCTTGTGCCAGTAATCCGGGTTGCGCTCGAAGACCACGCGCTGGCCGAGCGTCCATTCGGCGAGCTTGAAGGCGCCGGTGCCGACCGGGTGCTTCCCGAAGTCCGTGCCGTATTTTTCGACTTCTTCCTTCGGCACGACATGCGAGAAGTTGATCGCCATAACATGCAGGAAGGTGGCGTCGGGCCGGGTCAGCTCGAACTTGATCGTGTAGGGATCGACGACTGTTATGCCCGCCAGGCTTTCCGCCTTGCCGGCAGCGACGTCGTCATAGCCTTTGATCGAGCCGAAGAAGCCGGCACCCGGGCTCTGTGTCTTTGGATTCGTGACCCGGTCGAGCGAATATTTCACGTCGTCGGCAGTCATCTCGCGGCCATTGTGGAACTTCACTCCGTGGCGCAGCTTGAAGGTGAAGGTCTTGCCGTCGGGCGCAATCTCGTAGCTCTCGGCAAGGTCGGGCCGCAGGTTGGTGGTGCCCGGCTCGTAGTCCATCAGCCCGTCGAACAGGCTCTTGATCATCGACCAGTTCTGCCAGTCATAGCCGATGGCTGGATCGAGCGTGGCGACGTCGTCCTTGTAGGTGATGGTGATCGCACCGCCCTGCTTGGCATTCGGATCGACGGCATCTTCGGCGCGTACGCTTGTCATGCCAAGCACCAGCGCAAGCACCGATGCCGCCACGGTCGATATCAGATATTTTCTCATGTCATGTTCCCTTTCTCTGGTTTTCTTGGTTTTCATCTGAGCTTGATGCGTGGATCGATGAACGGTGCGACCGTGTCGGCCAGGAGATTGCCGAGCACGATGGCAAAGGCCGAAACCAGGGTGACCCCCATGATGATCGGAATATCGATGCGCTGAATGGCCTGCCAGGCTAGCTGGCCGATGCCTGGCCAGCCGAACACGCTTTCGACAACCACGATGCCGCCCATGAAGATGCCGATGTCGATGCCGATCATGGCGATGACCGGCAGGATGGCGTTGGGCAGCGCGTGACGGAAGATAATGGCGCTGCGTGCAAGACCCTTGGCACGCGCGGTACGCACGTAATCCTGGCGCAGCACGTCGATCATCGATGAGCGCATCATGCGGGCGTACCAGCCGGCGCCGAGAATTCCCATGGTCAGCGATGGCAGCACCAGATGACGCCAGGTGCCGTAACCGCCGATCGGGAACCAGCCGAGCCGCACCGCGAACACATAGAGCAGCAACAGGCCGACGACGAATTGCGGCGCCGAAACACCGACGAAGGAGGCGACCATCAGCGACTGGTCGGTTGCGGTGCCACGCTTGACGGCGGCGATGAGGCCCATCGTCAGCCCGATCACGACTTCGCAGGCAATGGCGCCGACCATCAGCAGCAGGCTTGCCGGCAGCCGCGAGACGATAAGCTCCGTGACCTCCGAGCGCTGAATGTAGGAGCGCCCCAGATCGCCGCTGAGCAGGCTGGTCAGGTAGTGCCAGTACTGGACGACGAAGGGCTGGTCGAGGCCGAGCTGCCGGCGGATGTTCTCGACCGTCTCGGGCGTGGCGCTGTGGCCGGCGATCTGGCGGACGGGATCGGCGGGCAGCAGATAGAGCAGCGCAAAGGTGATCAGCGACACCCCGAGCAGGATGAGCACCGACTGGACAACGCGGCGGCCGAGATAGGCGATCATGCCCGCCCCCTTTGCGTCGGATCGAGGATGTCGCGCAGCGCATCGCCGACCAGGTTAAAGGCTAGCGCCAGCGCCAGGATCGCCGCACCCGGAAAGAAAACCAGCCAGGGCGCTGCCTGAAAATAGGTTTGGTTTTCGAAGATGATGTTGCCCCAGGAAGCAGTCGGCGGTTGCACGCCGATACCGAGATAGCTGAGCGTCGCTTCCAGAAGCACAGTGGTCGAGATGCCGAGCGTGCCCCAGACGATGATCGTCGGCAAAAGGTGCGGCAGGATATGACGAAACAGGATGCGTGGGGTGCTTGCGCCGATAGTGCGCTCGGCATCGATGAACTCGCGCTCGGCGAGCGAACTCGTCTCGGTGTAGATGACGCGGGCGGTCTGCACCCAGTTCACCAATGCGATCACCATGGCGACGATCCACAGGCTCGGCTGGAGCACCGCCGCCAGGCAGATGGCGAGCAGCAGCGCCGGGAAGGCCATCATCAAATCGGTGAAGCGCATAAGCGCGCTGCCGATCCAGCCGCGGAAATAGCCGGCGGTGATGCCGACCAGCGTGCCGATCAGAAGCGCCACGCCATTGGCGACGATGCCGATGATCAGCGAGGTGCGCGCACCGAAGAGGAGACGGGTCAGCAGGTCGCGGCCAAGCAGGTCGGTACCCAGCCAGAACTGGGCCCCCGGCGGCAGTGGCGCGCCTTCAAGCGTGAGCCCGTCGAACATCTGCTCGTTGGGATCGTAGCCTGTCAGCCACGGCGCAAGAATGGCGCCGGCCAAGACAAGGGCGATAATCCCGAGGCCGAGCAAAGCGAGAGGCCGTTTTAGCAGACGTCGCCAGACGCCGGCGCGAGGCTTGGTCGGCATGCGCCCGGCGGCTGAGAGCTCAGGCGCGATCGGATTGGTCATCG
Organism: Mesorhizobium sp.; assembly: GCF_005063415.1. Classification (GTDB taxonomy): domain Bacteria; phylum Pseudomonadota; class Alphaproteobacteria; order Rhizobiales; family Rhizobiaceae; genus Mesorhizobium. The sequence continues at coordinate 55,330 of NZ_SUEG01000012.1, forward strand.
TCGCCTTCTTCTTGTGTCATCGCCACGATCCTGCGCGCGGCGTCCTCGACGCTGATTTGCCAGCTCATCGCCAGCGAGCGGAGCTGCGCATAGGCGCGGCCGTCCTCGGCGCCCTTCGACAAGACCTCCACGGCGCGTACGATGGTCTGGCGCTCCGCGACGCGCTGGCGAAGCGAGGCGATCTCGCTGGCCAGAAGCTTGCCCGCCTCGAAACTCTGCCTTGCGATCAAAAGCGCGCTATAGACGCCGGCATTGCCGACCGGTTTCAGCAATTGGGCATCGGCCTTGTGCGACAGTGCCCATTCGACACGCCCCGGCGCCTCGGAGCCGATCAGTGCTATCAGCGGCATCGGTGCCTCGCCCGGCTTCCACGGAAATTGCTCGTCAAAGCCGAGGTCGACGTCGAAGAAAACGAAGTCCGCCGCCAAGGCTTCGGCCGGCAGTTCCGGCCAGAAGCCAATCGCCTCAAGGCCGATGGCCGACAATTGCCTTGTGATCGCCCGCACGGTCGGATGTGGACGATGCAGGACAAAAGCCCTGGCGCCTCCAAGGTTCGGGATACGCGCCATCTTGCTCACGACACCACCCGCAGGCGTGGCCGCCCGAACGTCTCCGTCCGGTCATAACGGGAAAGGTAGGGATCGGGTGCCACGCCCTTCGTCAGCGTGACCGTTTTGAACGATGTTCCATCGATACGTCCGATCTGCACCGGCAAGGTAGCGTGCTGGGTTTGCGGGTCGATGGCGATGTCGCCCAGCGGTGTTCGAAATGATGTTCCGGCAAAGACCTTGGGAAGGTCCGTCCATTGTGCACCGGGGTTGCGGGTGAGGATCTCGGCGAGGGTGCGCACCGAGGCATAAGCCGCCGCCTCGAAGGATGAGGCAGGCATGACGGAAGACACTGAAGCCGCTCCGCGATCCGCCCCCGAGATGTCGTGAAAATAGGGCCCAACGGAGAGATGGCCATCGCCTGCCCCGTTGAGCGCCGGCAATTCGCATTCCGTGAGATTGCAGGACAGGATCGGGCAACGCTCCGGCCTGAAATGCGGGTCGCGCCGGCCAAGCTCGGCATAGGCAGCGATGAAGGCATAAGAAGAAGGACCGATGAGATTGTTCAGAATGAAATCAGGTCTCGTCGCCTGTATCTCCGCGATCAGCCTCGCAACATCGACCTCGCCGAGCGGCAGATAGCGTTCGCCCAGCACCTTGCCGCCGGCGTCCGCAATCAGGTCGCGCGCCACGCGGTTGGTCTCCCAACCCCAGATGTAGTTGGAACCGAGCAGGAAGCCGTCGGCGCCGAAACGAGGCACGACATAGGCAAGCAGCGGTACGAGATGCTGATTGGGGCAGGCGTGCGTGTAGACGACATGCTCGTTGGCTTCGAAGCCCTCGTACGGGCAGGCGTACCACAGCGTGCCGCCTGCCCTTTCCAGGATTGGAATGACCTCCTTGCGGCTCCACGAGGTGACGCAGCCAATGATGTGACGCGCGCCGCTGTTGGCGAGAATGTCCGCGCAGCCGCTTGCATACCGATCGATGTTGCCCTGCGGGTCACGCTCGACCGGGACGAATTCGAACGGGATAGCGGGATCGGCGTTGAGGTCGGCGATGGCGTTCATCGCGCCCGCACGGCAGGATTCGGACACCAGCCGGTAGTTGCCGGACCGCGAATAGAGAATGCCGATCTCGATATGCCGTTTCAAGCAAAGCCTCAAAATGACAATGCCCCGCAGCCACCGCCGCGAGGCGAGGCATACGAGGCATTCTTGCCGCCCGGCGGCCAGAGCCGGTATTTGTACTCACCGTATTACGCCCGCGCCCCCAGTCAAGAGCCGCCGCGCGAAACTTTGGCTAGCCGAAAACAGTTCGACGTGGAGCACGCAACTCATGCCCGCGGGTTGTATAAATTCCGCCAGGAACGAAATTGCTGATGTCCAGGTATGGGGCCGGACAAACCCGGTTCGCTACCATTCAAAGCAACGACTTTAATATCGGTTTACCTGAATCTGCTAGCAGCAATGACGCCGGTTTTCGTCGGTCAAGCAAAGGGTCCACCTTGCCGCAGCAATTCAGCACTCCGTTCAGTCACCGGGGCGATCGCAACTGGTCGAGGTTGTACGGCTTCATGGGCGTCGAGTTGGAACTCGCGTCCGATGTTCTCGTGCCTCGCGTCGCCTTGGCCCGGAAGCTCGGTGGACGGGACTTTGGTGGCGGGAGCCGGGTTTGAGCGTCATTCGCGCCTTGCAAGGCGCCGACCTCCCGGCAGTCGCGAACATGTTTCAGCGCGTGCTGTTGAGGGAAAGGACCGAAGCGCCGGCCTCTCTCGTGGAATACATGAAACGGTTTTATCTGGATGCGCCCGGTTGCGGAGACGACCTCCGGTCGCTTGTCCACGTCAACAACGACGGTCGCGTCTCCGGATTTGTCGGTGTCCACGTGCTGCCGATGACGTTCAACGGCCGACAACTACGCGCCGCCATCTGTAGCTCGCTCATGGTCGAGGACCATGAGCACGATCCGCTGGCCGGCGCCCGCTTGCTGAAAGCTTACCTGGATGGTCCGCAGGACATCTCCTTCAGCGAGACGGCCAACGATATCTCCGTGAAATTGTGGACCCGGCTGCGCGGCGTGGTCCTGCCGCAATACAGCCTTGACTGGGTCCGCGTGATGCGACCGGCGGCCTTCATGCTCAGCCTTTCCGCCAATCGCATGGCGCTTGCCCGAATGCTAAATCCGTTGGCGCGTGCCGTCGACCGATTTTATTGCAGCAGGATGACGTCTAGCGAACGACGCTGGTCGGGTGTGGCCGTGGACGGGGCAGGCCACGGAGCATTTCGTACATGCGAAATCGACAGCCACACATTCGCCAAGCTCATCGAGCCGTTTACCGCTCAATTCACTCTGCGGCCGGACTGGACGGAAGACCAACTCGACCACATACTGACCGATGCGGCACAAAAGCCGGATCTGGGCGAGCTTGTCTACGTTTGTGTGACGTCGCCAGTCGGCACCAATGTCGGCGCTTTCGCCTATTACGCACGGAAGTATGAAATCGGTCGCGTGCTGCAGATCCTCGCCCTCCCCGGCCAGGCGGGCTCCGTGATAGATTGCCTGATCGATCATGCCGCCGCGCGCGGCGTCAGCGGCCTGCGCGGACGTATTCAACCTGCACTTCTAGAGGCGATGCTTGGACGACGCATCGCTTTCCTGACCGTTGCCTCAACGGTGGTGCATTCACGCGATCCAGAGCTTTTGGACGCCATGAAGAACTCGCACGTCTTCCTGAATGGGCTTGCGGGCGAGCAGTGGAGCCGGCTGATCGGCAGCCGTTTCAGCTAAAACGGGACGCATTCAAATCGGACCGTGCCACACCGCTCTACCTGTTTGTCAGGTGCCGATTTCCTCGACGTCATCAACGAGTTGCGGACGCTGGTGCAGATAACGCGTCGCCTTGCGTTTGGCTATGATATCGGCCCAGACACGTTCCACTTGTGTGGCGGCCAACCCCGCCGCGTGCCCCACCACCTCAGCCGCCACGCCGTTGTTGAGACCGTAAAGGCAAAGATCCATAAGGTCATAAGGAAGCGAGAAGTAGAACTCCTCCTGGGTCTGCGCCAGCGAGTAGGTATCGGTGGTCGGAGGCCGGTTCAGGATTTCCTCCGGAACACCGAGATGAGCCGCAAGCGCATAGACCTGCGTTTTGTAGAGGTGGGCGATCGGCTTGACGTCAGCGGCGCCGTCACCGTTCTTCACGAAGAAACCCTGATCGTATTCCAGCCGGTTCGGCGTTCCAAGAACGGCGAAGTTCAAGCGATCGGCATGATAGTATTCAATCTGCTTGCGGGTGCGCTGTTTCATATTGGTAGCTGCGACGACGCCGAGATAGACAGGCAGCGACATTCTCAGTTTCGTCTGCTTGCCTTCCGGATCCTGCACCACCAGGGATGAGATATTGTAATCCCCGCCATCAAGGACGTTCGCGATCACGATCTTCGAGGCCCAGGCTTCGCCGTATTCCGGGACCAATTCGCGGATGAAGGCGTCGCGACGCTTGTAGCACCCCATTGCGCGCAGGATCGGCCCGATATCCTCCGTCACAGCCTCGACACCAAAAGTTTCGGCGACGAGTCGGCCGAGCCGCAGACTTTCAGGATCGGAATCGCTTTCCGGCATGAACAGGCAAAGCACATTCTTGGGGCCGACGGCTCGTGCCGCCAACGCGACCGAGACGCTCGAATCGATCCCGCCCGAAAGACCGAGCACAAGGCCCCGCTTGCGAAGCCCGCGCAACTGCTGGCGCAAGGCCGTTACGATACGGTCCGTTTCGGTGATCAGGTCGATTGCCAGAGCCTGCGCCAGAAAGGTCCGCGCATCCTCGGTGGGGCGAACATTCATTGCGCGGCCTCCATGGTTTCTGCCGCAAGCCGACGGCTGACCTTGCCGGTATCGGTCTTCGGCAGCTCGCGGCGGAACTCGATGACCTTGGGGACCATGAAGTCCTCAAGGTGGCGTGCACAGTGACGTATGATATCCTTCTCGCTAAGCGCCGGGTCGGACCGTACGATAACTGCCCCGATCGCATGCCCGAGAACGGGATCCGGCACACCGACAACCACCGCTTCGGCAATGCCCGGATGAGCATGAAGCACGGCTTCCACTTCCTTGGGCGCCACCTTCTCTCCCCGTGACTTTATGATGTCGTCCTTGCGGCCGACGAAATAAAGAAAGCCTTCCTCATCGGCCCTGAACAGATCGCCGGTGTAGAGAACCTTCTCCCAAGGGTTCGGACCCGGGCGCAGGGCTCGTGCCGTCGCAGCTTCGTTTCGCCAATAACCCTGCATGACGTGCGGCCCGCGAATGACCAGCTCACCTGCCATGCCTGGTGGCACCCGTTGCCCGTGGTCGTCGACGACAAAGGCTTCGGTATTCGGAATGGCTATTCCGACCGAGCCCGGCCGGCGGTCCAGCTCCTCGGGCGGCAGATAGGTGCAGCGCTTGCATTCCGTCAGGCCATACATCGAATAGAGCCTGACACCGGGGAAAAGGAACCGAAGGCGTTCTATATGAGGCGGCGGCAAGGCAGCCGCCGTGTTGGAAATATAGCGAAGGCTGGGCAGGAAGCCCGGCGCCAGGTCACGCATCTGCAGGATCATCGCTGCCATCGTGGGCACGAGCGGAAGCCCGGTGACGCCTTCCTGGCGGATGCGTTCAAAGACCGCCTGGGGAAAAGCGAAGGACTTCTCGAGCACCAGCGTGGCGCCGAGCCTGACGGCCATCAGCAACTGATAGAGGCCGTAGTCGAAGGCGAGCGGCAGAACATTCAAGATGATGTCGTCTGGCGAGTTGCGCAGATAGGTGGTGATGGAGTTGGCCGCCGCGTCGCAATTGCGGTGCGTCATCATCACGCCCTTGGGCCGGCCGGTCGAGCCCGAGGTGTAGATCAACATCGCAAGATCGACGTCAATGCCGCGATGGTCAATCTCCCTGGCTTGGAACGTCAAGCAATCCGCCAGCGATGTCGCACCTGCCGGGCATTGATTATCGGCAGCAACGGTGGAAGCCACGAAGATGCCGGTCTTGCCGGAGGACGTCTTGCCGGAGGATCCGGACGCCTCGGCGACCACGGGCATCAGTTTTGCTTGCGTGAGGATCGCAGCGGCATCGCAATCGGCGATGATGTAGGCCAGCTTTTCGGCCTTGGTGGATGCGTTGATCGGACTGAAAGTCGCGCCTGCTTTAAGAACCGCGAAAATCGAAACCGCAGCCTCCCAGCAATTGTCCATGAAGATCAGCACCCGGTCGTCGCGCCTGACGCCATTCATGAAAAGGGCGGCGGCGAGCCGGCTCGAAAGATCGTCCAGCTCTTCGTAGCACAGCCTTTTGTGCTCGGTGATCAATGCCGTTTTGGCTGGATGGGCAGCGGCCTTCGCGGCCAGAAAATGTTCGATCCGCACGGACGCTCCTCGCCGATGGCGCCTACGCTGCCAGCGCTTCTGCTTTCGCCTTGATGAAGGCGGAGATACCGTCAATCGAATCCAGATTGGCAGGTACGATATCGGCATCGACCATCGCTATGCCGAAATCATCCTCTATGAAAGCCACGAGCTCAAGCACGGCCGTCGAGTCGATGATGTCGTTCTCGATCAGTGATGCAGTGTCTGCAAGCTCGTAGGACGTGTCGCCGAACAGGAAGTTGTCGACGATAAAGGTTTTGACCTTGTCCTTGATTGTTACCATGATGTTTCCTTCCCTCGATTTCTCAGGCCGCTCGTGCTGCACCGACCTTTTGGCCGGTGAAAATCTTCTGCCACAGTTGCGTCGATAAGATGCCGACGAAGGCCGCATTGTCGCGGAATCCGGACGCTGGCTGCAAGCGGCATTTCTCGTGCAGGTTCGCCACCGCCTTGGCGTTGAATAGTCCTCCGGCGGCGATGCTCGCCTCGCTGAGCGAGTCGCGCACGTAATCCAGTTCTCCGGCTCCAACGAAGGAGCGGGCTTCCGGCGCTCGGTAAGGCTGTTTGGTGCGCTCCCGGATGGCCGTCGGAAGCAGGTGCTTGGCAACTTTGCGCAGTATGTGTTTTTCCACCAATCTCTTCAACTTCATCTCCGGCGGAAGTCTTGCCGCAAACTCCACCAAGCGATGGTCAAGGAAGGGGAAACGCCCTTCGATACCGTGCGCCATGGCCATGCGATCGCCCTGGCTGGAGAGGATGTAGCCCGGCAGGAGAAAGCGGGTTTCGAGATATTGCGCCTGATGCAGCGGATGCCACCGGGAAAACGCCTCAGGCAACCGGCTGGCCAGGTCCTCGGCTGCGTCATACCCCCTCAATGTCGCGCGCAGGTCACCGGAAAAGAACATCTTCGCCGCTGATGTGGTCTTGAAACGCGGCCGATGGGAGAACAGCGGATCGTCCAGGGCAGCGCTGCCGGTGCCGAAAAACGCGGCCAGGTACTCTACGGACTGCTGTTGCAGACCCGGCAGATAGGGATAAAGCTTGCGGAACAGCTGTGGCCTGATGCGCGATGCCGGCTGTCGTGCGCAGAAACGGCGAACCCGCGCTTCCTTGAAGACATCATAGCCGGCAAAGACCTCGTCGGCGCCTTCGCCTGTCAGCACCACTTTCAAACCGGCCTGGCGAACGAGGCCGGACAGTTGATAGAGGGGGGCCGGGGCAGTGCGGATGATCGGCCGCTCGGTAAAGCGGATGACTTCGGGAAACACACCGGCGATATCGCCGGCACGGCAGGCTATGGTTCGATGGCGCGTGCCAAGTGCTGACGCCATTTCGGTCTGGAAGGCGCTTTCGTCATGCTCAGCGCTGTCGAACGTCACGGAAAATGTCTGCAGCTTAAGAGGAGTCATACCGGCCGCGAGTGCCGAAACGAGGGATGAATCGAGCCCGCCCGAAAGGTAAGAACCGACCGGCACGTCGGCGCGCATGCGAAGCCTCACCGCGTCGGTCAAAAGGGCCTGCAGTTCTTCGGCCGCGTCGTCCTCATTGGTGATCTTCGATGGCGCTTCTCGATGAGGATAGTCCAGATGCCAGTATCGTTTGACCGTCACTTGCCCCTGTGTCGCGATCATCACGCTTGCCGGCTCCAGCTCGTGGATATTGCGGAAAGCCGTGCGTGGAGCGATCGGCGCCCACAGCGTAAAGATCTGGTCGAGTGCAATCGGATCGATTTCGGCCGAGATGCCGGGTACCTTCAGCAGGGCTTTTATCTCCGACGCAAAGTAGAGCACCCCGTCCTGGCTGGTGTAGAACAGCGGCCTAACACCCATGCGGTCTCTTGCAAGCACCATCCGCCGCCGCCGGCTATCCCAAATCGCGAAGGCGAAATCACCGTTCAGGAGCGACAGGCACTCTTCGCCCATCTCGTCATACAGCTGCAGGAGAACTTCTGTATCGCTCGACGTGCGGAAGCGTCGGCCCTTGGCCAGCAGCCCTTCGCGCAATTCCACGTAGTTGAAGATCTCGCCGTTGAACGCAATCGTCAAATTGCCGGTTTCGTCGGACATCGGCTGCTGGCCATCACCAATTCCAATCACCGACAGCCGCGCATGCCCAAGTCCAGCCTCGGGCGCTACGAATTTCCCTTGTTCATCCGGCCCGCGATGGGCGATCGCGGACGTCATGCGCGCAAGCAAAGCTTCCGCATCCCGGACTGAACCGAAATAGCCCCCGAATCCGCACATCCACACAGCTCATACTGAACAGCAAGCCACGAAACATAGCGGTCATAAGCGCTTCAAAGGTTAATCGGATACTTTTCAGCGAGCACGTGGTTAACAGGATGCTAGGACAAAATGATGCTTTTGCAGTCCGACTTGTGCCCACTCTAGGTCACGCTTGATGGTGAGCTACTGTCGCACGAGCACCATGGGCCAGGTTCTTCAAAGTTTCGCGCCGGATCAGTTGCGGATTTAGGCCGAATGCCAGTTACATCGGTTCGCATCGAGATAGAAGACGTCACGGCGTGCGGTGCAAATTACTGTTTCGAGTACGGCCGGTACCAATCGACAAACTTCTTCAGCCCGTCCTCTATCGAAACGCTAGGCCTGAAGCCGAAATCCCGCTCCAGCGCGGTCATGTCGGCGTAAGTCTTCTCGACGTCGCTCGTCTGCATCGGCTCGTTGTGGCGGATTGCCTTGACCTCGAGCAGCCTTTCCAGAATGTCGATGAAGTCGCCCAGGCGCACCGGCCGGTTGTTGCCGACATTGTAAAGCCTGTTCGGCGGAACGTCAGCCGCCGGCGGCTTGTCGAGCACGGCGACAACCGCCTTCACAACATCGTCTATGTAGGTGAAATCGCGCCACATTTCGCCATTGTTGAAGACCCGGATCGGCTTGCCCTCGAGCATCGCCCGGGTGAACATCCAATAGGCCATGTCGGGACGGCCCCAGGGGCCGTAGACCGTGAAAAACCGCAGGCCGGTCTGCGGTATGCCGAACAGATGGGCGTAGGTGTGGCTCATCAACTCATCGGTTTTCTTGGTGGCAGCGTAGAGCGAAACGGGCTTGTCGACCTGATCGGCTTCGCTGAACGGCACGCTGCGGTTGCCGCCATACACCGAGCTCGACGAGGCATAGACCAGATGCTCGAATGCCGGTTCGGCGCGACAGAATTCGAGCACTTCGAGGTGGCCCATGACATTGGAGCGGATATAGAGCCGCGGATTGTCGAGTGAGTGGCGGACGCCCGCCTGCGCGGCAAGGTGCACGATCCTGACGATGCCTTGCCCGGTCAAAGCGGCCGCAAGCGCGCCCTGTTCGGCAATATCGATCTGGTGGAACGAAAAATCCTTATGGGGCAGAAGGCGGGCAAGCCGCCCCTTTTTGAGCGCCAAGTCGTAATAGTCGTTCATGTTGTCGACGCCGACGACCGCTTGTCCCCGGTCGAGCAGATGGTGGCAAACGTGACTGCCAATGAACCCCGCGGCTCCGGTGACAAGTATAGGCAACAAGCTTCTCCACGCGCACAGCCGGGCCGGTATCTGGAGCGGCAGATCCGGCCCATTTCGTCGTGCTATAGTCGAAAGCCGAGGTGGAGACCACCATTAAGCTGATGCGTCAGCTTGCCTCGCGCATGGCTTCGGCCGCCTGCAGGTCGACCGACACCAGCTGGCTGACGCCTTGCTCGGCCATGGTCACCCCGAACAGCCGGTCCATGCGCGCCATGGTGATCGGGTTGTGTGTGATGATGACGAAGCGTGTCTCGGCAGTTGCGGCCATTTCGTCCATCAAATTGCAGAAACGCTCGACATTGTGATCGTCGAGCGGCGCGTCGACTTCGTCGAGCACGCAGATCGGCGCCGGGTTGGTCAGGAACACGGCGAAAATCAGTGACATCGCCGTCAACGCCTGCTCGCCGCCGGACAGCAGCGTCATCGTCTGCGGCTTCTTACCGGGCGGGCGCGCCAGGATCTCGAGCCCCGCTTCGAGCGGATCGTCGGACTCGATCAGTTGCAGCTCGGCGGTGCCGCCGCCGAACAGATGCGAAAACAGCCGTTGAAAATGGCCGTTAACCACCTCGAAGGCGGCGAGCAGCCGCTCGCGGCCTTCACGGTTCAGGCTGTGGATCGCCTGCCGCAGCTTGCGGATCGCCTCGATGATGTCGTCGCGCTCGGAAACGATGGTCTCCAGCCGGTCCGACAGTTCCTTCTGCTCTTCCTCGGCGCGCAAATTGACGGCGCCCAGCCGTTCGCGCTCGATCTTCAGCCGGTCGAGCTGACGCTCGATCTCGGCCATTTCGGGCATCGGGCTGTCGGGTTCGAGGCCGGTGTGGCGGATCACAAGATGCGGCGGCGTGTTCAGCGT
>NZ_SUEG01000130.1 GCF_005063415.1 Mesorhizobium sp.
GTATTCGCGCGCCCATGAGCCGTAATTCTTCTCAAGCCGTAGCGCATTGAGGGCGCGCGAGCCGAACAGGCCAATGCCGAATTCCTCCCCCGCGGCCATCAAGGCTTGCAATGCCGCACGCTGATATTCCGGCGCCACCCAGATTTCGTAGCCGAGATCGCCGGTGTAGCTGACGCGCCCGACCAGACATGGCGCCATGCCGATGTCCATCTTGCTGATGGCCATGAACGGAAAGGCCGCATTCGACACGTCCGACCGTGTAACCTTTTCAAGAAGGTTCCGCGTGCTCGGCCCGGCGATCGACAAGCCGGTGAGTTTTGCTCCGAGCGCCTCGATGCTGACGGAGCCGTCCTTCGGCAGATGCGCCTCGAACCAGCGCATGTGGTACTGCTCGGCGACGCCGGAGCCAGCCAGGAACCAATCGTCGCTTGCAGAATTTAGACTGCCGAGATTGGCCAGCGTGAAATCGCCGATCAGCCTGCCGTCTTCCTTCAGCATCGGCGCCAGCGTCATGCGGCCGGGCCTTGGCAGGTTGCAGGCAAGCAAGCGGTCGAGCCAGGCTGCAGCGCCCGCGCCGGTTACTCTGTATTTGGCGAATGACGAGATTTCCGACAGGCCAATGCCTTGCCGAACCGTCTCCACTTCTTTCGCCACATGCTCGAAATCGCTTGAGCGACGCCAGGAGAACTCATCCTTGACGCCGGCGGGCGCATACCATAGCGGCACCTCCAGCCCATAGGCGACCCCCCATTGCGCGCCCTTGGCCGACAACAGGTCGTAAACCGGTGTCGTCTTGAGCGGCCGTCCAGCCGGCAGCTCCTCGTTCGGGAAGCGGATCGAAAACCGCCGCGAATAGTTTTCGCGCACCTTGGCGTTGGTATAGGCCATCGTCGCCCAGTCACCGTAGCGCGACACATCCATCGCCCAGATATCGGCGCCGGGATCGCCTTCGATCATCCAGTTCGACAGCGCCAGCCCGACGCCGCCTCCCTGCGAGAACCCCGCCATGACACCACAGGCCACCCAGAAACCCGGCAGGCCGCGCACCGGCCCGACCAGCGGATTGCCGTCCGGCGCGAAGGTGAAGGGCCCGTTGATGATCTGCTTGATGCCGGTATTCTGGAAGGCCGGGAAATGCCGGAAGCCGACCTCCAGCGACGGTGCGATGCGGTCGATGTCGGGTTCGAGCAACTCGTGGCCGAAATTCCACGGCGTCTGGAACTCGGACCATGGCTTGTTGGCCTTTTCGTAAGTGCCCATCAGCATGCCGCCGCGCTCCTGACGCAGATACAGCTCGCCATCGAAATCGACTGCATGGATGATCTCCGTGCCGGTCTTCTGGTTCCAGGCGGCGACTTCCGGCATATCCTCGGTGATCAGGTACATGTGCTCCATCGCCAGCACCGGCAGCTCCAGCCCGACCATGCGGCCGACCTCACGCGCCCACAGGCCGCCGGCGTTGACGACATGCTCGGCCACCACCTCACCCTTGTTGGTAATGACGCGCCACAACCCGTCGGCGCGCCGCACGATATCCTCGACCTTGGTGAAACGCTCGACCTCGGCACCAAGCTTCCTCGCGGCCTTGGCGTAGGCGTGGGTGACGCCGGAGGGGTCGAGATGACCGTCCTCCTTGTTGCGAACGGCGCCGACGAACTGCTTGGGGTCGAGCAACGGCATCAGCTCGGCCGCCTCATCAGGCGATATCTCTTCGAGGTCGATGCCGAGATAGCGGCCCTTGGCGACGACGCCGCGCAGCCAGTCGAGCCGCGCCTCGGTCGCCGCAAGCAAGACGCCGCCAGTCAGATGCACGCCGGTCGCCTGGCCGGACAGTTCCTCGATCTCCTTGTAGAGCGAGATTGTGTATTTCTGCAGCTTGGCGACATTGGGATCGCCATTGATGGTGTGCATGCCGCCGGCGGCGTGCCAGGTCGAGCCGGAGGTCAATTCATTGCGCTCCAGGAGCACGATGTCGGTCCAGCCGTGACGGGCCAGATGGAACAGCACGGAGCACCCGACAACGCCACCGCCGATAACCACGACCTTTGCATGCGATTTCATGGGATTCTCGTCATTTCAAAGAGTTGGTTGGGTTTCATGATTCTGTAGGAGAAGAGAATGAATCTGAACAAGAGCAGCGTTTAAGGCTCGCTTTGCCCGATCGCTTCCTTGCGCTTGGCCACGTACGCCTCCAATGCCTCGCGCCTGGAGATTTCCATCACCGGCTCGACATAGTCCTCCAGCGCCTTCTTCCACAGCCTCGTCGCACGCGCCGTGGCGTCGAGCCCACCGGCCTCCTGCCAGGCCTCGTAGTTCTGCCAGTTGGACAGTATCGGCTGGTAGAAGGCCGTGGCGTAGCGCTCCAGCGTGTGCGGCTCGCCGAAGAAGTGGCCGCCGGTCGGAACCGCACCCAGAGCTTCGACGGCGAGCTCGGCCTCGTTGACTTCGATCGGGCGCAAAAACTCCATCATGTGCTGGATCATCTCGACGTCGATGATGAACTTTTCGAACGACGCTGTCAGTCCGCCCTCCTGCCAGCCGGCGGCGTGGTACACGAGGTTGCCGTGGCCGAGCACCGCGCCCCACAGCGCCATCAGCGTCTCATAGGCGCCTTGCGCGTCGGCGGCATTGGAGGCCGAGCCCGGCGTCGTGCGATAAGGCAGCTTGTAGCGCCGCGCCAACTGTCCGGACGCAATATTCGCCTTGGTGTTTTCAGGCGTGCCAAAAGCCGGTGCACCCGACTTCATGTCGACATTGGAGGTGAAGGCGCCATACATCACCGGCGCGCCGCGGCGGATGAGCTGCGTCAGCACCACCCCGAACAGCGCCTCGGCATTCTGCTGGGCGAGCGCGCCGGCAAGCGTCACCGGGCTCATCGCCCCCATCAGCGTGAATGGCGTTACCGCCACCGACTGGCCGAACTCGGCCATCGTCATCAGCCCCTCAGCCATCATCTCGTCGAAGCGGCGCGGCGAGTTGACCGAAATGATCGTGGTGACGCCGGGATCGTCGCGCATCTCGTCAAGCGTCAGTCCGCGCGCGATTGCCATCATTTCGATGCCGTCGAGCGCCCTGCCGCGGCCGATGGCCGAGACGTGAAAGCTTTTGTCGGTCATTGTCAGATTGGCGAAATAGGTGTCGAGGTGACGGGAATTCGCCGGCAGCTCCATCGGCGCGCAGACCTGGTTGCCGAGCATGTGGATACAGTTGAAATGCTGCGCCAGCCGGACGAGATCGGAATAATCGCGCAAATTGCCGGCACGGCGGCCGCGCTCCATGTCGTGCACATTCGGCGGCCCGGCGACGAGCGTGAAGTTGATGGTATTGCCGCCGAGGTGGACGGCATGGGCGGGATTGCGCGGCGTCAGCGTATAGCTGGACTGCATCGTCTTCAGCGCTTCCTCGATCATGCCGCGATCGATGCGGACGTTCATCGAGGCACGATCGACCTTGGCCCCGGCCTTCTCGAACAGCGACAGTGCCCGCTGGCTCATCACCTCGATGCCGAAATTCTCCAGGATATGCATAGAGGCTTCATGGATCGCCTCGATCTGGTCGGCCGAGAGCATCGCCATCGGCGGATAAGGATTTGTCACCCGCCTGAGCGGCAGTTGCGGGATGGCGGTCGGTCCCCTGTTGCTGGTTCGCTCGGCGCCGCGCTTGCGTCTTGGTTCGCTCATGCAGCGCATCAAAGCGCCGGCACGAGGATCGAGCTGTCAAGAATCCGCCACCTGCGGGCGTGATTTTAGCCAAGGCGCCATTGCGAGAATTTCACGTCGGTAAAAGCGACAACAAACGTCGGAATGTTTATACCTGCTCAGTGTCGGCCAAGCGGCCGATGAGCCGTTAAGGAAGACAGCAAGATTCCTTTTATGTTTTCGGCCTAATGCTCTTCCAATGCGTAGGTCGAGTTTTAGTAAAATTGTAGCGATTGTCGTGCCGCTGGCGCTTTCGGCCTGCGCGACGCCGCCGAACCACATCAACGATGTCTGTGCCGTTTTCGACCAGAATGACGGCTGGTTCGACAATTGGCAGGCGGCGGCACAACGCGCCGAGCAGAAATACGGTGTGCCGGTTCCCGTGCTGATGGCGACGGTGCGCAAGGAATCCGGCTTCAAGAGCAATGCCAGGCCGCCGCGCACCAAGCTGCTGGGTTTCATTCCCTGGAAACATATCTCCAGCGCCACCGGCTTCTCGCAGGCGCTCGACGGGACCTGGGCGCAATACCAGAACGAGACCGGCAGCTGGGCGGCGCGCCGCACCAGGTTTGCCGACGCCGTCGATTTTGTCGGCTGGTATCATTCCAAGACCGCCGACACACTCGGCGTCGCCCGCAACGACACCTACAATCTGTATCTCGCCTACTATCTCGGCTGGAACGCCTACAAGCGCGGCAGTCGCGGCGACGCCGACGTGCAGCGCTATGCGCACGCCACCGAGCAGATGGCGCAGGACTACGCCGCGCAGCTACGGCAATGCGCGCCCTAGTCTAGCATTCTAACGGCGCGTAATAACGGCTCTCAGCCGCCCTTGGGTTTGCGCGGCTTGCGCGGAGCGTCCTCTGCCTGCCGTCCATCACCGACCGTCGGCGGCGTGATTGGTGCCACCGCGCTATCGGCAGGGCTTGAGGTCCCGCCGGTCTCTGAAACCTCGTCGCGAACCTCGTGACTTCGGGCTTTGGCGACCGCTTCGGCATTCTCCACTGCCTGGCCCTCGGCATCGGCTTCAACGCTGCCAGTCTTTCCATGCGGGCGCTTGGGCGGATCTCCGGCAAAGCCCGGGCCAACACCGTGGTTTGCATCATCCGGCACGCCCTCATTCGCGGCGTGCTCCTTGTCGAATTTGATCACCGGCTCCATTTTCGCCAGCACGTCGTCGGACAGCCAGCACAGGCTCATATGGCCGTCGCCGACATTTTTGACTGGCGGCACCTGGGTTTCGCAAAGGTTGTCCGGCACCAGTTTCTTGTAGCCGCAGCGCGTCTGGAACGGACAGCCGGACGGCGGGTTCATCGCCGAAGGGATGTCGCCCTCCAGCACGATGTGCTTCTTGACCACGCTGGTGTCGGCGATCGGGATCGCCGACAGCAATGCTTCGGTATAGGGGTGATAGGGCGGCGCGAATATCTGGTCGGTCGTGCCTTGCTCGACGATATAGCCGAGATACATGACGACGACACGGTCGGCGATGTAGCGCACCACCGACAGATCGTGGCTGATGAACAGCATCGTCGTCTTGTTCTTGCGCTGGATGTCCATCAAGAGCTCGGTCACCGCGGCCTGGACCGACACATCCAGCGCCGAGACCGGCTCGTCGGCCACCACCACCTTGGCGTCGCCGGCAAAGGCACGCGCCACGCCGATGCGCTGTTTCTGGCCACCTGAAAGCTGGCGCGGCTTGCGCGTCTCGAACGCCCTCGGCAGCTTCACCAGGTCGAGCAACTCCAGCATCCGCTTGCGGCGGTCGGCCACCGTGTCGCCGACATTGAACTTTTCCAGCGTACGGATGATCTGCGAACCGACCGAATGGCTGGGATTGAGTGTGTCGAACGGGTTTTGAAACACCATCTGGATCGACGATACCGTGTCGACGGAACGCTTCTCGATCCCGGTCGACTGGATCTCCTTGTTGCCGAGCTTCACGCGGCCAGAGCTTGCCGTTTCGAGGCCGAGCAGCACCTTGGCCAGCGTCGATTTTCCGCAGCCGGATTCGCCGACGATAGCGACGGTCTCGGATTCGCGCGCCATGAACGAGATCGTCTCGTTGGCCTTGACGACGCGGCCCTCGCTCGAGCCGAACACTTCGCTGCCGCCGACCTTGTAGTACTTCCTGAGGTCTTCGATCTGGAGCACCGGCGCACCGGGCACCACCCGCTCGTTGACCTTCTTGGCGCCGGGCGGCAGCGCCTCCCAGTCGATTTCGTTGAAGCGCACGCAGCGCGAGAAATGCCCGTCATGGCCGTCGACCGCGATCATAGGAATTTCGGCGGCGTTGCAGACGCCCTCGACGAAATGGTGGCAGCGCGGGCCGAAATTGCAGCCCTTCGGCCGCTCGTGCGGCAGCGGCAACTGACCCGGGATGGATATCAGCGGCCGCGAATTCTTGTCGGCGCCCGGCAACGGGATCGAGCGGAACAGGCCTTGCGTGTAGGGATGGCGCATCCGGTCGAAGACGTCCTTGATCTTGCCCGTCTCCACCGCTTCGCCCGAATACATCACCGTGATGCGGTCGCAGGTCTCCAGGATCAGCCCGAGATTGTGCGACACGAAGATCATCGAGGTGCCGAACTTCTCGCCCAGCCCCTTGACCAGGTCGACGATACCGGCCTCAACCGTCACGTCGAGCGCCGTCGTCGGCTCGTCGAGCAGAAGCAGCGCCGGCTTCGACAGCAGCGCCATGGCAATGACGATGCGCTGCTGCTGGCCGCCGGAAAGCTGGTGCGGGTAGGAACGCATCATGCGCTCGGGATCCGGCAGCTTCACCGCGCGCACCATTTCCAAAGCGCGTTTGTAAGCTTCGTCCTTCGACACCTTGTCGTGGATCAGTGGCACTTCCATCAGCTGCTGGCCGACCTTCATCGCCGGGTTGAGGCTGGCCATCGGCTCCTGGTAGATCATGGCGATCTTGTTGCCGCGGATGGCGCGCAGTTCCTCGTCGGACAGTTCTCCCATGTCCTTGCCCTGGAACTTGATCTTTCCGCCGACGATCTTTCCGATGTTGGAGAGGTCACGCATGATACCGAGCGACACGGTCGACTTGCCGCAACCGGATTCGCCGACAATACCCATCGCCTCGCCAGGCATGACCGTGCAGGAAAAATCCATGACGGCCGGGATCTCGCCCTTGCGGGTGAAGAAGGAGATCGACAGGTTCTCGATCTCGATGATCGGCCCATTGGTCGGCTTGGCGGGATTTCGAACTGCCTCATTCATGGGTCGCTCCAATCCTTGTTCTTCAGGCATGTCGGGCCGAACCCGGCATCGATCTTTCCCGGTATCAATCTTTCATCGACTGTTCGCGCAACGAATCCGCCAGGAGGTTGAGGCCGAGCACGAACGACATCAATGCGATCGTCGGCGGCAGCGCCGGGTGGATGAACGAGCGCAGCAGCCGGCTGGCATCCTTGATCGCCGTGCCCCAGTCCGGGCTTTCCGGCGCCAGCCCCAGCCCGAAATAGCCGAGCGTGCCGAGCAGGATCGTAGTGTAGCCGATGCGCAGGCAGGCGTCGACGATCAGCGGCCCGCGCGCGTTGGGCAATATCTCCCACAGCATGATGTACCAGGGCGATTCACCGCGCGTCTGCGCCGCCGCAACATAGTCGCGCGTTTTGATATCCATGACCAGACCGCGCACGATGCGGAACACGCCCGGGCTGGAGGCGAACACCACCGCCACGAAGATGTTGAGCTGGTTGGGATCGATGTGGATGATCTTGAACGGATCGGCATCGAAGACAAGGCCGGCATAGATCCAGCCGCCAACGACCAACGTCAGGCCAAGCAGGATATAGAGGCGGTCGGGGCGGTTCTTGTAGCGCGTCCAGAACAGCACACTGAAGAAGATGATCGGAAACAGGAAGAACAGCCCGGCCATCGCGTAGGGGATCGGGGTGTCCATGATGCCCGGCGTCACCAGCAGGTAGAACAGCAGAATCACCGGGAAGGCCAGCACAAGGTTGGCGAGGAAGGACAGCACCGTATCGATCTTGCCGCCGTAATAGCCGGCCGGCAGGCCGAGCGTAATACCCACCATCAGCGCAAAACCGGTGGCCGCCGGCGCGATGATCAGCACGATCTGGCTGCCATAGACCATTCGGGAGAACACGTCACGGGCGAGCTTGTCGCCGCCGAAGAGATAGGCGAGCCCCGATTGCGGATCGATTGCCCCAGGCAGCGCGTCCTTCATGATCGGCACCTGGGCGAGCGGATCGAAGGGCGCGACCGTCGATGCGAAGATCGCCGTGAACAGCCAGAACAGGCAGATGCCGACGCCGACGATGCCGACGCCGCTGTCGAAAAGCTGGCCGTAAAGGCCAAGCTTCTTCTTGTAGCCGAAGCTCGCCCCCATCACCAGGGCGAGAGCGATCCAGACCGGCCAGAAGCGGGTAAGCACGCCGAGTACGACGTTGAAGGCGCTGAGATATTCGACCTGCATCCGCCGGTCTCCTATTGAACTCTGATGCGCGGATTGAGGAACGCGTAGCCGACATCGGAGATGAGCTGTGTGATCAGGACGATAAACACCGAGACCAGCGAGCAGCCGAGCAGAAGATCGATGTCGTTGTTGCCGGCGGCCTCGACCAGCGTGTAGCCGAACCCTTGGTAGCGGAACATCACCTCGACGATGACGACGCCGGTGAGCAGCCACGGAAATTGCAGCATGATGACCGTGAACGGTGCGATCAGCGCGTTGCGCAGAGCGTGCTTTATCACCACGCTGCCGAAGGAGAGGCCCTTCAGCCGGGCGGTTCGGATATATTGCTGTGTCATCACCTCCACCATCGAGGCGCGGGTCATGCGGGCGATGTAGCCGATGCCGTAGATCGCCAGCGTCATCACCGGCAAGGTGAAATTGTAGAAGGTGATGCCCTGGCTGGCCGAGGCCGCCGAACCGTTCAGCACGCCGAGCCAGGAGGCGAAGATGACGGTGAAGATGACGCCCGAAACATATTCGGGCGTCGCCGTCGAGGCGATCGAAGCCACCGACAATGTACGGTCGGTGCGTGAGCCCTCGCGCATGCCGGCGAGAATGCCGATCAAAAGCGAGACCGGCACCATAACCGCAAGCACGCAGAGCATCAGTATGCCGGTCGCGCTGAGCGCCGGAAAGAGCTTTGAGGCGACCGTCGTCTTGAACTTGGTCGAGCAGCCGAAATCGCCCTGCAGGATGCCGGAGAATGTCGGCACGACCGGATCGTTGCAGAAGGAGAAACGCTGTGCGGGCTTGCCGGTCGCCGGGTCGGTCACCGGCTGCTTGGGCATGACGCCCAGCCATTGGCCGTAGCGGATAAAGAAATTCTGCCGATAGCCATGGTTGACCAGCCAAGCCTCAAGCTGCTCGGCGGATGTGTGCATTTCGGTTTGGCTGATCGCCAGCTTCTTCAGATTAGGCCCGAGATTGACCAGGAAGAAGACGATCATCGTCAGGCACAGCATCGTCAATGCCATGGTGCCGAGACGCCTGATAACGAAAGAAAGCATGGCGGTCCCCTGCCGGTCGGGTTGGGGGTTGGAACCGGTTTGCAAGCCGTGCCCTGCCGTCAGCGGCAGAACAGGCCTTCAGACCAGTCCCAGATGCAATACCCTTTTTATTGCAGACCCAGGCCGAAGAGTCCGCAACTTTTTGCTGCGCCGACTTCCGGTCCAAGGACCATGCAAAGAGCGACGGAAAGGGGCGAGACGCCCCTTTCCGGATCGTCCGGTCAGGCCTGGTCGAGCCAGACCTTGCCGTAGTCGCGCTCGAAGGTCGGGTGCATCTTGTAGTTCTGCACCGCCTTGACCGAATGGCTGTAGAGCTTGCGCCAATAAGGCTGGATGATAATGCCGGAATCCTGCAGGATCTGCTCGATATCCTTCATCATTTCCTTGCGCTTGGCTGCGTCGGCAACCGCGAGCGCAGCGTTGAGCTTGGCATCCCACTCCGGATTCGACCAGGCCGTCTCGTTCCAGGCTTCACCTGTACGATAGCCGATCGCCAGAACCTGGACGCCGAGCGGCCGCATGTTCCAGTTGGTCATCGACAGCGGATACTTCGTCCAGTCGTTCCAGAAGGTCGAACCCGGCAGCACCGTACGCTTGACCTTGATGCCGGCGTCGCGCATCTGCGCGGCGATCGCATCGCCGGTGTTTTTGTGCCAGTCTTCGTCGACTGTGATCAGCTCGTGCTCGAAATCGGCTTGGCCGGCTTCCGCCATCAGCGCCTTTGCCTTGGCCGGGTCACGAGCAACCTTCGGCAACTCGTAATATTCCGGATGGATCGGGGCGACATGGTGGTTTTCGGCAACCGTGCCGGCATTACCGTAGCCGAGCTGGAGGACGACAGCGTTGTCGACCGCGAGCTGCAGGGCGTTGCGAACCTTCTGGTCGCCGTAAGGCTTGTTGGTCACATTGGTGCGGCAGACGATCGTCGAGGCGGTGACGACCTCGGACTTCGCCAAGTCCATGCCGTCGAGGATCGACACATAGTCGGCCGAGGTTTCGAAATTGGTGTGCACTTCGCCAGCTTCGAAAGCGCTGACCATCGCCGCCGGATCGGTGCCGTAGTCGATGAACTCGATGCCGTCCAGGAACACCTCGCCATCCCACCACTTGTTGTCTTCACGACGCTTGTAGACCACTTTCTGGCCGACATCGTAGGAGACCAGCTCGAACGGCCCAGTGCCGATCGGGCAGGACTTGAAGTCGCCACCTTTTTCGTCGAACGTCTTGTGGACGATGAGGCCGGGATAGTCGCACACGTTGGGAATGAGGGCGATATCCGGCTTGCTGAGCGTCAGCTTGATCGTGTGGTCATCGACCTTGGTCACCGCGCTCTCATCCAGCTTGTCATCCTTGACCAGCGAACCGAGGCGACCGGGCATGGAATTGCCTTCGGCCTTCTTGTCGGCCCAACGCTTGAGGTTGAAGATGACGTCGTCTGCGGTGAAAGGATCGCCGTTGTTCCAGGTGACGCCTTTGCGCACATGCAGCGTGTATTCGGTAGCGTCGTCATTCACGTCCCAGCTCTCCAGCAGATAGGGGCGGAATGTGTATTCGGTGGTATATTTGACCAGCGGCTCGAGCGCCTGACGCTCGGCATTGGCGATTTCCGACCAGTCGGACTTGCGCGGATCCTTCGGATCCTTGATCCATTGCGCGACCTTCAATACGCCGCCTTTCTTGCCCTGGACCTCTTCCGCCTTGGCCGGCGTCGGGTCTGCAAGGCCAAGCATGCCATAGGCCATCGCCGTCGACGCGCCGAAGACGCTGGCGAGAGCCAGAAATTCGCGACGATCCATCTTGCCTGCCTTGGCGTCTTCGGCCATGGCCAGGATGTGATCGGGAACGCGGTCACCGTTACTCTTGTAGATCGTCATGACTAACTCCCATTGTTGGCTTTCTGCCTTTTAACATTCCGCATTCGCGCCATGATGTCAAAGACGGCACGGATTGGGAACATGCCAAGGAATGTGCAACTTTGAAAGCAGGGCGGTTCGCGCGATAACGACAGTCTTGGCGCAAATTTGCTACTGCGCCAGGGATTTCGTCCGAAATCTCAACGGGCAATTAAACTGGGACATTCGCCGCTGCGCCGCTCGTTCTTCGGAGAACCAACTGTACTGCGCGAACGGCCTGTTTCAATATTCTCGTTCGTAGAAAACACCGCCTTTGGCTTCGCCGGCGTCGGTTGCCTCGCCTCGCAGCTTGACGCCGCGCCCGACATCGAGATCGACGGTTGCCTTGCCCGAGCCCGGCCTGTCGCCCTTCTGGATCGTCACATAGGTGCGGTCGTTGAGATACTTGCCCGCCGATACGGCGGTGCCGCCCTTTTCGTCGGTGATTACGTCGAGATCGTCGACGCCGATCGCGCTGCGCAGGTTCTGCAGCAGGGAAGTCGAGCCGCCGACGCCGGCCAATTGTCCGGCAGCCTCGGCAAGCTGCGCGATCTGTAGCGGCGACAGGTTCGACATCGAACGGCCGAAGATCAGCTGCGCCAGCACCTCGTCCTCCGGCAGCGCCGGTACCGAGGAGAAGGTGAATTTCGGGTTGGTCGCCTCGCCCGACACCACGATGGTCACGGTGGCGCTGGTTGTCTTCGATTGCGCCGTGAGGTTGAGGTAGGGCACCAGAGAGCCGGAAAAGCCGACCGTGCCGTCCGTGAAGGTCAGCCGCTTGGCAAGGATCGTCAGCCGTCCGCGCCGCAAGGTGAAGGTGCCGACCGCCTGGGGTGACGATGCAGGGCCGGTCAGCCGCAGCGAACCGCCGAGCTCGGCGTCGACGCCCCTGCCCTGGATGAAGATCTGGCTCGGCGCATTGACCGTGACGTCGAGGTTGAGGCCGCTGCCTCCACCGCCGTTGCTTGCTGCGGCCGGGCGCAACGCCTTGTCCTGCGCACGCACGGCGGCCGGCGCATTCTTGTGCTTGACGTTGAGCTCGGCCAGCGAACCGGGCAGCTTTTCGGGTACGGTGATGACGGTCTTGGCCAGGTTGACGGTACCGGAAATCACCGGCGCGGAGGTGAGCGGTCCCTTGACGGTCAGGTCGCCGCCAAGATTGGCGGTGACCACCTTGCCGTCGGTATAGCGGCCGTCGACGAGCTTGATCGACAGATCGGCCGGAAAACCCTTGGCCGGATCGATGCCGACGGTGCCGCTGGCCGAAAGGCTGCCGCGCGTCGACAGCGTGCCGGTCAGGCGGTTGATCCTTGCCACGCCGCCACCGATGGCGACATCGGCAGTGATGTCGTTGATCGCAAGCCCCGAGCGCGCGTCGAGCAGGCGGGCGCCTGACGTGCGAACCGTGCCTGAGATCACCGGCGACGTCGCCGGGCCGCGCACCTGCACATCGACGTCGGCCGTGCCGCTCAGGGACAGGCCTTGCGCGGCGAGGGTCCTGGTGAGGAAGGCGAACGGCACCTTGCCGGAAAAGTTGAGATCAAGGGTGGGCGCGCCTGATGTCGTCATCGTGCCACCGCCCTTGAGTCCGAGGCCAGCGGCATCGCTCATGTTGGCGTCGAACGTCAGCCTGTTGCCCGAATACGTACCTGAGGATGAAACGCCCATGCCGCCGAAACCTGCACCACGGGTCTGCGAGGTCTGAACGCCTGCGGCGTCGATCTTGAAGGCAACGGCCGGATTGGCCGGCGCGCCCGTCACCTTCACAGTGCCCCAGATGGAACCGGCGGCATCGAGGCCCGGCGAAAAACTGTTGGCTATCGAGATCGGGACGCGGGCTAGCGCCGCGTTGAGGTCGAGCGCCTGCCCAGCCTTGCCCGTGACCGTCGCCGTGCCGCCGCCGAGATTGAGCACCAGCCTGTCGAGGCTGGTCACTCCATTGGCGATGTTGATGGTCGAGGCCTGGGCGACGGCCGCCTTGATGCCGCGGATGGTCGCCTCGCCGGAGGCAAGTTCGACCGTCGTCGTGCCCTTGACCGCCTTGACCCGGCCGGCGGCCTTCAGCGGAATATCCTTCACGGAGGCGCCACCGGAAAAGCCGGTCCATTCGCCGTCGCGCTTGAGATCGACGTTGACGCCCCGAATAGCCGTGCCGCCGGAAGTTACGCTGTCGGCACGGATTTTGCCCGAGATCACCGGTGCCGCCAGATAGTTGGTGATCAGTGCATCGATGCTCACGGCCTTGGCCGAGACATCGCCGCGCGCGATCGAGGCCGTTGTCGCCTTGACAGCGACCTGTGGCACCGTGCCCGCCTTGGAGAAGGCGATCGTGCCGCGCACATCGCCATCGGCCTTTTCCAGTGCCAGGGCCGCAAGCGGACCGATATCGGGCAGGTCGAGTGCCACGGTGCCGGCCGGCACGAAGACATCGTCGAGCGCCAGGTCGCCGGAGATACGGTTCTTGCCCAGCGACAGCAAAAGCCCGTTGATGGCGCTTTTGCCGTCCGATGTCGCCAGCACGGCGCTGCCCTGCAGCGGTTGGCCGCCAACATTTCCGGTGAGTTGCACATTCGCCGCCGGGTTCGCGGCGTCCGCCTTTCCGGTGGCGGTGAGCTTCAGCCCGGTGATCTCACGCGCGGCCACCGAAAGCCTGTCGCTGTTGACAGTCAGCGACAGATCCGACGCGGTACTGGCGCCTTGCGCATTCAGCGCGAAAGAAATGGCGCCTTTGGCATCCTTGGATAGCAGCGAGACGTCGCCTAGTGCGCCTTTGACGTCGGCGCTCAGCTTGTTGTCGGCAAGGCTCGCCTGCCCGTCTGCCGTCAGCGAACCGGACGACAGCCTGACGGCGTTGGCGGTGACATTGCCGTTGGCGTCCCGCTTCAGCGCGGCACTGAATTGCGTTCGCTCGGCAAGCACGCCACGTACCGCCCCCGGCAGTGCCGCCGAGGCGGCATCCGCATTGACATTAAGGTCGATAGCGCCGTTGGCCAGCGAGACCCGCCCGTTGAAGCCGCTGTTCAACGCGTCGCTGGTCACCGTGCCGCTATCGATGACGATGGCATCGGTGGCAAGGCTGCCGGCGAATTTGGCGGTGACCTTGCCGGCGATCAGCGGCGCGACGGTCGGATTGTCGAGGCCGATTTTTTCGGCGATCACCGAGCCGGAGATCGGCCCGCTCCGGGCCTTCACGTCGAAGCGATCGGAGTGCAGCGCAAGCGTGATGCCCTCGACCTTAGCG
>NZ_SUEG01000131.1:0-2339 GCF_005063415.1 Mesorhizobium sp.
TGCTTCGACTGGCCGGTGTTGGCGCCGAGCACCTGCAACCCGCCGACGAGCACCGTCATCTCCGGCGCCGTCAAGGTCAGCAGTTGCGCCCGGTCGACCAGCATCGCTTCGACCGACATCGGCGGCTTGCCCCTGACGTAATTGCGGAAGCCATCGACTTTCGGCTCGAGCGCGGCGAAGGATTGGACATCCGTCTGTTCCTGCGAGGCATCCATGCGGCCCGGCGTGAACGGCACCTTGACGTCATGGCCGCCGTCTTTGGCTGCCTTCTCGACCGCGGCGACGCCGCCGAGAACGATCAGGTCGGCAAGCGAGACCTTCTTGCCGCCGGACTGTGAAGCATTGAAGCCCTTCTGGATGCCTTCAAGCGTTTCGAGCACCTTGGCCAGCTGCGCCGGCTGGTTGACCTCCCAATCCTTCTGCGGCGCCAGGCGGATGCGGGCGCCGTTGGCGCCGCCGCGCTTGTCGGAGCCGCGGAAAGTCGAGGCCGAGGCCCAGGCGGTCGAGACCAGTTCGGAAACGGACAGGCCGGAGGCCAGGATCTTCGCCTTCAGCGAGGCGATATCCTGCTCGCTGACCAGCTCATGGTCGACTGCCGGGATGGGATCCTGCCAGATCAGCTCTTCCTTCGGCACGAGCGGACCGAGATAGCGGACGGCCGGACCCATGTCGCGATGGGTCAGCTTGAACCAGGCGCGGGCGAAGGCGTCGGCGAACTGATCCGGGTTCTGGTGGAACCGCCGCGAGATCTTCTCGTAGGCCGGGTCGACGCGCAGCGCGAGGTCGGTGGTAAGCATCGCCGGGGCGCGGCGCTTCGAGGCATCGTGCGCGTCCGGCACGGTGCCTGCACCGGCGCCGCCCTTCGGCGTCCACTGATGGGCGCCGGCCGGGCTCTTGGTCAGCTCCCATTCGTAGTTGAACAGATTGTCGAAGAAGTTGTTGCTCCATTTGGTCGGCGTCGTGGTCCAGGTCACCTCGAGGCCCGAGGTGATGGCGTCGCCGGCAATGCCGGTGGCATGCTTGCTCGACCAGCCGAGGCCCTGCGCCTCGATGCCGGCGCCTTCCGGCTCCGCCCCGACCAGCGATGCATCGCCGGCGCCGTGGGTCTTGCCGAAGGTGTGACCGCCGGCGATTAGCGCCACCGTTTCCTCATCGTTCATGGCCATGCGGGCGAAGGTTTCGCGGATGTCGCGTGCCGAGGCCAATGGATCGGGCGTGCCGTTCGGCCCTTCCGGGTTGACGTAGATCAGCCCCATCTGCACGGCGCCGAGATGGCCGTGAAGTTCGCGGTCGCCGGAATAGCGCTCGTCGGCGAGCCACTTGGTTTCCGACCCCCAGTCGACGTCCTGCTCGGGCTCCCAGACATCGGCGCGGCCGCCGGCAAAGCCGAACGTCTTGAAGCCCATCGATTCCAGCGCGACATTGCCGGTGAGGATCAACAGGTCGGCCCAGGAGATTTTCCTGCCGTATTTCTGCTTGATCGGCCACAGCAGCCGGCGCGCCTTGTCGAGATTGGCATTGTCCGGCCAGCTGTTGAGCGGCGCGAAACGCTGCTGGCCGGCGCCGGCGCCGCCACGGCCGTCGCCGATACGATAGGTGCCGGCGCTGTGCCAGGCCATGCGGATGAAGAGCGGGCCGTAATGGCCGAAATCGGCCGGCCACCAATCCTGCGAATCGGTCATCACCTGGTGCAGGTCCCTGATCACCTCGTCGAGATCGAGGCTCTTGAATTCCTTGGCGTAGTCGAAGTCCTCGTCCATCGGGTCCGAGAGGCTGGACTGCTGGTGGAGGACGCCAAGGTCAAGCTGGTTCGGCCACCAGTCACGGTTGCTCCTCCTGGCCGATCCATGTGGGACCGGGCATTTGCCGGCGCTGTTGTCGTCGGTTTTCGCGTCCATCTTTGCCTCCGATTTTGTTGATTTTCCGGGATTTTGTTGATTTTCCGGGCAGGGCCAGCGACCCGCGCCATTCTGGAATGGTTCCAGACTAGCCCGCCCAGCCGATAAAGACAAATTGCCTTTGCTGTTTATTCTGATAGGTTTTCCTTATGATCGGTTTGACCGTCCGGCAGATGCATTATTTCGAAGCGCTGGCGCAGACGCTGCATTTCGGCCGCGCCGCAAAACTCGCCGGCGTCAGCCAGCCCGCGTTGTCAGCGCAGATCGCCGAGATGGAGCTGCGGCTGAATTGCCGGTTGTTCGAGCGCGGCGGCAAGGTGGTGCGGATGACCGACGAGGCGCAGGCCTTGCTGCCGCGCATCGAGCGCATTCTTGCCGACGTCCGCGACGTCGAGGCGACGGCCCGGCGCGGCCGCCCGGCGCTGGAAGGCCGCTTCCGGC
>NZ_SUEG01000131.1:2349-14187 GCF_005063415.1 Mesorhizobium sp.
GGCTCGGCATCATCCCGACGGTGGCGCCCTATCTGCTGCCGCATGTGCTGCCGGAGCTGAAACGGCATTTTCCGGCGCTGCAGCTCGAATTGCGCGAGGCGGTGACCGCTTCGCTGGTCGACGACACCAGCTCGGGAAAGCTCGACGCCTTCGTCGCGGCACTGCCCCTCGATTACCCCGGCCTGGTTACCGAGGAACTTTTCTCCGACCGGTTCTTCCTGGCCGTGCCGGCCGGCGATCCCGCCTTCGCCTCGCCGCCGGTGCCGCCGGAAAGCCCGGCGCTGGAGCGGCTGATGCTGCTGGAGGAAGGCCACTGCCTGCGCGAACAGGCGCTCGCCGTCTGCGGCAGCGTGCGGCCGGTGGCGATGGCAAGCTACGGCGCGACCAGCCTGACGACGCTCTTACAGATGGTGGCGCATGGGCTCGGCGTCACGCTCATCCCGGAAATGGCGGCAGGGCCGGCCAGCACTATCCCCGACCTGAAGATCGTGCCGTTCCAGGAACCGATGCCGCAGCGTACGATCTGCCTCGCCTGGCGGCGCAACAAGGTCCGCCACGACGAATGCGTCGAGCTGGCCAAGATCATTCGCGGACTGGATGCAGCGGTTCTGGCGGCGTGAGCGGCGGGTCAAGGATGCGGCTTTAGCCACGAAGCCAACCGGCAAGCGCCTTCGAAAGGAACGGCTTCAGTCCCTTTCCCAGGCTGCGAGCAACGGGCCTTTGCTTCCATAGACGGGGTCCGTGCGCGGACGGCCGACCCTGGGGATCGTCGCCACCGCCTTGGCATGGTCGGCGGGGGTCGTACACAGGTCATAGGTGCCGGATGGAGGATAGGCGCCGACAACCAGAAAATCGTCGGATGCGGAAAGGCGCTGGTGCCCGGTGCCGGCCGGAAGCACCGCGACGTCGCCGGCCTTCAGCGACAGCGTTCGTCCCTTGTTGCCGCCAAACCGGACTTTCGCCGTGCCGCGCGCCACGCCCAGCACCTCGTGTATCCGCGAATGATAGTGAACGTAGTCGTAGATGCCGTCGCGCCAGCTATCGCCCCAGCCATTAGCGTCGAAAAGCGCCTCCATGACGGCCGCCGGATCGAATTCCTCGGGCAGCTTGACGGCGCCGCGATAGACGACCAGCGGCCAGGACGGATGGTTGGGCACCAGACCATCATCCTTGAAGCGAAACTCATTCGGTTTGCGCGGCCTCAGGAGATCGGTGACCTCTCGCCTGCCCGGCCTGGCGATGCCGGTGACCTGCTCGACGGCTTTCTTTGTGGTTTGCAGGATGCTCATGATGTGGCCTTGGGTATGGTGGCGAGCTTCATGCGGATTAACCGGTTGCGTGGCGGTCAGTTCCGTTGGCGGCAGAGATCTGCGATCTGCGCCACGGCGGCTCCGCAACAAGATCCGGCAAATCCTGAATGGCTGCTTTGCGCCGCATGGCAGTCATTCCTGCGGTCCCGTCCATTCAACAAAAGCGGACATCGCCAATGGACAGGCCACAGGCAGCTATGCGCCCGACATTTTGCCTCGAACGACGGGAGTAGATCCTAAGCAGACCATCCGACCAATGGCTCGGAGCTATCTTCCTTTGGCCTAACCGCTCTATGTTGAGACAGCGTGCCTGGTCGGCAGTAGTGTCAGACTGGAGGGAGGGAGCATCACATGAGTGAGACCCGCAAAATAGCAGCGATCCTGGTCTCGGATGTGGTCGGCTACAGCCGGCTAGCCGGCGCGGATGAGGATCGCATCTTGGCACGGCTGCGGGCGCTGCGCAGCGATCTCATCGACCCCACCATCGCCGTTCATCGTGGCCGCGTCGTCAAGCGCACAGGCGACGGGAGCCTTGTCGAGTTCAGCAGCGTTGTGGAAGCAGTGCGCTGCGCGCTGGAAGTGCAGAACGCCATGCTTGAGCGCAATGCCGGGGTGCCGGATGATCGCCGCATCGAGTTCCGGATCGGCATTCACTTGGGCGACGTCGTGCAAGAACGCGATGGCGACCTGATGGGCGATGGCGTCAATATCGCCGCGCGCCTAGAAGGAATCTGCGAACCTGGCAATATCTGTCTTTCCGAGCAAGCCTATTGGCAGGTTAAATCAAGGCTCGATATCGCGATCAACGATCGCGGTGCGGTTCAGCTCAAGAACATCGCCGAGCCGGTCCGGGTTTATTCGCTACAGGTCGGCATTCCCGCGAAGGCCAGACCCGCGGCATCGGCGGAGGCCCTCGTGCCGGACAAGCCTTCGCCGCAGCTCGCGCTGCCCGACATGCCTTCGATTGCCGTGCTGCCCTTTGTCAACATGAGTGGCGACGCCGAACAGGAGTTCTTCACTGACGGGCTGACGGAGGACATCATTACCGATCTGTCGAATGTGCCCGGCTTCTTCGTCATCGCCCGCAACTCCACCTTTGCCTACAAAGGCAAGCCCACCGACGTCCGTCAGATCGCTCGCGATCTGGGCGTCAAATATCTCCTCGAGGGCAGCGCGAGGCGGTCCGTCAAGCGTTTGCGCGTCAATGTGCAGCTGATCAACGCGGCCGAAGGCGGCAATCATGTGTGGGCCGAGCGCTTCGACCGCGAAATTGTCGACATCTTTGAAGTTCAGGACGAGGTCACGCGCCGCGTTGTTGAAGCGATCTCCGGCAAGATTGGTGCGAAGAATATTTCTGCCCGTTCTAGGCCATCAAATCTAGAAGCCTATGACCTTTGTGTTAGGTCACGGGAGAAATGGACCATGTCCAGATCAGACAACAGCGACGCGCGTTCAGCTTTGGAACGCGCCGTTTCGCTTGAACCAAACTATTGTGAAGCGCACAGCAATCTTGCCCTTGTGCTGTTATTTGGCTGGGTTGATTGGGGAGAACCACAGATACCCGATCGCGCAAATGCTCTGATGCACGCGCAACGAGCCATGGAAATCGATCCCGGCGATTCCAACGTTCGCAGGATCCTGGGCTGCGTTCAGCTTTTTGAGCGCAATTGGGATGAAGCAAAATTCCAATTCGATGCTGCCATACGGATAAATCCCAACAATGCAGATGCGGTAGCATGGATTGGGGAGCTTCAAATCTACTTGGGCAAGCCGCAAGCGGCGCTGACAGCTTGTGAAGAGGCGTTCCGATTAAATCCTCGTCCACCTGGTTGGTACTTCTGGATCGTGGGAATGGCGCAGATTTCCACCGGTCACTACGAAGAAGCTGTTGCGACCTTGAGCCTGGAGGAAACATATGGGACCGGTTCAAGGGTGAACCTGATTGCCGCGCTTGCTCTTGCCGGCCGCTTGCCTGAGGCACAGGAGGAAGCCCGCCTATTTCTTACGGGCAATCCAGGTTGGACGATCGGTGAACTGACAGCGAACTTGCCCTTTAGGAGCATGAGTGCTGCGCAGCCCTTTGTCGATGGCTGGCGTCTGGCGGGCTTGCCAGACTAGGCGGCACGGCAAGGGGGCCGTTTCCAAAGGCAATGGCGTAAGCTAACTACGGCTCCAGCAGTGTCGACAAGCCAATGGCCCTTTCTAGATAGCGCAAACATGGTGGCGCGCTGTTCGACATCGCATAACTTGTTGCCAGTTTCCTTGGCTGGTCGCATGGGATCGCGCTGCACGAAGGGTAAGAACACTTGGACCGCAGAGCAGGATCGGCTGCCTTGATGCCGATGCGGAATTCAATGGGCCTGTCGGACGGCACTTCTGCGTTACGCTCGTGCATCTTGTGCTGGATTTCGACGGCGCAGGCCCCCGCATTTAGCACGCTCGGGAACTCGACCAGTAAGCCGTCGCCGGTCGGCTTGACTATCCTGCCCTGATGCTCAGCGATCTTGGCGTACACCAGTTCGTGGCGATGCGCCTTGAAAGTCGACAGGGTCCGCTCTCGTCGAGATCCATGAGCCTGGAGTAGCCGACCACATCGGCCGCGAGATGGCGGCAAGGCTAGGCTGACAGCGTTCTTGGCCATTGGCAATGTGCTGACGAGCAAGGAAATCGTGCGGATTGTATGGGCCCTCAGGCGTGGTGTCTATCGCGCCCCTTGGCTGTTATTGGGTTAGCTTAAGACCTTGGTCGCGCCACGCCGAACGTCCGCTCTCTTTTTTCGGACGCCATAAGCCGACCTTCCGAATTCGGCCCCCATGCTGCCGGGCGGCAATGCGCCCGAATGCGGACCTTTGTATCCTTCGCAAGAGCGGTCATTCAATGGCGCGATGCGTAACTGCTACTCGCCCATTGCTTGGGAAAATACCCCCACCTGTCCTTAAGAAAGAACCGCACTAGTTTAGGCGATGGGACGCGCGCTGCAATTTTTGCTGGGCCGTCGTTGAGAAGTATTGTCGGACGTGGGCTTGAAAAGCCAACACCTTCGGGAGGAACCGATGACCAAAGCAAGTATCCAGACCAATATGAGGTCGCGCCGCAAGTTCCTTGGCGAGGCGGCCGTGGCAGCTGCGGCGATCGTTGCTGCGCCAAGCGTCGTCAAGGCGCAAGGGCCGGTCAGCATGCGCTGGCAGAGCACATGGCCTTCCAAGGATATCTTTCACGAATTCGCGCTTGATTTCGCCAAGAAAGTCAACGACATGACGGGCGGCGACCTCAAGATCGAGGTGCTGCCGGCGGGCGCCGTGGTGCCTGCGTTCGGCCTGCTTGACGCGGTGTCGCAAGGAACGCTTGACGGCGGCCACGGCGTGCTCGTCTACCACTACGGAAAGCAGACGGCGCTAGCGCTCTGGGGATCCGGCCCGGGCTTTGCCATGGACGCCAACATGCTGCTGGCCTGGCACAAATACGGTGGCGGGAAGGAGCTCCTTGCAAAGCTCTATGATTCCATAGGCGCCAATGTGGTTTCCTTCCCCTATGGACCGATGCCGACACAGCCGCTCGGCTGGTTCAAGAAACCGGTTTCCAAGGTCGAAGACATCCAAGGCCTCAAGTTCCGTACCGTTGGCATCTCGATTGACGTCTTCACCGGCCTGGGTGCGGCCGTCAACGCGCTACCTGGCGGTGAAATCGTTGCGGCATTGGATCGCGGCCTGCTCGACGCGGCCGAGTTCAACAACGCCTCGTCCGATCGGGTGCTTGGTTTTCCGGACGTGTCCAAGGTCTGCATGCTGCAGAGCTATCACCAGAATGCCGAGCAGTTCGAGGTCCTGTTCAACAAGGCGAAATACGACGCCCTGCCCGATCAGATGAAGGCAATCATCACCAATGCGGTCGAGGCAGCCTCGCAGGACATGGCCTGGAAGGCGATCGACCGTTATTCGAAAGACTATTTGGAGATGCAGACGCAGGACAAGGTCAAATTCTACAAGACACCGGAAGCAATCCTCAAGCGACAGCTGGAGGTCTATGACGAGGTCGTGAAGAAGAAGGCGGCTGAAAACCCGCTGTTCAGGGAGGTCCTTGAGTCGCAGATCGCCTTTGCCCGGCGGACAACACAATGGGAACAGGACGTAGTCGTCAGCCGCCGCCTGGCCTTCGATCATTACTTCGGACGTGGCGGGGCAGCAAAGAATATCTGAAGCACAGTTTGAGCCGGCAAGGCACCATCGGGGCCATGACCGAACGGTGCCTTGCCTTCTTACCGACACTCACTCTGGCCAACACTCTGGCCATCCGGCTGCCTCGCATGAACGTCCAGCAGTTCCTGAATACAGTCGATGCAATCAGCGCGTGGGTCGGCAAGGCCGCGGCGTGGCTGATCATCGGGCTGATGACGCTGGTCTGCGCCGAGGTCTTCAAGCGCTACATCCTGAACATGCCCACGGCGTGGATATTCGACGCCAGCAACATGTTGTACGGCTCGCTGTTCATGCTCGCCGGAGCCTATGCGCTGGCGCAGAATGCCCATGTGCGCGGCGACTTTCTCTACAGCTCGATGCGACCCCGGATCCAAGCCGCGCTCGATCTTTTGCTGTACGTGGTTTTCTTCCTGCCGGGGATCGCGGCCCTCGTCTATGCAGGCTACGACTATGCCGCGATTTCATGGCGGATCGGGGAGCATTCGACCGTGACAGCGGAGGGTCCGCCGATCTACCAATTCAAATCGGTCATTCCGCTGGCCGGCGCCCTGGTGATGCTCCAGGGCGTGGCCGAGATCGTGCGCTGCATCGTCTGTCTCAGGACTGGGCAATGGCCCAGCCGGCGCAAGGACGTTGCAGAGATCGACGTCGTGGAGGGACAGCTCGCGCTCAGCGAATATGTGGATGAAGGGACGCGCAAGACCGCCATCGAGCGCGCACAAAAGATAGACGAGGAAGCACGCCAGCGCGGAATGGGTGGAGACCTGCAGAGTTGAGCGATCCAGCCCTCGGACTCACGATGCTCATGCTCATCGTGGTCGTCATCGTCATGGGTTTCCCGACAGCCTTCACGCTGATGGGCCTTGGCATGTTTTTCGGGTTCTATGCGTTCTACAACCCGGCGGAGCACTGGATCGACAACCGCGTCTTCGATCTGATGGTCGAGCGCACTTATGGGGCAATGACCAATGACGTCCTGATCTCCATCCCGCTTTTCGTGCTCATGGGATATGTGATGGAACGCGGGGCGCTGGTCGACAAGATGTTCTACAGCATCCAGCTTTCGTTCCGACGGGTACCGGCGTCGCTGGCCATTGCTACGCTTATCGTCTGCACCTTCTGGGGCATCGCCAGTGGCCTCGTCGGCGCCGTTGTGGTCCTGATGGGGGTGATTGCCTTCAATCCGATGCTGCGCGCCGGATACGATGTGAAGCTCGCTTCCGGCGTGATCACCGCGGGCGGCACGCTGGGCATCCTGATCCCGCCCTCGGTCATGATCATCGTCTATGCGGCGGTTGCAGGCCAGTCCATCGTGAAGCTCTATGCCGCGGCGATGTTCCCCGGTTTTTTCCTCGCATTCCTTTATCTCGTCTACATTCTTGGCTGGGCGATAATCAATCCGAAGATCGCCCCGCCTTTGCCGGAGGATCAAACAAGGGTTCCGGTGCCGGCGTGGATGCGAAGCTTTCAGACAGTTTACTCGCGCAACATGCTTGTTGGACTTCTTTCCGCATTGTTCTCGCCGTCCAAGGCGACGGCGCTCGAGACGGAGAGCGGACGCCTCACATATTGGAAGCTGTTCAAGAATTTCTGCGCTGCGCTGGTGCCCTTCGCCTTGATAGTACTCACCCTCTTGCTGGTGTGGTGGTATGTCGTCATCTATCCGCAAGCATCGGCCGACGTCGAAGCTCCAGCCGGATTGGAGCAGCTCGGTGCTCCGGCGGTGGAGGAACTCGGCGCACCCGCGGTGGATGCAGGGCCGGCAACCAGCTTCTACGTCACCTTCGGCATCATCGCGGCACTCGCCGCGGTGGTGCTCGTCCGCTACTACCGGAACATGACCGCCGAACGGCTCGAGATCCTGAAGCTCCTGGTCTCGTCGGTCATGCCGCTGGGCATACTTACCGTCGTCGTGCTCGGCGTCATCCTATTCGGAATCACGACGGCGACCGAGTCCGCGGCAGTCGGCGCCGCTGGTGCCTTTCTGCTGGCGTTCCAGGCCCGAACGCTCGACTGGAAGCGCATCAAGGAAGCAGTGTTCCTGACGGCGAAGACCACAGCCATGGTTTGCTGGCTCTTTGTCGGCTCGGCGCTGTTCTCCGCCGTTTTTGCGATCCTCGGCGGCCAGGCACTTCTCGAGCAATGGGTGCTGTCGCTCGACTTGTCGCCCGTGCAGTTCATGATCCTGTCTCAAGCGATCATATTCATTCTCGGTTGGCCGCTCGAATGGACCGAAATCATCATCATCTTCGTGCCGATCTTCCTGCCGATGTTGAAGCACTTCAACATCGACCCGATCCTCTGGGGGGTTCTCGTCTTCGTGAATTTGCAAGCGGCGTTCTTGTCACCCCCGGTAGCGATGTCGGCGTTCTATCTCAAGGGCGTTTCCCCACCGCACGTCACCCTCAACCAGATATTCGCAGGCATGATGCCTTACATGCTGATCGTCATCCTCTGCATGATCCTCATGTATATCTGGCCCGGCATGGCGCTCTGGCTTCCGAACTATCTTTACGGCGGCTGAGAAAGACTCGGTTCTCGGACGCCTTCCGCGACAGCGCGTTTTCGGCCGCTTTGACCCACGGGATGTCCTTTTGAACGCCAAAGCAGGATCTCGGAGATACAGGTGATCGGAAGGTCTACTTTCGGGCTACAATCGGCGCGAGCGAATGACGGGTCACAGTTCACGTCGACGCACGCAGGGCATGAAGGTCCGCTTCTGGCCTTCCGAGCCTCGAAGCCGCAAGTCCGCTTTCGGCCCTATTGAGACGTTCAAGCAGTTTTCCTACCTATTCGCACCCAGCACTCTCACGGCACAAAAATCAAAAACACATACGTGCAAAACACCACCAGATGCACCAGCCCGGTCAGGAACGTCGTTCTCTCCGTGCTAAAACTCACATTGCAGATGAAAAGCGCCAGAGCCAAAAGCACCACGTCGGTCGCCGGTAGCCCCAGGGTCAGCCCTCTTCCGGTCAGCAGGCTGGCGGCAGCGATCCCGGGTATTGTCAGGCCGATCGTCGCGCACGCCGAACCCATGGCGACGTTCAGGCCGCGCTGCAGCTCGTTGTTGAGTGCGGCGCGAACCGCCGAAATCGCCTCCGGCATCAAGACCAAGCCCGCGATCATTGCGCCGACAATGGCGTCGGCCTGGGGCACCTGGTAGGCGACGAGCGCGTCCTCGACGCTGGCGGCGACCTGCTCGGCCAGCATGACGATGCCGACCAGCCCGATCAGCAGGAGCACAGCGGCGGCGGCGATGCTTTCGTGAGCGTCGGTTCGCACTGCGGCGCCGTGTGCTTGTGCGTCGATAAAATCGTCCCGGTGGCGGACGGTCTGCGCGAACAGAAAACCGGCATAGAGCAGCACCGAAAGCACGCTGACGAAGCCAAGCTGGGCCGCCGAGAATGTGCCGGGATCCGTGGTTCGCGTGTAGGTCGGCAGAATGAGCGTCATGACGCTGAGCGCGACCAGCACCGCCAGATAGGCGCTGGTCCCTTGCCGGACGATCGCCTGCTTGCGATGGCGCCAGCCGCCAAACGTCAGGCACATGCCGACTACGCCGGTGGAGGTGATCATCACCGTCGAGAACACGGACTCGCGTGCAAGCGTCGGGTTGTTGGCGCCGTGCAGCATGATGGA
This sequence comes from Mesorhizobium sp., assembly GCF_005063415.1. Taxonomy (GTDB): domain Bacteria; phylum Pseudomonadota; class Alphaproteobacteria; order Rhizobiales; family Rhizobiaceae; genus Mesorhizobium. The sequence goes on from NZ_SUEG01000131.1 coordinate 11,498, forward strand.
AACGATGATCGACACTTCGATTGCCGTCACGGCGATGGTCAGCACCAAGGTGCCGTACGGCTCGCCTACCCGCCTGGCCACCGTCTCGGCGTGATCGAGCACCACGAAAATGGTGATGAACATGATCGCGCTCGACAGTGCGCCGATAAATATCCTGGTGCCCAGCGACCCTTCGTCCACCGACACCCCGCTGGCCCTGACGGCGACAGCCATCGCCAGCGCGGCCAACGGCATGCCGTAAGAAACCGCCGATCTTGCCAAACCACTCATTGTCACCTTTTTGCCTTCCACCCGCAGGGAAGCTCGCGCGCTAGCCGGGCGTGTTGGCCTTGACGACCTTCTTGCATTCGGGCGTCAGCTCGCTCATGTGACCGGCCAGGCACTTGACGACGCGGCCACCGCCCGGCAGCAAGCCCTTGCACAATCTCTGGTAATCTGCCTGACAGGCCTCACGCTCGGCCGCCGTCTGCGCCAGCGCCGCGGTGGCTGCCAGCTGAGTTGCCAGAAAAAGCACGCTTAACCCAATCCGCATAGAACACCCCCTCAATATGTTGCCCAAACAACGCCTCCGTAGATACGCACGGAAGCCTTCTCACGCCGTCTTCTGCGTCACCAGTCCCAGTTCATCGATCATCGCCTGGCGCATCAGGAATTTCTGCGGCTTGCCGGTCACCGTCATCGGCAATTCGGTGCGGAAGCGGATGTAGCGCGGGATCTTGAAATGCGCGATCTGGCCGGCGCAAAAGGCCTTGATCTCCTGCTCCGTGGTGATCTGGCCGGGCTTGAGCACGATCCAGGCGCACAGCTCCTCGCCGTATTTCGGGTCGGGAATGCCGAACACCTGCACCTCCTTGACCTTAGGGTGGCGATAGAGGAACTCCTCGACCTCGCGCGGATAGACGTTCTCGCCGCCGCGGATGACCATGTCCTTGACCCGGCCGACGATGTTGCAATAGCCCTCGGCATCGATGGTGGCGAGGTCGCCGGTGTGCATCCAGCCGTCGGCGTCGATCGCCTCGCGGGTCTTCTGCTCGTCGTCCCAATAGCCCTTCATCACGGAATAGCCGCGCGTGCAGAGCTCGCCCGGCGCACCGACCGCGACGGTGGTGCCTTCGGCGTCGATGGCCTTGGCCTCGACATGCGGATGGACGCGGCCGACGGTCGAGACGCGTTTTTCCAGGGGATCGTCGACGCTGCTCTGGAACGACACCGGGCTGGTCTCGGTCATGCCATAGGCGATGGTCACCTCGGCCATGTGCATCAGCGACACCACCTTCTTCATCACCTCGATCGGGCACGGCGAGCCGGCCATGATGCCGGTGCGCAGGCTGGTGAGATCGAACGACTGGAAATCTGGATGGTCGAGCAGGCCGACGAACATTGTCGGCACGCCGTAGAGCGCGGTGCAGCGTTCCGTCGCCACCGCCTTCAGCGTGGCGCCGGCATCGAACCCCTCGCTCGGGAACACCATGGTCGCGCCCTTGGTGACGCAGCCCATCGTGCCCATCGACATGCCGAAGCAGTGGTAGAGCGGCACCGGGATGCACAGCAGGTCGTCGACGGTGAGCCGGATTGCCGCGGTGACGAAATTGCCGTTGTTGACGATGTTGTTGTGGGTCAGCGTCGCGCCCTTGGGCGCGCCGGTCGTGCCTGAGGTAAACTGGATGTTGATGGCGTCGTCCGGTTTCAGCCCGTCGGAGATGCGGTCGAGCCGGTCATGCTCGTCGCGCCCGGCCATCGCCAGCACGTCGGCGAAATTGAACATGCCCGGCGAACTTTCCTCGTCCATGCGGATGACGATCTTCAGCGCCGGCAGTCTGTTGGCTTCGAGCTTGCCGGGCGCAGCCTGTGCGATCTCCGGCGCCAGCGTCTCGATCATGCCGAGATAGTCGGAACTCCTGAATTTGGCGGCTGTGACGAGCGCTCGGCAAGCGACCCTGTTCAAGGCATATTCCAGCTCGACCAGCCGATAGGCCGGGTTGATGTTGACCAGGATCAGGCCGATGCGGGCGGTGGCGAATTGCGTCACCAACCATTCCCAGCGGTTCGGCGACCAGATGCCGACGCGGTCGCCTTTCTCGAGGCCGAGCGCCAGGAAGCCGGCGGCCAGCGCATCGACGGTCTCCGACAGTTCCTCCCAGGTAAAGCGCTTGTCCTGCTCGACGAAGACGGCGGCATCGAGCGTGCCGTATTTGCCGACCGTATCGGCAAACAGCGCCGGGATGGTCAGGTTGAGCAGCGGCACGCTGCGCTCGCCCGAGACATGCGCCGTGCCGTCGACCGGCGCAATGAACGAGCCGCCATCGCGCTTGCCGCGCAGGTTGCTGGCATTCTTCAACTCGTCGAGATTGATCGGCATCGCCGTGTCCTCCGCAGACGGGCCGAGCCTATCAGCCCGGCGGGGTGGTGGAAATCCCGTCGATGGTAGGGCTGGGGTGAGAACTCGCCTGTCGGGGCCGAAAACAAAAAACCCGCCTTGGCGGGCGGGTCTTCGGGGCCAATTGGCACCATAACGAGATTAGTAGCATAGCTGCCGGCACAAAGCAAGAACAAAATTGCTGTGCTTTAGGGGAATCGCTTCAGGCTGGTATGGCGGCTTGACCGCTGGGATCCAGCGTTGGTGGTTGGCGAAAGCCGAGACGCATCCAATCTCCCCCCTTGCGGGGGAGATGCCCGGCAGGGCAGAGGGG
>NZ_SUEG01000132.1 GCF_005063415.1 Mesorhizobium sp.
ACGAACGCAGTTCTGGCATTCAGGCAGGTGTAGAAGCCATGCAAGACGCCTCATTTGAGGTCACCTGTCGTATCTAGCTGCTTGCCGGACCACTATGTAAAGCGAGCGCTATTGGCTGCCTCTGCGATGCGGGAATTGGCAGCGGACGTCTCTCGATCAAACAGGCATCTTGCTTGTAGAATTCTTTTAATCGTGAAGCGGCGCGAGTGCGCTATCCGTTGAGGTGAGCAAGGCCGGCGCCCTGGGTGAGCGCTGGTGTCGGGTGGTGGAAAGTACAGGGGGAGCTGTGTGGCCCCTCTTTCTCGGCCTCGACGATGTGCGAAGGAGCCTGCGCGGCGAACGGGCCAACGCCCCAGGCTCAGAACCTGGGCGAACCTAACTCCCGCCAAAGGACAGCCCAGAGCTGGATACACGAAAGAGATACTGAACCCGCGAATCAGATTCTGATCAATCGTCGTGTCTGAGCTCCACTCGGCTCTTACGGAGATAATCGCGCGGCCCGGCAACGGCCGCGCGTGCCGCGGGCGTGAGCTTTGCGCTTCGTCAGAAGTGCCTCGAGCGTGACGACGATAATTGACCAGCCATATGGAACGCATTCGCCCAGTTATCCAAAGCGTGGATACCTTTCATCTAAACAAAGGATTTTACCGTTTTTGCTGCAGGTCCCATAGAAGCGCTTCAAGTTGGAAAGATAGGTAGTTCCGATGGTTGCGTTGGATCTGAGGAGCATCATCTGGTGTGCGGGGCGTACAAAGTCAGTCGCATCTGCATTGCGGCTTGGTCTTTCGGCGGTCTCCACAAGTTACGCCCCGTTGGCGCGACGCCAATTATTTAATCAATGCTTGGACATTTATCTCAACCAGACAGCTACAAGGTGAGGTCTTCCATGCGTCCGAATGTCGAGTGGAAGTTGTGCTGGGAAAATGAGCTGCAACTGGCCGACCATGTCGAACTCTCCGACTTTTTTCGAAAGACCTATGGACGGACTGGCGCCTTCAACGCGGAGCCATTCGAAGGCGGCCGCAGTTGGGCCGGCGCGAGGCCGGAATTCCGCGCAATCGGCTACGACGCGCATGGGGTAGCGGCTCACATCGGCATGCTGCGGCGCTTCATCAAAGTTGGCGAGGTCGACTTGATCGTCGCTGAATTGGGCCTGTACGCGGTTCGTCCGGATCTTGAAGGGCTCGGAATCGGTTTTTCGATGCGCGTGGCGTACCCAGTGCTCCATCAGTTGGGTGTTCCATTCGCTTTCGGCACGGTTCGGCACGCGCTGCGAAACCATGTCGAAAGATTCTGCAGAGCCGGCCTCGCGAACATTGTGTCGGGCGTTCGCGTACGGTCGACCCGTCCAGATGTGCATCCCGACCTGCCGCCCACGCGCCTGGAAGACGTACTCGTGTTGGTTTCGCCGATCGGACGCTCGATGGACGAGTGGCCGTCTGGTACCCTGATCGACCGGAACGGTCCGGAACTATGAAGCCTCTGGACTACATATGCGAAGGGCAGAGTGACAATGCCGATCGCATTGCAGAGCGCAGCGTCTATCTGACGTTTGACGACGGTCCCAATTCATTTTTCACACCGCAGATACTCAATGTGCTGGCGCAACATCAGGTGCCGGCGACCTTCTTCGTTGTTGGGGCCTACGCGGCCGACGAGCCGGAACTCGTTCGCCGAATTATTACAGACGGCCACGGTATAGCCAACCACACGATGACTCATCCGGACCTAGCTAAATGCGGGTCCGTCGAAGTCGACTGCCAGATAGTTGAGGCAAACAGAGTCATAGGGATGGCTTGCCCGCAGGCCATGGTTCGGTACTTTCGTGCACCGTATGGCATCTGGACCGAAGAAGTAATCGCTGCATTAGCGGGTGAGGCATTGGCGCCCGTCCATTGGTCCATTGATCCACGCGACTGGTCTCGCCCCGGCGTTGACGCCATCGTCGACAGAGTGCTCGCCGATATCCGGCCGGGCGCAATCGTGCTGTTGCACGACGGGTGCGCTCCCGACGAATTGCAACCAGGCAATCAAGCCAGTCTGCGCGACCAGACGGTGACAGCGTTGTCACGCCTAATTCCAGAATTGCACGGCCGCGGATTTGTAATCCGATCACTTCCTCAACATCCCTGAACAAACAGAGATCCTATGGACCTTCTCACCACAGCCAGTACTGTTGCCGTTTCGTCTTATGCGGTGCTCTCGACTGTTTACAGAGGCATGCAAGCGGTCTACTCCCAACCGGAAAATGTTACGCCGCCGTCGGAAAGCTTGTTCGGATCCGACCGTTGGCCGAGCGTGGATGTCATTATCCCCTGCTACAATGAGGACCCGCGCACACTCGCGGCGTGTTTAGCTTCCATTGCAAATCAAGATTACTCCGGAACATTTCAGGTCTATCTGGTTGACGACGGTTCTGGAAATCGTAATGCCGTCATCCCGGTACATCACGCCTACGAGGGCGACCCGAGATTCAATTTCATTCTGCTCCGCGAAAATGTTGGCAAACGCAAGGCGCAGATCGCCGCCATCCGCCGCTCATCTGGAGATTTCGTGCTCAGCGTCGACTCTGACACGACACTTGCGTCCGACGTCATCACGAAGCTTGCAGTAAAAATGCGGGATTCCATGGTCGGAGCGGCCATGGGCCAGCTGACGGCATACAACCGCAGCGACACTTGGTTGACCCGATTGATCGATATGGAATACTGGCTGGCTTGCAATGAGGAGCGCGCGGCGCAAGGTCGCTTTGGTGCGGTCATGTGCTGCTGCGGCCCATGTGCAATGTACCGCCGGTCTTGTCTCCTTTCTCTGCTGGATCAATACGAGACGCAGCTGTTCAGGGGGAAACCAAGCGACTTCGGTGAAGACCGTCATCTTACGATCCTCATGCTGAAAGCAGGCTTTCGAACCGAGTACGTTCCAGGTGCCGTCGCGGCGACAGTCGTTCCGGACAAGATGGGACCTTATTTGCGCCAACAACTCCGCTGGGCACGAAGCACTTTCCGGGACACGATGCTTGCGCGAGGTCTACTGCGTGGCCTGGATCGCTATCTAACTTTGGATGTGATGGGAGAGAATCTCGGCCCATTGTTGCTCGGCATCGCGGTAGTAACGGCGCTCGGTGAGTTACTATTTTCACATACAGTAAATTGGTGGACGGTGCTGGCTATTGTCACGATGACCATAATCAGATCTACGGTGTTATCTTTCCGCACTCGGCAGCTTCGATTCATCGGCTATTCAATGCACGCGTTAATCAGGATATTCCTGTTGATCCCCTTGAAGGCTTACGCCCTGTGTACATTGAGCAATAGCGATTGGCTGTCACGTAAAAGTGTTCCCCTGCCCAACAGCAGCACAAAGGAAATCACAAGCGCGATGCCGCTTGGCGGAGCAAATGCTGCGGGCAATTCTGGAATTGCGGAGTCACTTCATACTGCAGATCTTTCGCTCACAGCTAGTGAAGTCTGACGGCCTTGCAGCGCCGAGTGACCGAGTAAGTTGTGTCAGTCGACACGGGGTGAAGCTTGTCGAGTTACCTATGGTCAGAACGGGGACTATGTGGAAGCGACACGTGGCATCTTGACGTTATTCTTTGGCGGAAGCGATACACACGTCGCTCCGGCCGCGACTTTCCAAAGGTGCCATCTCAAGGCGGTGGCCTGCTCTGAACCAGAATTCGCAAGTAAGCTGCCGGTGGCCAATCGGACTCATTCCGCTTGAGATAGACGCATGTCCAATGTAGCAATCGACCTTACCGGCGTAACCAAATTATTCGGAAACAAGCTCGTTGTGGACGGGCTGTCCTTCACCGTTGCATCGGGAGAGTGCTTCGGTCTGCTGGGGCCTAACGGCGCAGGCAAGAGCACGATTGCGCGTATGCTCCTCGGTATGACCCGGCCTGACGCGGGTGATATAACAGTCCTCGGTCTACCAGTGCCGGCACGCAGCCGCTTGGCCCGCAAGGGCATAGGCGTGGTCCCGCAGTTCGACAATCTCGACCTGGAATTTACGGTACGTGAGAACCTGTTGGTGTTCGGGCGCTACTTCGGCATGAGTACAAGAGAGATCAACGCCGTCATCCCACGGCTGCTCGAGTTCGCTCGCCTTGAGAGCAAGGCGGATTCACGTGTCGGCCTGCTATCCGGCGGGATGAAGCGGCGCCTGACGCTGGCACGTGCTCTGATCAACGACCCCCAGTTGCTTGTGATGGATGAGCCCACGACCGGCCTCGACCCGCATGCCCGCCATCTGATCTGGGAGCGACTTCGTTTCCTGCTGGCGAGCGGAAAAACGATCATTTTGACCAGCCATTTCATGGAAGAGGCTGAGCGGCTTTGTGATCGGCTGTGTGTTCTCGAGCGGGGACGCAAGATCGCCGAGGGCAGTCCTCATGCGCTGATCGACGAGTACATTGGGTGCAACGTGATCGAGATCTTCGGCGGTAATCCACAGGAGCTGATTTCGCTGATCAGACCGTACGTTCAGCGTGTCGAGGTAAGCGGCGAGACGCTCTTTTGCTATGCGCCTGAGCCGGAGGATGTGCGCATCCAGCTTCGCGGTCGAGCGGGTCTGCGTATTCTAGAGCGTCCACCCAGTCTGGAGGACGTTTTCTTGCGGTTAACCGGACGTGAGATGGAGAAGTGAGCAATGGGTGAACGTTTTGCGGCCGCTCTACCCGCCAACGCCTGGAACTGGATGGCGGTGTGGCGCCGCAATCATCTGGCATGGAAGAAGGTGGCATTTGCTTCAATGCTCGGCACCCTTGCTGATCCGATGATTTACCTTTTCGGGCTCGGCACTGGCCTTGGACTGTTGGTAGGCCGCATCGAAGGTGCATCCTACATCGCCTTTCTGGCAGCCGGCATGGTTGCGACGAGCGCGATGACAGCATCAACCTTCGAAACAATTTACGCGGTTTTCGGTCGAATGCGCGATCAGGGCACTTGGGAAGCAATCCTGCACACACAACTTACCCTCGGCGACATCGTTCTCGGTGAATTGACCTGGGCAGCCACAAAGGCTTTTCTGGCCGGTACGACAATTGCGATTGTTGCGGCCGCGCTAGGTTATGCCGCGTGGACGTCGGTTCTCTACGTGCTACCGGTCGTCGCTCTCACCGGATTCGCCTTTGCGAGCCTGGCCATGCTCGTCATCGCGCTCGCGCCCAGTTATCACTATTTTATTTTCTATCAGACGCTTGTCATCACACCCATGCTGTTCCTTTCGGGCGCGGTTTTTCCAGTCGGCCAATTGCCAGGAGTGTTTCAGCAGATTGCGGCCTTCTCGCCCCTGGCGAATTCTATCGAGCTAATCCGTCCGGTGATGCTCGGCCGCCTGGGCGACAATGTAGGGCTGCATATAGGCGCACTTTGCATGTTCGCTGTATTGCCTTTTTTTCTATCGGCTGGACTGTTTCATCGACGACTAATGCGTTGACGCTTGCTTACACCCATTAACCAGAAGGAGGTCCGCAATGCCGGATGCAAACTGCCCACAGCGGCCCGGAGGCATGCGTATGCTAGGAATCGCGAGTGGTACAACGCCGAAGCCGGGCGCCACCCAGCCGCTGCAGGCACCCGCCCAGCTTCGCGACCACACCTCGAAGAACAGGCTGGATGGTGAGGCGCGGACCCACCCGGAGCGTTCAATCGATAGCAGCCAAGCTTCTTGTGCGCGTCCACAGACCGTCGCGGCCATTATTTAGTTGGATACACATGCAATGACCCACAACGAAGCAACTCCTGAGCCTTTTGTGATCCTTGCTATGCCAAGGACCGGAACACACTATTTAGAAGAATTGCTAAACGAGCATCCGACCGTTTTGAGTAACGGTGAGTTGCTAAACGAATATGATCCCAATTGGCCCAGCACTGATCGCCTGCTAGGCACGGATCGCGAGCTTCTTGAGCTTGCCTATGTGCGCTGCCCTATGCGCGACTACAAGAATGTGACGCATCTTGGATGCAAGATCAATGAACCTCAGTTTCGCGAGCGTCCCGCATTCTTTGCGGAACTGGCTCGTTGGCCAGCACTCAAGGTCATCCTTGTTGTTCGCCGAAACGTATTGGAATCGCTCCGATCCTTTGTGCAGGCCAGGGAAAGCGGTCACTGGCTGAAGTTCAGCTGGGACAACGATACCGCTCGGCCACCGAGCGTCAGGTTGTCAATCGCCGACTGTGAGGCTTATTTCAAAGCCGCCGACGATTTTCACGCTCGCGTTATGGACTCCTTCACGTCGACCAACCTGCTTGTAATGGAATACGAGAGCCTACTTCACGAACCTGCCCAATGCCTGGGAGCGGTTTGGGATTTCCTGGGCGTTCCAGCGCTTGAGCCATCAGATAACGCCATCCTGCAGCGCCAGGAAACGCGACCGCTTGATCAAACGGTGGAGAACTTTGACGAGTTGCGGATTCACTTCGCACGCGGACCTTATTCAAGATTTTTTGACCTCGGGGATTCAATGCGCTCCTACGCTTAATCGCTTGTACCGCGTGCTCTGATGGGCGTGTAGGATATCCTGCAGTTTGCGCGCATTCCGTTCCAAAACTGACAAACCAAAGTCACCAAGGCAACCGGCAGTCGATCTGCGGCGAACATCAAAGGGCACGGGCGCAAGGCGACCTGGTCAATTCCCTCTCTGACGAAGCACTTCCTCAGACGCGATCTTTGGCGAGCCTTGAGTGCAAATTCCGGCAAGGTGGAGGGTTCCAGTGCGCAACTGCACCAATCTCGCTGGACGGGACAGGCGTCCAGTTGGCACGGCGCTTGCTCCGAGATGACAGCAGCGCTCGACCGGAGCGCAGCATGGGAGAAGGAGGAGCCCCCACCCCGATCCGGTCAGGGAGAGAGAAACGATGTTGGTTCCAAGAGTCCCCCGCGCGATCGCAGCGCCCCGCAAGCGCCATTTTGCCCGGACCTACGTGCAGGTACTTGCCGCCATGGTCCTTGGAGCCGCAATTGGCTACCTCTATCCGGAAACCGGCCAAAGCCTGAAGCCGCTCGGCGATGCCTTCATCAAAGTCATCAAGATGATTATCGCACCTGTCATCTTCCTGACAATTGCGACCGGCATTGCCGGCATGAGCGATCTGCAGAAGGTCGGCCGAGTTGCCGCCAAGGCGATGGTTTATTTCCTTACCTTCTCGACGCTAGCACTCCTTGTCGGGCTGATTGTCGCGAATATCGTTCAGCCTGGCGCCGGCCTCAACATCGATCCGGCCTCGCTCGATGTCGAAGCCGTTAAGGGCTATGTGGCCACGGCTCACGAGCAGTCCGTGACCAGCTTCCTGATGAACATCATCCCGTCAACGATTGCCAGTGCCTTCGCGGAAGGCGACATCCTGCAAGTCTTGTTCTTCTCGGTCTTGTTCGGCATTGCTCTGGCGATGACCGGAGAAACGAGCAGGCCGGTCGTTACCTTTCTCCAGGCGCTCACCGCCCCCATTTTTAAGCTCGTCGGCATTCTGATGAAGGCTGCACCCATCGGCGCCTTCGGCGCTATGGCCTTTACGATCGGCAAATACGGAATCGGTTCGGTGGCCAACCTCGCGATACTGGTCGCGACGTTCTATCTGACCGCCTTCCTCTTCGTGTTCGGGGTTCTCGGCGTGGTCTGCCGCTGCAACGGCTTCTCGATCTTTTCTCTTGTCCGCTACATCAAGGACGAGTTGCTGCTTGTCCTGGCAACGTCCTCCTCGGAGGCCGCGCTGCCCTCGCTCATGGAGAAGATGGAGAAGGCCGGCGCCGCGCGTTCGGTCGTAAGTCTCGTCATCCCTACTGGATACTCATTCAATCTGGACGGCACCAATATCTACATGACGATCGCCGCCCTCTTCATCGCGCAGGCGACGAACACAGATTTGTCAATTGCCGACCAGATCCTCCTGCTGCTAATTGCGATGCTTTCCTCGAAGGGTGCGGCAGGCGTCACCGGCGCCGGCTTCATCACATTGGCCGCTACTCTGTCTGTCGTGCCGAGTGTTCCCGTTGCCGGAATGGCTCTAATTCTTGGCGTGGACCGCTTCATGTCGGAATGCCGCGCGCTGACGAATTTAGTCGGTAATGCGGTGGCATCGCTCGTTGTCGCTCGCTGGGAAGGCGAATTGGACCAGTCCCGGATGGAAGCCGCTTTCCGCGGTTAGGGTTACATCAAACGGGCTCCCCGCAAGCAAGCAACAGCGCGACGTGTAAGTCACGGCCTTGCCACAACAGTCGAATTGCCGGCCTCCAAAGAGCGCTGGAAATAGAGTACTAACGCAGAGAGTAATACAACACCATGAAGCCCCTAAGCAAACGAACGGTTCACGGAAACTCATCTGGGTCCGCATGGAGCGCTGTTCGTCGAATGCGTTATCAACCGTGGGGTGTGGTAACTATTTCAGCTTGCCGCCCCAAGCCGTCGCGGGATCGCACCGGATGACGGAGGACCGGCCGATCAGAATCGCTAGGGGAAAGCGCGTAACAATTGCCGATCTCGCCCGCGAAGCCGGAGTCAGCGTAGCAACAGTCGATCGGGTTCTGAACGTCCGCCTTCCGGTGCGAGAGGAGACCGCCCAGCGGGTCCATGCGGCCGCGCACGCGATCGGCTATCATGCTGCCGGTCTCATCAAACAGCGCTTGCAGCAGCACCTGCCGCACTACAAGCTGGGCTTCATCTTGAGAAAACCTGCCCACGATTTTTACCAAGATTTCGCTCGCAATATTGAAGAGTCGGTCAGTATGGCTAAATCCTTCCACGGCCTTCCGATCATCGAGTTCGCGCAGTCACATTTGCCGCGTGACCTGCTCCCGCTTCTTAAGGACCTTGGAAGCCGCTGCCAGGCGATCGCCATGGTGGCGGCCGATCACCCGAAAATCACAGCATCAGTCGAGGAGCTCAAGGCGAAAGGTATCCCGGTATTTTCGCTGCTATCCGACTTCGCCGATGGCGTGCGCGAGGGCTACATCGGCCTCAACAACAGCAAGGTCGGACGGACTGCCGCTTGGGTGTTTTCCAAGGCCGCAAAACGGCCCGGCAAGGTGGCGGTGTTTGTCGGAAGCCATCGCTTCCAGGCGCATGCGACGCGGGAAACGGCCTTTCGTGCCTATTTTCGTGAGAACGAGCCCAAATTCGAGGTGCTTGATCCGCTCGTGAACCTTGATGAACGGCAGCTCACTTACGAAAAATTGCTGGATCTTATGCAGCGGGAACCAGAGCTCGTCGGCTTCTATATGGCCGGCGGGGGGATAGAGGGAGCAATTTCCGCGCTCCGAGAAGAGGGGAGCGGTCAGGATCTCGTCGCGATCGTGAGTGAAATGACGCCGCAGTCACGTGGGGCGCTGGCGGATGACATCTTGACGATGGCGGTCGGCACGCCAATGCGCCGACTTTGCCAGGAGCTGATAATGGCAATGGAGCGGGCCATCAAAGCCGGCGTCGCGGAGAGCCCGGGGCAGACATTTCTGCCGTTCGACATTTATCTTCCGGAAAATATTTGACCTTGATGGATTTCTATCATGAGCGCCCATTTTCCTTTCATCGATGAAAGGAAAGCTCGATTGACTCGGCCGTCTCTGTCCGATCTGTGAACCGGCGTGGTTCCGTCTTGAAAGAAGCCGGATGCCGAAATGGCAGCCGCGCTTCATGGAAGGAAAGTCAAGCAATGCGCCAGGTATCGCCCCGCTTTGCACTCAATCACATGGCGGCGCCCCGCCTTGACGTCAGTGCGCTTTTCGCGCTTGCCCGTGACCAAGGCCTGACCGACGTCCAGATCCGTTACCCTCATTTCAGCAATCCTGTCGCACGCGGCATTCCGGCTGCGGACGTTCGGTTGGCCGCTACCGAAGCGGGCGTCACGATCATCTCTGTCAACGCCTTGCAGCGGTTCAACGACTGGACTCCAACGCGTCAGGCCGAGGCAAGCAACCTCGCCGATTATGCGACGGCGTGCGGGGCGGAGACGCTCGTGTTGGTGCCGGCCAACCGCAGCTCGTGGCCCACCAATAGCGAGCGCCAGGACAATCTTCGTTTCGCTCTAAACGAGATCAAGCCAATCCTCCAGTCGCGGGGTCTGATCGGTCTCATCGAGCCGCTGGGTTTCCGAACCTGCTCGCTTCGATCAAAGAAGGAAGCGGCCGAGGCCGTTGCCGCGGTTGATGGCCAGTCCGTCTTTCGCCTCGTGCACGACACGTTCCACCACACCCTGGCCGGGGAGACATGCCTGTTCTGCGAGCTTACCGGCCTGGTGCACATTTCAAGCGTAAACGACCCGACCTTCTGGATTTACCCCGATCGCTTTCTTGCAGGTTCCGACAATGGCAGCCAGATTCAGGCGCTGCTGGATGGCGGCTACGCGGGACCTTTCTCATTCGAGCTGGTCGAGGAAGTCCATTCTCTGGACGATCTCGCAGGCGCACTTGCCGCCAGCATCGACTTTATCCGGCGAGGGCTATTGTCGTCAAAGTAGATGGTGACAGGAGTAGTGACTATAGGTGCGCCTGAATTTTCCGTGGGTTCACAGCGGGGCAGCCATCCGAGATGCCTCCTGTATCATTATCTCCCGCATCCAGATGCTTGCCGGATCGCTATTGTGGAGGGCCGGCCATTGGAGGGTCTCGGTGAATGTGGGAAATGGCAGCGGAAGTTCGATAACCCGCAGGGGGAACGTTTTTTCGAAATGCCTGACCAGCCGTAAGGGCATGGTCGCTATACGAGCTGTGCCGGACACCATAGGTGGAATCATGCTGAAGCCCTGCACGGCGACCTCGACACGTCTCTTAAGGCCATGCTCAAGCAAAAACCATTCCTCGATAGACGGCTTCATCGTACGCCCGAACCTGACCGCGACGTGCCTCATCGACATGTATCTCTCGAATGTAAGCTGCTGTGGCAGCTGCTTGTTTGTGGGACAGCCTACGCACACGAGCTTCTCGTCAAACAGCGCAACGCTTGAATGCACACTCGACGTGAACATATCCGGTAGAATTAGAAAATCGACGTCACCGCGCCGGAGAAGCTCATCGGGGCTATCGTCGACAGGCAGCAGTTCGAAGCTGACGGCGGGGGCTTCCCGTGAAATACGCTCCACAAGCTTTTCGAAAAACACGAGCGTGACGAAATCGGAAAGAATGATCCTGAAGAGGCGATCGGCTCGAGCTGGGTCAAACGGATCCGAAGAAATAATCGAGCACTGGATGTGCTGGAGAGCGTCGCGAACTGCGGGGGCAAATGCTGCCGCACGCGGGGTTAGAAATCTTTCGCGACCTCTTATCGTAAACAGTTCATCGCGGAAATAATCGCGCAGTCGGGCGACGGCCGCACTCATGGCGGGCTGACTCAGGTTAATCCTGCGTGCCGCCGCCGAGAGATTACGCTCCGTCAGGAGTGCGTCGAGCACAACGAGGAGATTTAGATCAAGTCCTTTGAAACGCATGTCATCAGCCATCCATGGGATGGATGCCTTTAACCGAAACAAACGACTTTAACAATTTAGCATTCTTGCAATCTTTTGTCGCAAAAAGTTTATGATGGATGACGTTAAGGTCCGACATATGAGCCGCGTGATCTGCCGAAGCGAGCAATCGTTCGTACTGTGCAGGTCAGAGATTGGCAGTTTGAAACGCCGGGCCGATGGCGCCGGTCTATCAACCAGCGTCTTCGGCGGCCCCGACCTAGCTAGGCGTGGAACCTAATAGGGTGCACCTTTCCAGTCCGAGGCGACTGATGGGCGGTTTGATCCTAAGCTGCCGTGAGGCCTGTGCCAATTGTATCGGCGAGCCAATGCAGCAGTCCGGCAGCGTTTTTGAGAGCTGTTGTAGGCTCGGCCTAAGCCCATTGGCGCAAGCCTATCTGAACGAAGCGCTTGGCCTTGCCGCTATCCGGTATGTGATCTGTGGTGCCTTCTCGTCCTGCTGTTCTTGTTTTGGAACGCCCTTATGGTGAGCCCATCCGGGACGTGGGGCACCGGGAGCACAAAGGTGCAGGCAGGCCGTCAATAGACCGTGGGCTGAGAGCCCGAGCTCGTTACATGGCCGCCCCTCGCGACTTTCCCGGATGCGCTGCGAGCGCGGATCAGTAGATGTCGTGTTGCCCGCCAGCTCCCGTCTTTGACCGAGCCAAGAAGGAGGAACGGGCATGCTTATCATCGGACTGGATATTCACCGCGCCTTCGCCGAAGCAGTGGCATGGGAGGAGGGCAGGCTCAGGCGACTCGGCCGCGTCGACATGCGGCGCGATCTGCTGGCGGCGTTCGCCGCGAAGCTGTCGCCGAACGATGTCGGGGTGATCGAGGCCACCGGCAACGCGACGTCCGCTGCAGCTGTGGTTGCGCCGCATGTGAAGAAGGTGGGGATCGCCAAGCCGAAACAGGTGTTTATCGTTGCCTATGCCAAGATCAAAACGACGATCGACGCCGACGTTCTTGCGCAGCTCTATGCCAGCGGCTTCTTGCCAGAAGTCTGGATTGCGGACGAGCCGACGCAGGCTCTGCGTCGACAGGTGACACGGCGCAATCAGATTGTCCGACAGAGATCTCGATTGAAGAGCGTCATCCAGTCGATCCTTCATAGCCACCTGATCCGTCCTGCCCGCATGCTGACCTGTGCGGCGCCAAGGGTCGGACCTGGTTAATCGAGCAGGTCGTACCGCAGGACGAGCGCCTCGCGATCGATGGGCATCTGCGCGAGTTCGACCGATTGGGCGAAGACCTCCAGGTCATCGAACGCGATCTTGTCCGCTCGGCTCTCGAGGATGAAGGCGTGAAGCGGCTGATGACCATTCCCGGCGTCGACATCACCGTCGCGCTGG
This sequence comes from Mesorhizobium sp., assembly GCF_005063415.1. Lineage (GTDB taxonomy): Bacteria > Pseudomonadota > Alphaproteobacteria > Rhizobiales > Rhizobiaceae > Mesorhizobium. The sequence continues at coordinate 12,794 of NZ_SUEG01000132.1, forward strand.
CGATGAAGGGCGGCGATCGGCGACGTGTCGCGCTTCGACGATCCGCAGAAGCTCGTGACCTATCTCGGGTTGAACCCAAGCGTCCAGCAGTCCGGCCAGGTCCGGCCTACCATGGGCGGATCACCAAGCAGGGCCGTGGTCATGCGCGCGGCATGCTCGTCGAGGCGGCCTGGGCGGCCGCTCGTGCTCCCGGACCGTTGCGAGCCTTCTCCCTGCGGCGTGCGAGCCCGGCGCGGACAGCATGTCGCGGCCGTGGCAACCGCACGCAAACTCTCTGTCGTGATCTGTCATCTGTTGAGAAGGGCGAGAGTTACGCGTGGGCTCGACCCTCCCTGCATGCCAAGAAGCTTGCGCGATGTGGAACTCAAGGCCGGGAGCAAGGCTGTGCGCGGCCAAAAGGGAGCGCACGCCTACAACATAAAGAGCCACCGGGAAGAAGAGCGCCGCTGGGTGGAGCAGGCCGAGGGCGCCTATGCACGCCTCGTCGCCGGTTGGAACCCACGAGGTCCGAAGAGGGTAGGCACGGATGCCGCAAACGAGGCGCGACGATAGAAGCTGCGCGGCAGGGCTCTCATCTCGGACCCTGCTCTTCGCCACGCGGTCGTCCGTGCGCGACAGGAGAATAGCGCAGATTTATCAAAAAGGCTCTTGTCGATCACATCAGTGGTCTTGGGCGCTGTACGGCCGGGTGAAGACTTTGCAGGTGGCCCGGAAAGCGTTTGACCTGCAGCGAAGCAATTGTCGTCATTACGCGCTCGACCCGGGCGCCCAGCTTGGCATAAGGGCTACGTGGCCTCAGGAAGCGTCGTCGCCAATGCAGACCATGGACGAATTCCCAGCCGATGCCGAGATGCCGGTCGACCGTGCCTGTCGCCGCCCGGTGATGCGATGCCCCCGAGCGGATGAGTTCGCCCCGGATGCTCCCGGTCACGACGCACGGGTCCGGGTTCCAAGGCGCTCAGTTTTGTTCGCGCCCAATCGGTGTAGGACGCGGCAGAAATACGAGCGTGACGAAATCGGAAAGAATGATCCTGAAGCGGCGATTCGGTAGAGCCGGGTCAAACTATCCGACGAAATAAACGATCACTGGATGGGCGGGGGAGCGTCGCAAACTGGAGGGCAAGAGCTCCGGACGCAGCGTTAAGTTTGAATACCTCCGCGGACATGGTCGCGAGCTTATCGCGCAAATAATCGAGCAGCCGAGCGCCGGCCGCACTCATGACCGGCTGGGCTCGGTTAATCCTGCATGCCGCGCCCATGAGGTTGCGCTCTGTCGGGAGTGCGTCGAGCACAACGAGGAGATGTAGTTCACGACCTTTGAAACGCGTGGTCAACTATCCAAAGTGTGGATGCCTTTCATCGAAACAAACGATTTCATCAATGTTCTGGAA
>NZ_SUEG01000133.1 GCF_005063415.1 Mesorhizobium sp.
CCCCTCTGGCCTGCCGGCCATCTCCCCCGCAAGGGGGGAGATCTGCGGTGTCGCCGCCGGTGCCTACTCCGAATATGCTCCCACTTGCCTCGCTTTGCCCGCTCCTGTATGAAATCCGCCATGAGCCCGCGCGCCACCTCTTTTGCGTCCCGTCCGACCGGCATTGCCGGCCAGACCGTCCGCGCGCTCGCCTCCACCCTGCTGCTTCGCGGCCTTATCGGCGATCGCCGGGTTCGCTGAAGGAGCGCCCGGCGGTCGAATTCGCCGCTCACGCGCACGCTCCTTGGCCAGTTACAAAATTGGCACGTCACATCAAGCGAACGAAATTCTGGTAAAGGCGCCGCTCGCCACCAATCCGCCTGAAGCCGGATCCACGAGCCGCCGGGAGAAACGACGATGAACGCACGAGAAGATATCCGTCTGAATGTAGAGGAAACCGCCAAGCCCGCGAGGGGCATGCCGGACGCCGCCCGCAAGTACCAGCCCTATCCGACCGTCGGTCTTGCCGATCGCACCTGGCCTTCTAAAGTGATCGACAAGGCGCCGATCTGGTGCTCGGTCGACCTGCGCGACGGCAACCAGGCGCTGATCGATCCGATGGGCCAGGAGCGCAAGGCGCGCATGTTCGCCCTGCTGCTCGACATGGGCTTCAAGGAGATCGAGATCGGCTTTCCGTCAGCCTCGCAGACCGATTTCGATTTTGCCCGCTGGTGCATCGAACAGGGCAACGTGCCTGCCGATGTCTCGCTGCAGGTGCTGGTGCAGTGCCGGCCGGAACTGATCACCCGCACTTTCGAGGCTCTGAAGGGCGCCACCAACCCGATCGTCCATTTCTACAACTCGACCAGCGAGCTGCAGCGCCGCGTCGTCTTCGAGAAGGACGTCGCCGGGATCAAGCGCATCGCCACCGATGCGGCCAAGATGATCACCGACATGGCGGCCAAGGCCGGCGGCGGCTACCGTTTCGAATATTCGCCGGAGAGCTTTACCGGCACCGAGCTCGAAGTGGCGCTGGAGATCTGCAACGCCGTCACCGAGATCGTCAAGCCGACGGCGGAAAACAAGCTGATCATCAACCTGCCCTCCACGGTCGAGATGTCGACGCCCAACATCTATGCCGACCGCATCGAGTGGATGTGCCGCAATCTCGACAATCGCGAGAACCTGTTGATCTCGCTGCATCCGCACAATGACCGCGGCACCGGCATCGCCACCACCGAACTCGGCCTGATGGCGGGCGCCGACCGCGTCGAAGGCACGCTGTTCGGCAATGGCGAGCGCACCGGCAATGTCGACATCGTCACGCTGGCACTCAACATGTACACGCAAGGCGTCGATCCCGGGCTCGATTGCTCCGACATCAACCGCATGAAGGATGTCTACGAATACTCCAACCAGCTGAAGATCCCCGAGCGCCATCCCTATGTCGGCGAGCTGGTCTACACCGCCTTTTCCGGCTCGCACCAGGACGCCATCAACAAGGGTATGAAGGCGCTGCGCAAGGCCAACACGCCGCACTGGGAGGTACCCTATCTGCCGATCGACCCGGCCGATGTCGGCCGTAGCTACGAAGCCATCATCCGCATCAACTCGCAGTCCGGCAAGGGCGGCATCGCCTATGTGCTGCACGCGGATTACGGCCTCAACCTGCCGCGCAACCTGCAGATCGAGTTCAGCCAGGCAATCCAGGCGATCACCGACGCCGAAGGCAAGGAGGTGCCGGCCAGGCGCATCTACGAGCGCTTTCTCGACACCTATGTCGACCAGCCCGGCGCGCGGCTGAAATTCCTCGACCACCACACCTACCCCGACACCGAGGTCAAGGGCCGGCGCGTGGTTGAAGCGGTGATCCTCGACAAAGGCAAGGAGGTGACCATATCAGGCACTGGCACCGGCCCGATCGACGGCTTCGTCGATGCGCTGTCGCGCCATGTCGGGGTGCCGATGTCGGTGCTCGATTATTCCGAGCATTCCATGCAGCGCGGCTCGAATGCCTCGGCCATTTCCTATGTCGAGATGGAACATCCGGGCGGCAAGCTGTTCGGCGCCGGCATCAACACCAACATCGTCGCCGCCTCGCTCGAAGCCGTGGTTTCGGCCGCCAACCGCATCGTCGGCCGAAAGGACGGCTAGCCGAGACTACCGGGCTCGCGCCATCAGCCCACCGGATATTTATCCGGTGGGTACGCTATCGCACCATAAGCAGATGCTTGTATGGCGGCGCCAGCGCTATATGATCGTACCTCAACCTGTGCCGAATTCGAAGGGATCGACACTTGCAGCATACCACGCCTGCCGCCCCCGCAGTGCGCGAAACGTTGGAGCGACTGCTTGCCAGCGAAACGTTCGGACGATCCGAGCGCGCGCGCAAGCTGCTCCGCTACCTGGTCGAGCGCGAGCAGGCAGGCGAAGCCGATAGGCTCAAGGGCTTCTCCATAGCGATGGACGTCTTCGGCAAGGACGGCGATTTCGATCCGTCGACCGATGCGGTGGTGCGGGTGCAGGCCGGCAGGCTGCGCGACCTGCTACAGCAGTATTTCGCCAACGAGGGCGTTGCCGAACCGGTCCGCATCGCTATTCCGCGCGGAGGCTATGTTCCATCCTACGAACTCAACGCCATTCGCTTGCCGGCGGAGGCCGAGGCAGAGGGCAAGCCGCAGCCGGCGACAGAGGAGGCGGCGGCGACCGCCCCGCCCGGATCGCCACAGGATACCCGCAACCGGGCACATCCGGCTGCATTGCTGAGCGTTCCAGCCGTGGCCCCTGCTGCACCTTCGCTGCAGCGCCATTTGCAGTTCTTCTGGCTGGCGATCGCGCTGGTCATCCTCATGCTGGGTGTGCTGATCCTTCGCCAGGGCAGCGTGGTATTGCTGACCGGCGGCGACACGGCGGTCGAGACCGCGGTGGCGACCGGCAGCATAGCAGCGCCTCCGGTTGAAACCCTCCCCCAGGTCTACATCGCCATCAAGGCCGACAGCGACGTGGCTCGCCGTGTCGCCGCATCGCTGCGCGCCGGCCTTAGCGGCTTCGATACCATCAACTTCATCGGCCGTGATGCCGACAGCCCGCCCGATCCACTTACCGACGCCGCCAGCTTCGTGTTCGATGTCCTGCCCGGGCCGCGCAGCGGCGACATTATGCTCGAGCTGCAGAGCGTGGCGACCGGCCGCGTGCTGCTGTCACGCAACCTGACCGCCGGCGACAGCGCGAACATCGCCATCGAGGACCAAATCTCCGGCATTTTGAGCTCGGCTCTTCCCGCCTCGGGCACGATCTACAACTACATCGAGCAGAGCGGCATCCAGACCGGGCTGACGGCGTGTCTGGTGCTCAACGGCAAATATTATCTCGACCAGAACGCCCAGACGCACGAAGCCGCCTACCGCTGCCTCGAAGATCTTGCCAACCGGGAGGCCAAGTCGTCGCTCGTCTATTCGGAACTCGCGTCCTTGCATCTCGAAGCGGTCACCGACCACTATCCCTACCCCGCCGACGCGACGATCGACAAAGCGATGACGTTTGCCCATCGCGCCATCCAGATGGGCCCGACCAGCCCCTATGCGCACCGCGCCCTTGGTTATCTCAATTCGCGCATGGGCGATTCCGCGGAATCGATCCGCTGGATGCGCAAGGCCTATGAGCTCAATCCCTACGATCTCGCAATGGCCGCCGCCTATGGCTACGGGTTGGTTTTCGCCAGCAGGTACAGCGAGGGCACCCCGATCCTTGCTCACGCCGTGGACATCGCCAGCGCCCATCCGACATGGTGGGATTACGGGCTGTTCGCCGGAGAGTTCATGATGGGCGACATGAACAAGGCCACGCTTGCCAGCGACGGCTTGCGAACGACGGAAATGAAATCGCATTATCTGGCGGCGCGGCTGATCGGCGCCAAGGCTGCCGGCCGCGAGAAGCTGGCGAGCAGGCTGCTGCAGGAACTGACCGCCAAATTCCCGAAATTCGCAGCCGATCCGCGCGCAACCTTCGTCGAGCGAAGATATCCCGCCGATCTGACCAACCGGCTGGTGGAGGCCCTGCGCGCCGCCGGCCTTGGCGGCGCCAGCTGACGTCTCCCGGCGCGTGAACGACATCAGGTGATCGCAAAAATTTTACTGGCCATCCGCACGGCCAAAGCGCAATTCAGACACAGTTTGAACCGGCCAATCTGATCCCCACATAGGCCTGATCCCGCGTAAGACTGATCTCCGCACAAGTCTGACCTCCCGCAAAGACTGATCCTCGCATAGACCGCCCCCGGCATCCTGACTGATCCCGGCACCAAGCCACAAAGTTTGCATGACCCCATCCCTTTACGCTGCCGAACGGGGCACCGGCCCGACAACGATTGCCTTCCTGCATGGTTTCGGCGGCTGTCACGACGACTGGCGCGACGTGGCCGCGTCCCTGGCACTCGGCGCGCGGACGTTGGCCTATGATCTGCCGGGACATGGGCTGTCGCTCGATTTTCCGCGCGGCGGTCCGGCCAGGGTCGCAGCCAGTGCCGTCCTTGCGGATCTTTCCGCTCGCGGAATAAAGCGGGCCCATCTCGTCGGCCATTCGATGGGCGGCGCCGTAGCCGCCCTGATGGCATTGAGCGAGCCCGAAAGAATGGCGTCGCTGACGCTGCTGGCACCGGGCGGTCTTGGTCCTGAGATCAATGGCCCGCTGCTGCGCCGCTACGCCGCGGCTGCCGGCACCGACGAAATTCGCGCCTGTCTAGCCGCCATGTCGGGACCGCAAAGCCAGCCCCTGCTGCATAGGATCGATCTTCTCAACGGGATGCGGCAGCGTCCCGGCCAATTGCGGACACTTGTCGAGCTCGCAGCCGCAATGACCAGGGATGATCGGCAAGGTGTCATCCCGAGCGAGCGGCTCGAAACGCTGAACATGCCGGTGATGGTTGTTTGGGGAACCGACGACGCGATGCTGCCCGTCAGCCAGGCGGACGGCGTGCCGAAGCATTTTCATCTGCACCACGTGCTGGAAGCCGGCCATATGCTGGTCGAGGAAGCGCCCGGCCTGATCGTCGAGGCCGTCCGTCGCAACATGCGGCGCCGCAGCAGGCGGCTTCGCCCGGGAATCGCCGCGGCGGCGAGCTGATCGGGTCTCGCGCAGGCACGGCGGCGCCGCTGGTGCTCCTCCAGCGAACCCTTGCCCGGCCCTCGATCTCGCAAGTGCATTTTGCCGGCGGCTGTGTTAATTCGGTGTTAACCAAACCCCGCGAGGCCACGCCGATGAACGACGCAGGCGAGAACATCACCCAGATCGATCAGTCGCGAAAACTGTCCGATGCCATTCGCGACGTCAAGAACGCCTTCGCCGACCGCGATGACGTCGTCGTCGACATGCGCGAAGCGCATCGCATGCGGCTCGATCTGCTTGCCGCCGAACTCGCGCCGGTCTTCGCCGACGTGCCCACCGACATGGACAGTTTCGACTTCGCCGTCTCGTCCGGCCTGCAGCCACGGCTGTGGATCGACGCCGTCAGCCATGTCGCCATGGGACGCGACCGTCGCACCTATCGCTTTCTCAAGGACACGCGCATCGGTCGCGTCGTCCTCGCTGAGTCGACCGACATGGAGGTCGTTGCCGACCAGGTGACGCGCTATGTCGCCGAGCGCGTCGTCGAACGCCAGAGAATGATGGAAGGCGGCATCGAGCAGGCCGTCGCCGGCCTGAAACGCGCCCTGGTGGCGGAGGCCGAGCCGCCGCTGCAGATCGCTGCGCGCAGCAATGGCTGGTCGGCGTTCTTCTCGGGCCTCGGCCTGATCGCCGCCGGCGCCCTGGTCGGCCTGGCGATTTCGCTCGTGCTGTTCTGGGACCGCATCGTCGCGATGAAAATCAGCTTCTAGAGCCGTTCAGCGTTTCACGGCAACGCGGAAACCGCTCTATCTCTTTGTTTTGGCGCAATTCCGGACGGAAAACCGTTTTCATACTTTTCCTGGAATTGCTCTAGCCATCGACGCCTCGGCCTCGACGCCAAGCTCCAGCGTCTGCAGATCGCTGGGCGGCAATGCCGGCCCGGTCAGGCCGCGGCGGGTCAGCCTGATCCGCCAATTGTCCTTTTCACCATCGATGTCGAGCAGATTGTATTGCGCCGGCGCATGCGAACTGCCGGGGGCCTGCCCGGCGGCGGCGACCCCGACCACCGGGATTTTGGTCTTGCGGGCGCCGATGAAGAAGAGCGACGGCACATGCGAATGGCCGTGCAGCACAAGCTCGGCGCCGTGCCGGTGAAGAACCTTGTGGAAGCGCGAGATGCCGAACAGCCGCTTGTTCTGCGAAACGGCGCCGCGCACCGGCGGGTGGTGGATCATGATCACCCGGAACATGCCGCGCTTGCCTGTGGCATCGAGCATGTCGCGCAGCTGTTCCGCCTGGCCTTCCAGAAAGAAGCCGTTGGCCATGAACGGAGCCGTGGCGCGCGCCGTCGAGACGCCGATCAACGCAACATCGCCGCGTACCCGCAGATAGGGAAAAGTGTTACGGTCGACTGGCGTATTGACGCCGTCGCCGGTCATCCACGCTGCCCAGGACCGGCAGGTCTTGTCGAAGGCGCCCGGCACATAGGCATCATGATTTCCCGGCACCACCGACACGTCGTTGGGCGAGCCCAGCGTCTCCAGCCAGTGCTTGGCCATCTCGATCTCACCGTCGAGCGCCAGATTGACCAGGTCGCCGGTGATGGCGAGATGGTCCGGCCCGTTGGCCTTCATGTCGGCGACGATCGTGTCGATGACGGCGTCGTGCATGTGGCGGCGGCGGTTGCGCTGCCAGTTGACATAACCGACCACGCGCTTGGAGGCGAGATCGCGATAGGTTACATCGGGAAGCGGCCCCAGATGGACATCGGAAATATGCGCGAGCCTGAACATCTTTTCTTCATAGGCGAGGCGGGCCCCGCTTTCCACTCACGGTTTCGCGGACGATGACGACGCCAGATCCGGAGCAAGCCCTGCGCCAGACCGGATGGCCGGGCTTCAGGGCGAGGCTGTTTCACCTGTACTTCGTGCTGCGGCGGCCGATGACGCTCGGCGTGCGCGGCTTGATCCACGACCGAGCCTCCAATTCCGTCTTCCTCATCCGCCACACCTATGTTCCGGGCTGGCAGCTTCCGGGCGGTGGCGTCGAACCGGGCGAGACGATGATCGAGGCGCTGGCACGCGAACTGTTCGAGGAAGGCAACATCGCGCTGACCGGACCGCCGGTGCTGAAATCGCTGCATTTCAACCGCCGCGCCAGCCGCCGCGACCATGTCGGCCTGTATCTGGTCGAAGAGTTCGATCAGCCAAGCCCTAAGCTGCCCGACCGCGAGATCGCCGAAGCCGGATTCTTCCCGCTCGACCGCTTGCCCGAGGGAACGACGCCGGCGACGCTGCGGCGGATTGCCGAGGTTTTTAAGGGGAATCCGGTATCGCCTTACTGGTAGACCACCTCTCCAACAGCCTTGCTGCTTCGATTCAGGATGACAGCATCCATTGCTCTCCAAGACAGGTATAACTAATCGGTTGGGAAAAATGGAACATAAACAAAACGATAGATTTAGAATTGTACTATATATCTTACTTTTTACTGGAATTTATGTAATAATATTGTTTTCAACAGCATTAGTGTTGACGGTGATGCTTGGGGTAGATCCATCCAGGTTAGAAAGAATTGGAAGAGGCATCCAATTCGTAATACAATTTGTTGCCGCATTCGGGACATATTTCTTTTTTTTAAAGCGACGTGCCCGCCTTTTTACTCGCGCTGAATTCTGGAAAATGGTCGGCTTCTCAACCCTGATAGAAATGGTTTTGGGAATGGCTCTGATTCTGCTGTCGGGATCATTACGCGCAATCCCGCTCCAGATGTCGGTCCAGACCGTCATGATCGGCGGCATCGTGGCGTTCTTGGCAACGTCGCTCGGCTACTCCAATCGATTTGGAAATACCATATTGAAAGCTGAACTCGTTAGAAGGGCAAAGATGGACTCCGAAACCTTCCGCTAGGTCGCCGGTCTCACGCAGCCTTCCTGAATCGCGCCCGGTCATGCGGCGCGGAATAGTCGAGCTCTGGCCCGACCGGCACGATGCGCGTCGGGTTGATCGTCTCGTGGCTGCCGTAATAATGCGACTTGATGTGGTGCAAATTCACCGTGCCGGCGACGCCCGGCACCTGGTAGAGGTCGCGCAGGTAATTCGACAGGTTCGGATAGTCGGCGATGCGGCGCAGATTGCACTTGAAATGGCCGACATAGACCGGGTCGAAGCGGACCAGTGTCGTGAACAGCCGGCAGTCCGCCTCGGTGATGCGGCCGCCGACGAGATAGCGCTGCTTTGACAGGCGGTCCTCCAGCATGTCGAGCGTCGAGAACAATTCGCCGAACGCCTCCTCGTAGGCTGCCTGCGTGGTGGCGAAGCCGGCACGGTAAACGCCATTGTTGACCGCGGGATAGACCAGCGCATTGACCGCATCGATCTCGCCGCGCAACGGCTGCGGATAGAAATCGAGCTTTGCATCACCCCATTCGTCGAAGGCCGAATTGAGCATCCGGATGATCTCGGAGGATTCGTTTGAAACGATGGTCTGCTCGCGTTTGTCCCACAGCACGGGAACGGTGACCCGGCCCGAATAGCCGGGATCGGCCCTGGTGTAGATCTGGTGCAGGAAATCGAGGCCGTAGAGCGTGTCGCCGGTGGCGCCGTCCTCGGCCAGGAACGTCCAGCCGTCGGCGCCCATGAAATGATGGACGACCGAGATGGAAATCACGTCCTCGAGTTTCTTGAGCACGCGAAAGATCAGCGTCCGATGCGCCCACGGGCAGGCGAGCGAGACATAGAGGTGATAGCGGCCGGGCTCGGCCTTGAAGCCGCGTTTTCGCCCTTCGGCCGGCGCGCCGTCGCGGGTCACCCAGTCGCGCCACTGCGATTGCGCCCGCACGAATTTGCCGCCGCTCTCCCCGGTATCGTACCAGCGGTCCTGCCATTGGCCTTCGACTAGCAATCCCATGAAATATCCTTTCGCGTTCCAACCTGATGTAGGGCACCAAGCGGCGCCGCGGAAATCACCGACGCTGAACAGATCGTCAACGGCTGCGTCGTCGATTGCGCCGGCCGATTGCGGCGGCTGAAAATTGGTGCTAGCGGACAATCCGCATGTTCGACTTTGCCGCGATCCGGTTCGACCGACGACGAAAGAGCGCCCGCGCTTGATGAAGCGCTGACTGGCGAACGCTGCCGCTTGCAGCAAACCTTTCCTCGTATACCGGAACGCAAAGACCATGAGCCTTGCTGACGTGAAATACCTGCCGGAAACTCCGGCGCATGATCCTGAAATCGAAGCCATCAACGACGAGGCGTTCGGGCCGGGCCGTTTCGTGCTTGCCGCCTACAAGATCCGCCAAGGTGGCCCGCACGAACGCGCTTTGTCCTTCGTGGCCGTCGATGGCGCAATCGTCGTCGCCTCGGTACGGATGACGCGCATCGCCGCCGGTGCCGGCCGCGCGCTGATGCTCGGGCCGCTCGCCGTGCGGCCGGCCTTCAAAAACCTCGGCATCGGCCGCCGGCTGGTGGCAATCGCGCTGGAAGCCGCTGCCAAGGCCGGCGCACCGGCCGTGATGCTGGTCGGCGACGAACCCTATTACGGCCCGCTCGGCTTCAAGAGGCTGGCGCGCGGGCATATCTCGATGCCGCGTCCGGTCGATCCCGACCGGCTTTTGGCGCACGAGATCGTGCCGGGCACGGTGGCAAGGCTGGTGGGCGAGGTTTCCCACGCCGACCAGGCAAGGATTGCCGAGCACATCGCCGCGATGGCGTGACCATGCCGGCGCTGTTGCACGGTGGCTTCGCAGCATTAGTCTGGGCACGGAGGAGGACGTCGAGATGAACCCGAACGGCCAGATTGCGATCGTCACTGGTGGCGGCTCCGGCCTTGGCGAGGCTACGGCGCGCGCTCTTGCCGCCGGCGGCGCCAGGGTTGCCGTCCTCGATCTCGGTATCGAGCGTGCGGCCAAGGTGGCGGCCGCCATCGGCGGAATCGCCGTCCGATGCGATGTGAGCGACGCCGGGAGCGGTGCCGCCGCAGTCGCGGAAGTGGCAGAGACGCTCGGCGAGGTCCGCATCCTGGTCAATTGCGCCGGCATCGTTATCGGCATGAAGACGATCGGCAAGGACGGACCGCATCCGCTCGATCAATACCGCAAGGTGATCGAGGTCAATCTGATCGGCACCTTCAACATGATCCGCCTGGTCGCCGACCGAACCGCCACGCTCGAGCCACTGCAGGGCGGTGAGCGCGGCGTCATCGTCAACACCGCATCGGTCGCGGCCTATGACGGCCAGATCGGCCAGGCGGCCTATTCCGCGTCCAAGGCCGGCGTCGTCGGCATGACGCTGCCGGTGGCGCGCGATCTCGCCCGCTCCGGCATTCGCGTCTGCACCATCGCGCCCGGCATCTTCAGGACGCCGATGATGGCCGGCATGCCGCAGGAGGTGCAGGATTCGCTCGGCGCCGCGGTGCCCTTCCCTTCCCGTTTGGGCGAGCCTTCGGAATACGCGGCACTTGCCCTGCACATCATTGAGAACCAGATGCTCAACGGCGAGACCATTCGCCTCGATGGCGCCATCCGCATGGCGCCGAAATAAAAGCGACGGTGGTGCTTTGGACGAACCCAGGAAAGACGTGATCCGCGCGACCGACGCCGAGGCGATCAGGCTGGCAAAGACGCTGATCCGCAGCGCCCGTTTCGGCGCGCTGGCGGTGCTCGAACCAGGAACCGGTTCGCCGCTGGCCAGCCGGGTTGGCGTCGCCACCGACATCGACGGCACGCCATTGATCCTGGTCTCGATGCTGTCCGCCCATACCGGCGCTATCCTTGCCGACCCGCGCTGCTCGTTGCTCGTCGGCGAACCCGGCAAGGGCGATCCGCTGGCGCATCCGCGATTGACGCTCGTCTGCCGCGCCGCGCGGCTCGAACGCGGATCGAACGAACACGCCCGCGCCGAGCGGCGCTACCTCAACCGCAATCCCAAGGCGAAGCTCTATGCCGGGCTCGGCGACTTCTCGATCTTCCGGCTCGAACCGGAGCGCGCCAGCCTGAACGGCGGCTTCGGCAAGGCCTATCTGCTCGACCGCACCGATCTGGTCGCGACGGGAGCGATCGTCGAAGAGCTTGCCGCCGGCGAGCAATCGGCACTCGACCACATGAACGCCGACCATCTCGATGCGATTGCCCTCTACGCAAGTCATTTCGGCGGGGCCGAGAGTGACGGCTGGATCGTCACCGGGTTCGACGCCGACGGGATGGATCTCATATCGGGCGACAATGTCTGTCGGGTTTTCTTCCCCGAGCCGCTGAGGGCGGCACGCGAGCTCAGGCCTGTCCTGGTCGACATGGCAAAGGCTGCCCGATCGGCAAATTAATCACAGCCGCACAGTTAATCGGCTTGCATGGAAAGCAAGCCTTGAGATTTGAGCGAAATGTTCTACCTTTGCGAGTGACGCTGAATCGCTGGCGTGCATCTATAGGGAAAGTCTATGGAATTCGACGCTATTGCCCCCATAGCGGCGGATGAGCAAGAACGTATGGGGGATCTATGGTCTCGAACAAGCTAGTCGCCAACGCCGGAACCGCGGCTGCGTTTCTGACGCTGATGGGCAACGAAAAACGTTTGTTGATCATGAGCTATCTGGCCGAGGGCGAAATGTCGGTCGGCGCCATAGCCGAGAAAGTGTCGCTCAGCCAATCCGCCCTGTCACAGCATCTGGCCAAGCTCAGGGCTTCCGACCTTGTCGAGACCCGCCGCGATCGGCAGATGATATATTATTCCTGTAAGTCCGAGGCGGTGCGCGAATTGCTGCACATGCTGGACGGCATTTTCGGCGAAGGTGAACTGTCGCAGATGGCTCACCGGCTGCGTCGCGCGGGGACCTGAGCGGCCGGAGGGAGATGCTCCCGCCAATCCGCTTTGCTGCCAACTCCGCCTTGCTGCCAAGTCAGCCTTGCTACTGAACGCGCTCGTCCGCGGCCTGCGCCATCTCGTCCTTGAACTCGACCTTGGTGCCCGGCTGCACCATGGAGGCAAGGTCTTCGGCATCCCAATTGGTCAAACGGATGCAGCCATGCGAAAAGGTCGTGCCGATCTTGCCCGGTTCCGGCGTGCCGTGAATGCCGTAGCTTTCGATGGAGAGATCGATCCAGACCGATCCCACGGGATTGTTCGGCCCGGCAGCGATGGTGAAGGGCCGCTTGGTCTTGACCCCCTTGAAAGCGAAGTCCGGATCGTAGTGATAGGTAGGCTTGTGCACCACGCGCCTGACCTCTGCCATGCCGCTTGGCGCCGGCTTCTCCTCGCTCCCAATCGAGGCGGGGTAGACCGCCAGCCATTTGCCGGCACGGTCGAGCACACGGACCAGGCGAGCGCCCTTGTCAACCTCGATGGCGTCAACGCCGGCGGGAGGGTCGCCCCTGCCGACATCAGGCACCACCAAGGTCCTGCCTGGTTTCCTGAGGCTGGTGCCCGGGTTGAGCATTCGCAGCAATTGTTCGCTGACGTGGAAGCGCTCGGCCAATCTCTCCACCGCATTGCGGTAGCCGAGCCGCCGCAAGCGGGCCATCCTCTCCAAGCGAGCCGGAATACGCCTGGTGAAAGGTCCGCGCACATCCTTGCGCATGACCTCATAGGTCACCAGCACCGGCTTGGCGGAGGTTGCGATGAGTTTGCTCCAGGTTTGTGGACTGAGCTTGCCGTCGGGCGGAAGTCCGTTTGCCGCCTGAAACGCGGCGACGGCCTTGGCGAAGTTTTGGGAAAGGCGACCGTCGATCAGGCCCGGCGAGAAACGGGCGCGATCCAGAAGGATCTGCGCCTTCAGCAGCGTCGGATCGACACCCTTCGGATCGCCGATAGTGAATTGGGCCTGATTGACGGTGGCTGGATCGAGCTTGGCCGCGCGAGCCACGCCGCATGCGAGGGCAAGCGTGGCGGCAAAGACGAGGAGGAGCCTGATCATCGATGTCCTCCCAGGACCGCAGCAGGAGCCCGCTTCTATGACGCGGCATGGCCCCATGCGGTTCCTTCGCACTATCGAAAATTCTGCATTGAAACGGCTTGGCCGACGAGCCGTGCCGCGGGAATTAAGATTTCCCTGTCGCTAAGAGGCAGGCAGGCCCAATCTGAGCCCGGCATCCACCTGATTGGGCTTGACCGTTCGAACGACGTGCATCCATTTGGACGCTAAGATACGGTCTGAGCTTCGGATCCGGCATCATGCCTTCCGAAACCGAATCCCGATTCGCGGCCGACGCCATGGTCCGCCGAGGAAGCCATGAATCCGATCCGCATAGACGACCCGCAGGATCCCCGCGTCGCCGCCTATCTCGACATCCGGGAGCGAGATCTTGCCGGCCGGCAAGGCCGTTTCGTCGCCGAAGGCAAGGTGGTGCTCGACACGCTGCTTGCCGCTCGGCGCTTCGAGGCAGAATCGGTGCTGGTACTCGAAAACCGGCTGGCCGGCCTCGATGACGTCCTGCGCAAGGCGCCTGCCGGGCTTCCGATCTATGTCGCATCCGGCGAAATCATGGACAGGATCGCCGGATTCTACATGCATCGCGGCATATTGGCGATCGGCCGCAAGGGCGCGGCCATCTCCGCTGAGGCCTTGCTTGGCGCATTGCCCGCCCGCGCGCTGATCGTGGTGCTGGTCGGCATCGCCAATCATGACAATATGGGTTCCATCTTCCGCAATGCCGCCGCCTTTGGCGCGGATGCCGTGCTTCTCGATCCGACCTGCTGCGATCCGCTGTACCGCAAGGCTATCCGCGTCTCGGTCGGCGCGGCCTTGAAGGTCCCCTTCGCCTGCTTTGCCGATACTGCCGGCTGCACCGCAATGCTCGACCGGCAAAGCTTCAGCCAATTCGCCTTGTCGCCGCGCGGGCAGATCGACATTCGCGATGCCAAGAGAAACGAGCGGCTGGCGCTCTATCTCGGCACCGAGGGCGAAGGCCTGCCGGAAAGCCTGCTTGCCCGCCTGCAGACGCTGCGGATCGGCATGGCGCAAGGCTTCGACAGCCTGAACGTCGCCGCCGCGTCAGCCATCGCGCTGCATCATTTTTCCGGAGCACAAATTTAGAGCCGTCGGGGCCTGCTCATGGATCTGCGGAATCTCAGTCGGTCGAAGCGGCCTTCTGG
>NZ_SUEG01000134.1 GCF_005063415.1 Mesorhizobium sp.
CGATTGGCTCAATCAGGATTGTTTGCGCCGCTGCCATCCGCCGATCGCAACCGAAACCGCCATCAGCGCGATCGCCAGCCATTTCAACGCGGTGATAATCGGGCCGGCTTCGATATCATAGGCAATGAACAGAAGGATGCCCGGCACCAGCAGGCCGCAGAGCACGAGCGTGATCCGGTTGATCTGCCACGACACTTTTGCCGCAAGCGCCTGGTCGCCGGGCACGGCGACAAGCGCGGCGTGCAGCGACTTCGGCGCCACCAGTGCGGTCGAAAGGCGCAGCGAAATCGGCAGGCCGATGCCGATGATCAGCAAGGCGCATGCCGCCAGGAGCAGCGAAAACTTGAGCGCGCTGGTTTCGGCCGGTACCGGGAACAGCAGCGCCGCCAGCGGCAGGAAGACACAGAAGATACCGAGCGCAGCAATGGCGATGAAGATCGCCGCGTTGACCAGCGTGAATAATTGGTAGGTGCCGCCGCCGATGGGTTTGGCAAGCGTGGTCATGCGCACCCACTCCACTTCTGTGTAGGAAAAGCCCGGCCATTCCATATGGCCGTCGCGGATCGCCGTCATGCCCTTGGCCCAGAACGCCAGCCGCGCCAGCGCGCCGCTCGTCATGCCACTCATCGCCACCCCCTACGAATGTATGCCCTCAAGACGATACCATCCCCGGCGCATACCGACAGTCGCGTTCGGCCTGTTTACTGGAACCCGACGGCATCGACCGTGCCCTTCGGGCAGCCGGCCTTGGTTGTCTGCGCCGAGGCAAGCAGCAGGGCACCGAGCGAAGCGTTCGAAGCAATCGGGCCGGTCAGGCCGAGCGTCAGCTCGCCGATCAGCCGCCTGCCGCTCGAAGGATCGACCACGCAGGATACGCGGACCCGGTCGCCCGCGCCTTTGCCGAAGGCACTGTCGAAGGTGCTGCGGATCTGATCGGATGTCAGCTGCTTGCCGATGCTCTTGGTGAAGAGATCGCGCACCGGCGAAGCATTCACAGCGCGCATCAGGTTCAAGGCGTCGGAGAAATACTCCTGCTGGCTCTTTCCGTAGCAGGTGCCATGCTTGATCCATTCATGCCTTTCGAGGGCGGATGCAGTACCCGGCATCACCTGGTCGAGTTCCGTTCGCGTTTTCGGGTCAAGGGTGACCGGCGGCAAGTCGCGCCAGTGCGCAGGATCGTCGTTCGCCTTGTCGCTTGCGGCGACCTGGCAATAGAAATTTCCATTCGGCTGCGGCCACAACCCATGCAAGGTGAAGTGGTTCGCATCGAAACCGGCGGCGGTCTGCGCCCGGCATTCGGTCTTGCTGGATTTGGTCTCGCAGAAAGCCGGCTGCCAGCTCAGCGCGAAGACATATTCCGGTTTTCCGGACGCCGATGGCTTGCTCGGATCGGCAGGCGCCGGTGCAGCCGGCATCGTCGACGCGCTGCCGCCCGAAACATGGCCGCAGCCGATCTTGACCCAGCGGCGCTCCGGATCGGCGCCCGGCACCCGAATGAGATAGTGCGTTGGTGCGTCCTTGTTGCCGGCCAGCAGATCATAGCTCTGGCCAGCCGCGGTCGAGATGTTGCCGAGATTCTTGCCGCTCTTGATCGCCTGCGTTGCCGGACAGGCGGCATCCGCGACGAAAGAGCCGGTCATCTTCACATCGGCCCGCGCCGCGCCGGCAAGCAGCACGGCCGAAAGCGTCAATCCGAAAACAAAACCTGTCCGCATAAGGATCCCTCGGCTGAAAAAACTGCGGCAACAGACTGCCGTTGCCACCATGTCGGAATTGCGAACGTGCGGTAAACGTCCGCGCGCAAATCGGTCACGCCGGATTGACGCAAAACCGGCGCCGGCGCAAACAAAACTCGCGTCCGGTATCGTGTCGGGGACGTTGGAGACGACGCGGCGATGTCATTCGACCAACAGCTTGTGCTTCGATCGCCGACCGGCGCCGAGCTCAACCTTTCTGTGAAACACGCCACAGGCCAGCCGCGCGCCATCGTTCAGATCAATCACGGGTTGGCCGAGCACGCCGCACGCTATGCCCGCTTCGCCGATTTCCTCGGCGCGCGCGGCTACCTGGTCTATGCGCACGACCATCGTGGCCACGGCGCCACCAAGGCGCCCGACGCGCCACCTGGCAGGTTCGCCGATATGGATGGCGGTGCCAAGGTCATCGCCGATGTCGCTGCCGTCCATGATCTCATCGCCAGGGAACAGCCGGGCCTGCCGGTCATCGTCTTCGGTCACTCCTTGGGCGCGTCGGTCGCGCTGAACTTTGTCCTCCGCAACTCGGCGCGCATCCATGCCGCCGCGATCTGGAACGGCAATTTCTCGGCCGGACTGCTCGGCCAAATCGCGCTGGCCATGCTTGGTTGGGAAAAGTTCCGGCTTGGCTCAGACATGCCGTCGCGCCTGCTGCCCCGGCTGACATTCCGAGCCTGGGGCAAGGCCGTGCCCAATCACCGGACGCCGTTCGACTGGCTGTCGCGCGATGCCGTTGAAGTCGAGAAATACATCGCCGACCCGCTTTGCGGCTGGGATGCGTCGGTGTCGATGTGGCAGGACATCGTCAAGATGACGCTGCAATGCGGCAGCGACAGCAATTTTTCCGGCGTGCGGCGCGACCTGTTCGTCAATCTGGTCGGAGGCGAGCAGGATCCGGCCTCGGATGGCGGCAAGGCGGTCAGCCATCTTGCCGGCCGGATGCACATGATGGGTTTTTCGAATCTCGTTTCAAAGGTTTACGCCGAAACCCGCCACGAAAGCCTGAACGAGATCAACCGAGACATCATCATGGAGGATTTTGCCGACTGGGCCGACCGCGTGCTGAGGGCACAGCGATACTTGGCCCATAGCAAGGGCCGTGACAGCGGCGCGCGAGGTTGATAGAGGCTGCGCTTTCGACCAACCACGGTGATCCATGACTGAGCCCCCGCTCAAAGGCATCCGCGTCATCGAACTCGCACGCATCCTCGCCGGGCCATGGGCCGGGCAGCTGCTTGCCGACCTCGGCGCCGACGTGATCAAGGTCGAGAGCCCGGACGGCGGCGACGACACCCGCAAATGGGGACCGCCCTTCGTCATCGGCCATGACGGCGAGAACCTGTCGGCCGCTTATTACCATTCCTGCAACCGCGGCAAGCGCTCCATCGCCATCGATTTCTCGACGCCCGAGGGCGCCGAGACGGTGCGCCGGCTGGTCGCGACGTCGGACGTGCTGATCGAAAACTTCAAAGTCGGCGGACTGAAGAAATACGGCCTCGACTATGACAGCCTGAAGAAAATCAACCCGCGGCTGATCTATTGCTCGATCACCGGTTTTGGCCAGTCGGGACCGTACGCGCCACGCGCCGGTTATGATTTCATCATCCAGGCCATGGCCGGCATGATGTCGATCACCGGCGAAGCCGGCCGCGAACCGCAGAAGGCGGGCGTGGCTATTTCAGATGTTTTCACCGGGCTTTACTCGGTCATTGCCATCCAGGCGGCCCTTCGCCATGCCGAGAAGACCGGCAAAGGCCAGCATATCGACATGGCGCTCTTCGACACCCAGATCTCGACGCTCGGCAACCAGAACCTCAACTATCTCGTCTCCGGACAATCGCCGGTGCAGATGGGCAATGCGCATATGAACATCGCGCCCTACGAAGTGGTGCCGGTGAAAAATGGCCACATCATCCTGGCGGTCGGCAATGACGGCCAGTTCGCAAAATTCTGCGCTGCCGTCGGCCTAGACGAGCTGGCGTCGAACCCTGACTTCGCCACCAATCCCGCCCGCGTCGCCAACCGGGCAAAGCTGCGCGAGCACATGATCGAGGCGCTGAAAGCCTTCGATCGCGACCCGCTGCTGGCCAGGCTCGAGACAGCCGGAGTGCCGGCCAGCCCGATCAACAACATCGGCCAGATGTTTGCCGACCCGCAGACCATCGCGCGCGGCATGCGGCTCGACCTCGATGACGGCCATGGCAATCTCTTGCCCTCGGTGCGGGCGCCGATGGTCATGTCCGGCACGCCGCTGGTCTATGAACGGCCCTCGCCGCGTCTCGGCGAACACACCGAAGAAATCCTTGCCGAACTGGAGAGGTCAGGAAAATGAAGACCGGCGGACAACTCATCGTAGATGCGCTCGAAGCCAACGGAACGGACCGTATCTATTGCGTACCTGGCGAATCCTATCTGGCGGTGCTCGACGCGCTGCATGATTCATCGATCCGCACCATCGTCTGCCGCCAGGAGGGCGGCGCCGCAATGATGGCCGACTGCCATGGCCGCCTGACCGGCAGGCCCGGCATCTGCTTCGTCACCCGCGGCCCAGGCTCCACCAATGCCTCGGCCGGCATCCACATCGCGATGCAGGATTCAGTCCCCCTCATCCTGTTCATCGGCCAGGTCGCAAGCCACGCCAAGGGGCGCGAGGCCTTCCAGGAGGTCGACTACGTCAGGTTCTTCGGCGATATCGCCAAATGGGTGGTCGAGATCGACGATGCCGCACGCATCCCCGAATTCGTCACACGCGCCTTTGCGGTGGCGACGTCCGGCCGTCCGGGCCCGGTCGTCATCTCGCTGCCCGAGGACATGCTGACCAGCCTCGCCGAGGCACCGGAAGCCCGGCATTACAGCCCTGTCGAGACGCGGCCTGGCGAAGTCGAGCTCGACGCGCTGGACGTGTTGCTCAATAAGGCAAAGCGGCCCTTCGTCATCCTTGGCGGGACGCGCTGGGACGCGCAGGCCGTTGCACAGATGCGGACGATAGCCGAAGCCTGGTCGCTGCCGGTCGGCTGCTCCTTCCGCCGCCAGATGCTGTTCGACCATCTCCACCCGAACTATGCCGGCGATGTCGGCATCGGCATCAATCCCAAGGTAGCAACCGCCATCAAGCAGGCCGACCTTGTGCTGCTGATCGGCGGCCGCATGGGCGAGATGCCGTCATCCGACTACACGCTGCTGAAGAGCCCCTACCCCGACCAGACGCTGGTCCATATCCATGCCGACGCCGGCGAACTCGGCCGCGTCTACCGGCCGGCGCTGGCGATCAATGCCTCGCCTGCTGCTTTCGTCGAAGCCTTTGCCAAACGCAAGCCGGCCGCAACGCCGGTGTGGGCGGCGGAGGCAGCGAAGCTGCACGCCGCCTATCTCGACTGGTCGACGCCTCCGGAGAGCGGGCCCGGCGCCGTCCAGATGGGGCCGATCATGAATTATCTCGAAACGATGCTGCCGGACGACGCCATCCTCACCAATGGCGCCGGCAACTACGCCACCTGGGTGCATCGTTACCATCGCTTCCGGCGTTTCGGCACGCAGGCAGCACCCACATCCGGCTCAATGGGTTACGGCACGCCGGCGGCGGTCGCCGCCAAGCAGCTTTTCCCCGACCGCGACGTGATCGCCTTCGCCGGCGACGGCTGTTTCCTGATGAACGGCCAGGAATTCGCCACCGCCGTGCAATACGGGCTGCCGATCATCGTCATCGTCGTCAACAACGGCATATACGGCACCATCCGCATGCATCAGGAGCGCGAATATCCCGGCCGTGTCGTCGCCACGGATTTGAAGAACCCCGACTTTGCTGCTTTGGCCCGTGCCTATGGCGGCCACGGCGAGACGGTGGAAAAGACCGCCGACTTCGCCGCGGCCTTCGAGCGAGCGCGGGCAAGCGGCCAGCCGTCGATAATCGAGATCAGGCTCGACCCCGAAGCCATCACGCCGACGCGAACAATGACCCAGATACGGGAAAAGTCATGATCCGGTAGAAGGGCGGTCGCCCGCCCCTCTATCTGAAGAATGACCGGCGCTACATCGCCTTCTCGATTTGGCCGCGGATCTCACCGTCCGCGTGGGCCGCGGTGTGGACGTTGACGTAGTATTTGCCCGCCTCCAAGTCGGTGGCCTGGGCATCGGTCAATGTCGCCGAACCCTTGATCGGGCTCTTCAGCTTGCCTTCGAACGGCACCACCGGGTCGGCGTTTTCACCCTTTGCCGCGGGGCCGTGAATGTGTGCGGCCTTCGCCGGCCCGCTGAGGCCGGAATATCTCACGGTCCAGCTGAGTTTCTTGGTGGCGGTGTTGAACCTGAGCGTGGCGGTGCCCTTGCCCTTCGTGGTGACGGGCGGGTTCTGCTGAGCACCATCGAGCGTCGCCGTCATCTTTATAGTTTCGGCCAGGGCCGGTGAAGCAGAGAAGATGGCTGCAGAAATGGCCAGCGCCGAAAGCATCGGCGTGAAGGACTGGATGCGCATGGAAACCTCCGTTGTGACACCCTTGAGGCGGATGCACTGGCACAACGATTTTGCGAGCGGATGTTTCCGCCGGTAACGTTCATTTTACATCCCACTAAAAAGGGGCGGTCGCCCGCCCCTTTCCGTCTTCCAACAGAGCCTGCTTGATAGCTCTATTTGATGGCCTTGTCGGTGATCGCCGTCGTGTAGGCGCCGGTAGGCTCCTTGCTGATGATCTTCTGGTCGAGCAGCGCCTTGGCGGTGCGCTCGTAGGTCGCCGGATCGAGCTTGCCATCGGCATTGTCGATCAGCTTGGCGACTTCGCCCATCATGCGCTTCTGGTGGTTCTCGTCCTGGCCACCATTGTCCATGACGATGCCGGCCGCCTCCTCGGAATTATCGACGGCGTATTTCCAGCCCTTCATCGAAGCGCGCACGAAACGCACCATCTTGTCCTCGAAGGCCGGATCCTTGAGCTTGTCCTCCAGGGCATAGAGCCCGTCTTCGAGCAGATCGTTGCCCATGGCGGAATAGTTGAAGACGGTCAGTTCTTCCGGCTTGTAGCCGGCGTCGATGAGCTGCCAGTACTCGTTATAGGTCATGACCGAAATGCAATCCGCTTGCTTCTGGATCAGCGGCTGCACGTCAAAACTCTGCTTGAGCACGGTGACGCCGTCCGGCCCCCCGTCGGTCTTCAAGCCAAGCTTGTTCATCCAGGCATAGAACGGATACTCATTGCCGAAGAACCAGACGCCCAGGGTATGGCCCTTGAAGTCGGCTTCCGTCTTGATCGGGCCGTCCTTCGGGCAGACCAGCTCCATGCCGGCCTTCTTGAACGGCTGGGCGATGTTGACCAGCGGCACGCCCTTTTCGCGCGCAGCCAGCGCACCGCCCATCCAGTCGACGATAACGTCGGCGCCGCCGCCGGCAATAACCTGCTCCGGTGCAATGTCCGGGCCGCCGGGCTTGATGTCGACGTCGAGGCCCTCGGCGTCATAGAAGCCCTTGGCCTTGGCGACATAATAGCCGGCGAACTGTGCCTGGGTGACCCATTTCAGCTGCAGCGTCACCTTGTCCGCGGCCATCGCCTGGAACGCGGCAAGCGACATCGCGCCGGCCAGCATCGAAACAACAAGTCTTTTCATGTTTTTACCCTCTGAAGTTAGCGCCCTAAACCCACCGCCCCTATCCACCACGGACAGAGGGATGCCAAAACGTGACTGCTCTCTCGAAAAGAGCGACCACGCCATAAAAGACCGAACCCGCAAGTGCTGCAACTGCGATTTCCGCCCACACCATGTCGATGTTCATCCGCCCGACTTCCGTCGAAATACGGAATCCCATGCCGACCACCGGCGTGCCGAAGAACTCGGCGACGATGGCGCCGATCAGCGCCAGCGTCGAATTGATCTTCAACGCATTGAAGATGAAGGGTGCCGCCGCCGGCAGCCGCAGCTTGAACAGCGTCTGCCAGTAGCTCGAGGCATAGGTGCGCATCAGGTCGCGCTCCATGTGGCCGGAGGCGGCAAGCCCGGCGACGGTGTTCACCAGCATCGGAAAGAAGGTCATGATGATGACCACCGCTGCCTTCGACTGCCAGTCGAAGCCGAACCACATGACCATGATCGGCGCGACGCCGATGATCGGCAGCGCCGACACCATATTGCCGATCGGCAAAAGCCCGCGCCGCAGGAACGGCACGCGGTCGGCGGCTATGGCGACGAGGAAGCCGGCGATGCTGCCCACCACATAGCCGAAGATGACCGCCTTGAAGATGGTCTGCCTGACATCGGCCCCCAGCACCGGCAGCGAGCCGACGATGCGCGCACCGATGGCGCTTGGCGGCGGCAACAGGATGAAGGGAATGCCGGCACCACGCGTCACCGCCTCCCAGATGATCAGGATCCAGGCGCCGAAGATGGCCGGAATGACCAGGCGCAGGGCGGTTGACGCCCAGCGCGATGTCGGGCGAAACGACGACAAGACCGTTACGCAGCGCCAGGCCAAAAACCACGCCGCGACGAGCAGCAGATAGAAGGAGCCACGAGCGCTGCCCTCATTGCCGGTTATGCCGGCGAGCAGCATCCACGCCGCGCCGTGGGCGCCAAGGAACAGCAACGCCACCCCGATCATCGGTGGAAAGTTGTCGGCCTCGATTGCCACGAGCAGCAAAATGAAAATCAAAACCGTAGTCGCCATGCCGTAACCGGGCGTAGCACTGACGAGTGGCCAAAGAAGCAGCGCGCCGACAAGCAGGACAAGCGCGGCATACCCTTGCCAGGATCGAGGGGTGAGCGAGCTCATGCCGGCCTCCCGCCCATGGCGCGGTCGACTAGGCGCCCAGCAATGCCGACCAGCATAACCAGCAGCGCCGCGACCACCGAGCCGGCAACCAGCGCCGACCAGATGTCGATCGTCTGGCTGTAGTAGGCGCCGGCGAGCAATTTGGCGCCGATGCCGGCGACGGCGCCGGTCGGCAGCTCGCCGACGATCGCGCCGACCAGGCTGGCGGCCACCGCCACCTTCATCGAGGTGAACAGGAACGGCACCGAGGCCGGCACCCGCAATTTCCAGAAGGTCTGCGAGGGACTGGCATTATAGGTGTGCATGAGGTCGAGATGGGTGAGCTCGGGCGAGCGAAGCCCCTTCACCATGCCAACCG
The DNA here is from genome assembly GCF_005063415.1 of Mesorhizobium sp. Taxonomy (GTDB): domain Bacteria; phylum Pseudomonadota; class Alphaproteobacteria; order Rhizobiales; family Rhizobiaceae; genus Mesorhizobium. Next base: position 8,867 of record NZ_SUEG01000134.1, read on the forward strand.
CCACCGGGAAGAACGACAGATAGGTCGAGATCAGCGCCTTCGGAATCAGCCCGGTGATGCCGACCGCCGCCAGCACGACAATGATCATTGGCGCCACCGCCAGGATCGGAATGGTCTGCGAGGCGATGATCCACGGCATCAGACTGCGGTCGAGCGTCGCCACATGCACGATGCCGACGGCAATGACGATGCCGAGCGCCGTGCCGAAAGCAAAGCCGAGCAGCGTCGACGACAGCGTCACCCAGGCATTGTAGACAAGGCTGCGGTTCGAGGTGATGCTACGCAGAAAGGTGTTTTCGAAAAAATTCACCGCCACCTGATGCGGCGCCGGCAGCGTCGGCTTCGGCTGTGCCAGCGTCTTGCCGATGAATTCCACAACGCCCGGTGTCTGATTGGCGCGGCGGTCGAGATCGCGCTGGAACGGCGCGTTGAGGATGACGGCCATGACGTACCAGACGACGACAAGCGCTAGAAGAATGATCGCAACAGGAAGAGCCGATTGCTTCATGTCTTTTTATCCGGCACGTCGACTTCCAAGGACACTTCGACCTTGCAGGAGGATGAGGTAATTGGATCATGCATCCGATACTCGATGCGCCACAGTCCGGAGGGATCTTGCGGTTCGGCGTTGATACCTAATGAAAAATCAACCAGGCGAAGATCGGTGAGAGGGCCTCTTGCCGGGCCGCTAAAGCAAGGCGTTGGAGGGACTTCGACCAGTTCGCCATTCGGCTTCTTGATCGTGGCTTCACAGACAATTTGAAATTTGCTGTCCTTGGCCGCAGCCCCGGCGAAAAATGCAACGACAAAAGCCGTTTGCCCAAGGCCGATTTTCTCAATGGTGCTAAAGTGCGGAGTTGCCTCCCGCGGCATGCTGTACCAAAGCTTCTCATAGTCCGCATTGTAGGTAACGATGACCGCAAGTTTCAAATCACCGTCAGCGACGTGAGACCAAGGCTTGGCGGTCTCCTGCGCCATTGTCGGACCGGGCAAAAACACACACAGCCCCAGCCAGATCAAAAACACCCTAATCATAGCTGTGCCCTGCCCTCAGCCCGTCGCGCACCCGTGCCGCGATGGCCAGAAACTCCGGCGTCTCTCGGATATCGAGCGGCCGCTTTTTCGGCAGCGTCGATTCTATGACGTCGCTGACACGCCCCGGGCGCGGCGACATGACCACGATGCGCGTCGACAGATAGACCGCCTCGGGGATCGAATGGGTGACGAAGCAGATAGTCTTGTTGGTCCGTTCCCAAAGCTCCAGCAGTTGTTCGTTGAGGTGGTCGCGCACGATCTCGTCGAGCGCGCCGAAAGGTTCGTCCATCAACAAAAGGTCGGCGTCGAAGGCCAGCGCCCGTGCGATCGAGGCGCGCTGCTGCATGCCGCCCGAAAGCTGCCAGGGGTATTTCTTTTCGAAGCCGCTGAGATTGACGAGGTCGAGGGTTCGCTTGATGCGCGCCGCCTGCTCCGCCCTGGACAGACCCATGATCTCCAGCGGCAGCGCCACATTGCGCTCGATCGTGCGCCACGGATAAAGCGCGGCCGCCTGGAAGACATAGCCATAGGCGCGGCTCTGGCGCGCCTGCTCGGGCGTCATGCCGTTGACGGAGATGGCTCCCGATGTCGGCTTCTCCAGATCGGCGATGACGCGCAGCAAGGTCGTCTTGCCGCAGCCGGAGGGCCCGATGAAGGACACGAATTCGCCCTTGCCGATGGTCAGGTCGACATTCGACAGCGCCTGCACCGGACCATCATTGGTCTGGAAGGTCAGGCCAAGCTTGCTTGCCGAAACAACGGCTGGCGATGCTCCCGTCATCGGCCGAAGCCTGTCGCTTCCAGCCACTGCGGCGCCGGCCGGAATCCCATTGATTTTACCCCGATGTTGCTTTCCACTCGACCAGTCCTACTCGCCCCGGTTCTATTCGCCCCGGTCCTATTCGCCCCAGTTCTACTCGCCCTTGTCCCATCAGATAGACGCCCGGAGTTGCCCCGATGTCGCCCAAACCGACGTGCCATCTTATCCGCCCTGAAAGCTCTTATGAAGGCAAGCAGGGCCTGAGCTATTTCGCCGGTATCGCCGCCGAAACAGTCGGCTCTTCCGGCATCTGCATGCATCTGCTGACCATGCCTCCGGGCGCCCGCGCCAAGGCGCATATGCACGAAAACCATGAAACCGCGATCTATGTGCTCTCCGGCGAAGTCCATACCTGGTATGGCGACCGGCTCGAACAGCATATCGTGGTCAAGGCCGGCGATCTTTTCTATATTCCCCCCGGTGTGCCGCATCTGCCGGCCAATCTGAGCGACGGCCCCGCCTCGGCGGTCATTGCCCGCACCGACCCCAACGAACAGGAAAGCGTCGTCCTGCTGTCGGAACTGGACGGGTTGGTCGCCTGAGTCGGGCATCGAGGCGGCGGCCGTCATCGGCACCGTCACGAACATGATTTCAGCGGCCCTATCTCATCAAGGCCGGGAATGGTCACGAAGAAACCGTCCCCTCCTTTGTTGATGACCTTGACGACATCCGTGGTCGTCCCCTCCTCGCCCTCGGCGAAACAGGTGGAGCTCAACAACAGGGTGCCAGGCGTCGTCGTCAGTCGCTGTGCGAACTGGCAGCCGCTGCCATAGGTTTCGACGCCGTCGGCAGTCAGCACGACATAATCGTCGCTGTCCTGATAACCGAGCCGTACACCAACGCAACCGACCTCATTGCCAAAGGAGCCGGCAAGGACGTCAGCCGCCGCCGGCCCGGCGACGAGGATCACCGCGGCCATTGAGATAATCGCTCCCTGGCTCGCCAAGCTCAAACGCCCGTCGCCGGGATGGCCGTCCGTTCCACCTTGCGCGGCGCGGAAATTTCCTTCCACGTCGACAGCGCCCGGTTGACCGCCGCATTCGGTTCGCGAGCGACGAACTCGCCATGGCCGGGCTTTGCCTTGACTTCGTTTTCCTCGATCGACAGTTCGCCGCGCGAGAAGACGAAGCGCGGCAGGCCGGTTACCTCAAAACCTTCGAAGACGTTGTAGTCGATCACCGACTGCTGCTTCTTGGCCGTGATCTTCTTCTTGCGCTTCGGATCCCAGACGAGGATGTCGGCGTCCGCGCCTTCAACGATGGCGCCCTTTTTCGGGTACATGTTGAGGATCTTGGCGATGTTGGTCGAGGTCACCGCGACGAACTCGTTCATCGTCAGCCGGCCGGTTTTGACGCCGGTCGTCCACAGCACCGGCAAACGATCCTCGAGCCCGCCCGTGCCGTTCGGGATCTTGGTGAAGTCGCCGACGCCGTTGCGCTTCTGTTTGGTGGTGAAGGCACAATGGTCGGTCGCCACCACTTGCAGCGACCCGGCCTGCAGGCCGGCCCACAGCGAATCCTGGTGCCATTTGTTGCGGAAGGGCGGGCTCATGACCCGCCGCGCCGCATGGTCCCAGTCCTTGTTGAAATATTCGCTCTCATCCAGCGTCAGGTGCTGGATCAGCGGCTCGCCGAATACCCGCATGCCTTTCTGGCGCGCCCGGCGAATGGCTTCGTGCGCCTGCTCGCAGGAGACATGCACGACATAGAGCGGCACGCCGGCCATGTCGGCGATCATGATGGCACGATTGGTCGCCTCGCCTTCGACTTCCGGCGGGCGCGAATAGGCGTGTCCCTCCGGACCATTATTGCCTGCCGCCAGTAGCTTCTGCGACAGTGCCGCCACCACGTCGCCATTCTCGGCATGGACCAGCGGCAGCGCGCCAAGATCGGCGCAGCGCTGGAACGACGAATACAGCTCGTCGTCGTCGACCATCAGCGCGCCCTTGTAGGCCATGAAATGCTTGAACGAGGTAATGCCCCTGTCGACTACGGTGGCCATCTCGTCGAACACCTGCTTGCCCCACCATGTGATCGCCATGTGGAAGGAATAGTCGCAGGACGCCTTCGAGGTCTTGTTGTCCCACATCTGCAGGGCCTCGAGCAGCGATTGCTGCGGTGCCGGAAGGCAGAAGTCGACGACCATGGTCGTGCCGCCGGCAAGCGCGGCGCGCGTGCCGGATTCGAAATCGTCGGCCGAATAGGTGCCCATGAACGGCATTTCGAGATGCGTATGCGGGTCGATGCCGCCCGGCATCACATAGCAGCCGCTGGCATCGAACTCATGGTCGCCATGCAGGTTCGAACCGATGGCAACGATCTTGCCGTGCTGCATCAGCACATCGGCCTTCCAGGTGCGGTCGACGGTGACGACGGTGCCGTTTCGGATGACTTTGGACATTTTCTTGTTCCCTTATTCTGTTCGCGCTTCTTGCGAGCGGCGTTGCGAGGCTATCCCATCATTCGACAATGACCGCCGTGTCCACCACCGCATGGAACAGCACGTCTGCGCCGGCCGCCGCCCATTCCTTGGTGATTTCCTCGGCCTCGTTGTGCGACAGGCCGTCGACGCAGGGACACATCACCATCGCCGTCGGCGCGACGCGGTTGATCCAGCAGGCATCATGGCCGGCGCCGGAGACGATGTTGCGATGCGTATAACCCAAGCGCTCCGCTGCATCCCGCACAGCCTTGACACAGCCCGCGTCGAAGGTGACCGGATCGAAATGACCGACCTGATCGATTTGATATTTGATGTCGAGCGCGTCACAGATCGTGTCGATGCCTTCGCGGATGCGGCCGTCCATGGCGTCCAGCACCTCCTTTTCCGGCGAGCGGATGTCGATGGTGAAGACGGTGCGCCCGGCGATGATGTTGCGCGAGTTCGGATAGACCTCCATATGGCCGACCGCACCGACGGCGTCGGGTTGGTAGTCCATCGCGATTTCGTGCACCAGTTCGATCACGCGCGCCATGCCGAGCCCGGCATTGCGGCGCTTCGGCATCGGCGTCGAGCCGGTATGCGCCTCCTTGCCGGTCAGCGTCACCTGCAGCCATTTCAGTCCCTGGCCATGGGTGACGACACCGATGTCGATGCCCTCGTCCTCGAGGATCGGGCCCTGCTCGATGTGCAATTCGAAGAAGGCGTGGATCTTGCGCTCGCCGACTTTCTCGGTGCCCTTCCAGCCGATCCGTTCGAGCTCCTCGCCGAATTTCTTGCCGTCCTTGTCGACATGCGAATAGACGTCGGCCTGATCGAGCATGCCGGCGAAAACGCCGGACGCCATCATCGCCGGCGCAAAGCGCGCGCCTTCCTCGTTGGTCCAGTTGGTGACCACGATCGGGTGCTTGGTCTTGAT
>NZ_SUEG01000135.1 GCF_005063415.1 Mesorhizobium sp.
GCCGATGGTCGGCCAGCGGCGCGCCGCGGCCCGACATGTATTCGGCACCCGACGCATAGCCTTTGCGGTAATATTCCGGCACGACCGTGTCGAGCAGGTCCTTGCCGAGGATATCGCTGCGCCGATAGCCGAACATCTTCTCGGCCGCCGGATTGAATTCGATGATCGAGCCGGTCTCGTCGATGACGATGATGGCGTCGAGCGAGGCCTGCAGCATGGTGCGGCGAATGACGTCGCTGGCATGCGCGTCGGAGGGCGACCGTTCGATGGCATCGCCGATGGCGAGTGCCACCATGTGCAGCGCCGCCTCTTCCTGGTCGGTCCATTCTCGCTCGTCGATGCAGTCGTTGACCGCCAGCGTGCCCCACAAATTGCCGTGCGAAAAGACCGACACCGACAGGAACGACTTGATGTTCTGCTTTTCGAAATCCGTCCGCAGAAAGCCTTCGAGATCGCGTGTGTGCCCGGCGAATATCTTGCCTTGGCGCTCGTCCTCCGCCAGCTGTTCCAGCAATGGGTCCGAATCGACGACCGACTGCATGATGACGGTCGGTGACGCCAGTACGCCGCCAAACCGGGGGGCGATCCAATAAGCGGCGACCGACTGGGCGAAGCCCTGACCGGGCAGTTCGCGCAGGCGAAACAGGATGCCGCGGTGACAATCCATGGCTTCGCAAAGCGTTTGGAGGATACCCTCCATCTCGCGCTGCCAGTCGCCGGCTTCGCGCAGCCGGCGAACCACATGCACGGCCGCCATCGCCGCGCCCTGCCTGGCGCCCTGCGTGTCCGCGCGTGCTGTTTCAGCCGTCATGGTCATTTCCTGGCCGTGGCTTGCTCAAGCCGCCGGGCCTCAGTTGTTTTCGCCGGCTGGCAGCGAGAAGATATAGCCTTCGCCGCGCACCGTGCGCAGGAATTTCGGATTGGCCGGATCCGCCTCGATCTTCTTTCTCAGCCGCATGATGCGGATGTCGACGGCGCGGGATGATTCCGGGTCCTCGACGAAACCGATCGCCTCGGAGATCGCCGCCCGCGTCAACAGCCGGTTGGCGCGCGTCAGGAACACCTCCAGCACGTCGAACTCGCTCTTGGCCATGTCGATGACCGCGCCGTTGGCACCGGTGACGAGCCTGCCGTCGAGATCGGCGTGAAAGGCGCCGAAGCTCACGGACCGGCGGCCACCGGATGTTTCAGCCTTGGTTTTTTGTGGCTCGGTCGGCGCCGGAACGCGACGCAGCACGCTGCGCACCCTGGCCAGCACTTCGCGCAATTCGTAAGGCTTGACGATGTAGTCGTCGGCGCCGAGCTCCAGTCCGACGATGCGGTCGAGCGCGGTACCGGCGGCCGTCGCATAGATGATGCCGATCGGCATTTTCGACCGCATCCAGCGGCCGAGCGACAGGCCGTCCTCGCCCGGCATGGCGATGTCGAGAATGGCCAGATGGAAGGACTGGGCTTCCAACAGGTTTCGCGCCGCCGCCGCACTTTCGGCCGTGGCCACATCATAGCCGCTGGCGCCGAGATATTCGGCGACCGCGTCCCTCAGGTCGGGCTCGTCCTCGACAATGACAATTCGTGCCCGCACGATGCTTTCGCTCCCGCTTTCAGCGGAAAGTAGATTGGGTATAAACATGATGTCCAGCACTCTTCTTGGGTTGCCGTATGCGGGGTAGAAAAACATGGCTGCACGATCCGTCATCGCGCTTGTTTCCGTCGCTGAAGTAATTGCGACCGATCTCGCCGATCATCTCGAGCGACGCGGTCATGACGTCCGCGCCGCGCGACAGCCGTGGGAAGCCGAATCGCTGCTTTCGGAAAAGGGTATCGATGTCGTGGTTGTCGGCGACAGCGTCAGCCAGGCGGAGGGGCGTGACCTGCTCCGGCGACATGGCGGCGAAGGTGGACCGGATTTCATCCTGATCTGCCGCCCGGCCGATCTGGTCGACAAGGTGCTGGCGCTCGAGCTCGGCGCCGCCGACGTCGTCGAAAGCCCGCTCAATGTCAGGGAGCTTGCCGCCCGCGTTGGCGGCCTGCTGGCTCGGCGCGGCAGGAGCGCCGGGGAATTGATCGTGCTGGAGAACGCGACCGTCGATCTTAGATCGGCCATCGTCATGCACCGCTCGGGCACGGAAGAACAGCTGTCCCCCGGGCAGGTGGCGCTGCTCAGGCTGTTCCTGGCCAGCCCGCGCAAGGTGCTGACGCGGGACGACATCATCGCCGCCGCGCCCGCCGAAAATGCCGAAGCCTTCGACCGGTCGATCGATTCGCGCATCGTGCGGTTGCGCCGCAAGCTCGATACCGAAACCATCACCACCATACGAGGTGCGGGTTACCGGTTCGATCCGCCGACGCAATTCGCCGATTGAAGGCAGGACAGCGACCCTTTTGTCTTGAGCATCGGGTTTCCCAAAACCGGTTTCCACTTTGGGGTCCGATGCTCTTCAGCGCACCACGAGAAGCGACGGGCCGGACGGCATGTCACTGTTCGTGCTGACCTCGCCGGCATGGGCACGTTCCTTCAGCAGCACGGTGGCGAGGCCGGCAATGCCGAGCAGGCCCTGCACGTAGAGCAGGGCAGAAAGCACGGAAGCGGCGAATTTTGTTTTCATCCTGTTCGTTCCTCAAAATTGGAATTTGCGGGCACTTCAGGGGAACCCCCGAAGCGCCCGCGCCGCCAGCGGAGCCCCCCGTTGCGGCGCGGGCCTTCGGTCCTCTCGGCTGCAAGTTGCCGGAGGCGCCGCGCATCCTCAACGGCCCTAAGCCGCCCCCGCCAGAGGGGCTTGAGCCGGTCGACGCGCAGGCTGGAAACTGTCCAGACCATCCATACCGTAGCGAAAACAGTGTTGGCTTCCGATCGTTCGTTGCCCGCTGTTTTCGTTAGGTCAACTTTGCCTGTTCGCTGTATCCGGATCATGCCGCCGAGGCCGCACTTTGTTGCAGCTCGGTTTCGCAGTCAGGTGAATTCCTCTCAAACGAAAAGCAATCGCGTATTCGTGCCGCGGTTTGGCCGATCCGCCTAGGCAAACACGCCACCGTCACAACGATGTCGTGCAACTGCAAGCCGCTTTTCACGGGACCTTTTCTGTTAACCAGGGGAAACAGAATCGAAACACAAACGAGCATCTAGCGAAATCGGCTTGAAACATGACGTCCCGATAAGCCGGTCATCGAATTGAGCCGGCCCCGACCGGCAGAATAAGGGGGAACATCATGTGCACTGCCATTTCCGCCAAGCTCATCAACATCGCCGCCGCCGTCATCACCGGTACTGCCTTGCTTGTCAGTGCCGGCAACGGCGCAGCCCACGCCGCTGCCAACAAGATCGTCGCGCGTGTGTCACTGTCACAGCAGACCATGGAAATCCTGGTCGACGGCCGGCCGACATTCGCCTGGAAGGTCTCGACCGGCGACAGGACGCACGTCACGCCGACCGGTTCGTTCAAGCCGACCCGCATGCATGAAATGTGGTATTCGAAGAAATACGACAACGCCCCGATGCCGCATTCGGTGTTCTTCAGCGGCGGCTACGCCGTACATGCGACAAGCGCCATCAAGCGCCTCGGCCAGCCGGCCTCGCATGGCTGCGTGCGTCTGCATCCAGACAACGCCGCCGATTTCTACCAGCTCGTCGAGGTCTTCGGCCCGGCCAACACCAGCATCGTCATCGTCAAATGAGCGATGCCTCTCGTCGCTCTCAAAAAGGCCGGAGATCCGGCCTTCTTTATTAGCGGAATCTAATCTGGCATTACTGGCATCAGCTTCGGATCCGGCTTTTCGGCATGATGCGGCAGGTCCTTGCTGGCGATAAAGGTGTAGAACATCGGCACCACGAACAGCGTGAACATGGTTCCGACCAGGATGCCGGTGAAGATCACCAGGCCCATCGAATAGCGTGCCGCGGCACCAGCGCCGCTGGAGATGATCAGCGGCACCACGCCGAGCGCCATCGCCGCCGTCGTCATCAGGATCGGCCGCAGCCGCACCCTGGCCGAGGCGATGATCGCATCACGCCGCCGCATGCCATGCATTTCACGCTGCTGGTTGGCGAACTCGACCAGAAGGATGCCGTGCTTGGTGATCAGGCCGATCAGCGTGATCAAGCCGACCTGGGTGTAGATGTTGAGCGTCGCGGGTGGAATGCTGAACTGCAAGCCGCTGATCATGAAAATCATATTGAGATTCGGAAACATGTTGAGCGGCAATATGGCGCCGAAGATCGACAGCGGAACCGACATCATGATGATCAGCGGATCGCGGAAGCTTTCGAACTGCGCCGCCAGCACCAGGTAGATGACGAGCACAGCCGCCGCGAAGGCGATGATGATCGTGTAGCCCTGTTGCTTCTCCTGCCGCGACTGGCCGGTATAGTCGATGAAGAACGTGTCGGGCAGGCTTTCCCTGGCAATGTCCTCGATGGTCTTCAGCCCGTCACCGGTGGTGACGGTGGGCAATGGCAGAGCGGAAATCGTGGCGGAGTTCAACTGGTTGAACTGCTCGATGGCGGCCGGCGACGCGTTGGTCGAGATCTTCACCACCGCCGAGAGCGGCACCATCTCGCCCGACACGCTGCGCACGAAATACTCGCCCAGCTTTTCGGGATTGTCGCGGAATTGCTGCGGTACCTGCGGGATGATGTCGTAGCTGTTGGATTCGCGGTCGAATTGCGCCACCTCGGCGCCACCGACCAACAGGGTCAGCGTCCGGCCGATGTCGGCGATCGGCAGGTTGAGTGCCGCTGCGCGATCGCGGTCGATCGTCACCGTCACTTGCGGCGCGTCATAGGCCATCGAATTCTCCACCGCGAGGAAGCGACCGGAGGCCTGCGCCTTGTTCTTGATATTTTCCGCCGCCTCATAGACTTCGGATGCCTCGCCGGTCGAACGCACCACCATCGTGATCGGCAGGCCGCCGCCAGAGCCGGGCAGCGTCGGCGGCGCGAAGACGAAGGCCTTGACGCCCGCAACCTTGGCAAGGCGGGCGGTGATGTCTTCCTGAAGTTCCTTCGAGCTGCGCGCGCGCTCGGCCCAGTCCTTGAACGCAAAGCCGACGAAAGCGCTGTTCGTCGGGCCTTGGAACGCGACGGCGGAGAACCGCGCCCTGGTTTCGGGGATATCATTTACCAGCCCGAGAATCTGGTTCACATAGGTCTCGGTGTAGTCCGAGGTCGCATAGCGCGGCGCGTTCACAATAGACAGTAAGAACCCCTGGTCTTCTTCCGGCGCCAGTTCGCTCGAGGTCTTGGTGAACATGAAACCGGTCGTGGCGACCAGCGCCAGCACGATCATCAGCGTCACCGGGCGATAGTTCAGCGAACCGGTGACCAGCCGTTCATAGATGTGTTCGACGCGCCCGAACGTATTGTCGACAATGCGCTGGAAGCGGCTGTGCGAGCCGGACCTCAGGATACGTGCCGACATCATCGGCGTGATGGTGAGGGCGACAACACCCGAAAGCACCACCGAGCCGGCAAGCGTCACCGCGAATTCGCGAAACAGCGCGCCGGTCAGGCCGCCTGTGAAGGCCAGCGGCGCGAACACGGCGGCCAGCGTTATCGTCATGGCGACGACGGCGGACGAGATCTCTCGCATGCCGTTGAAGGCCGCCTGCATCGGCGACAAGCCGTCTTCCTCCATGTGGCGGTGGATGTTTTCCACCACCACGATGGCATCGTCGACGACGAGGCCGATTGCCAGCACCATGGCCAGCAACGATAAAAGGTTGATCGAATAACCCAAAGAAAACAGCAGGAAACAGACGCCGATCAGCGACAGCGGAATGGTCACGATCGGCATCAGCACCGAGCGGAACGAGCCGAGGAAGAGCAGGATAACTAGGATGACGATGGCGACCGCCTCGCCGATGGTCTTGAACACCTCCTCGATGGACGCGCTGATCTGCTCCGTCGAATCATAGACGATCTCCATCGTCATGCCGAGCGGCAGCGTCTCCTGGATGGTAGGCACAATCTTGTGGATTGCCGCCGCAGTGGTCAGCGGATTGGCGGCCGGCGTCGGGAAGATGGCGAGAAAGATGCCGGGCTTGCCGTTGAAGGTGACCCTGGTGTCGGTGTTCGCTGCGGCGAGTTCGACGCGGGCCACGTCGCGCAATCTCACCACATTGCCGTCTTTCGAGCGGAGCGGAAGGGCGGCGAAAGCCTCCGGCGTCTGCAGCGTCGAGCGAACAGTGATCGAAGAAACCACATATTCGTTTTCGGTGTCGCCCGGCGCGGAGAGGAAATTCGACTCGTTGATGGCGGCCAGCACTTCCGCCGCAGTCACGCCGCGCGCCGCCAGTTTGATCGGGTCGATCCAGACACGCATCGAATATTCGGCGGCGCCGAAAATCTGCACATCGGCGACACCTTCGACCGTCGAGATACGCGGCCGCACGACACGCTCGATATATTCGGTGAGCTGTTCCGGCGTCATGTTCGGATTCTGCATCGAGATGTACATCATCGCGAACTGCTGGCCGGTGCCCTTGACGATCACCGGGTCTTTGGTTTCGTCTGGCAGATCGCCGCGAACGCTCTGAACCTTCGACAACACTTCATTCAGCGCGACGTCGGGGTCGGAGCCGAGTTTCATCTGCACTGTCACGGTGCTGGACGACGGCCGGCTCGCCGACGTCACATAATCGATGTTTTCGGTCGAAGCGACGGCACGCGCGATCGGGGCGGAAATGAACCCCTGGATCAGGTCGGCGCTGGCGCCGGGATAGGCCGTGGTGATCGTGATGGCCGTTTCTTCAACCTCTGGATACTGCCGGATCGAAAGGTTGAAGATGCCCTGAAAACCCAGAAGCAGGATCATGCAGGCAAGCACGGTCGAAAGCACCGGGCGGCGGATGAAGAGGTCGGAAAAGCTCATTGCTGGGCTGCCTGCTGGTTCCCTGGCTTGCTCGGATCGATCGTGTTGTCGACGGCAACGGACATGCCGCTGGAGAGCCGGTTCTGGCCGGCGGTAACGATTTCGTCGCCGGGCGCGATGCCCTCCAGGATCTCGACCAGGCCGGCGTTGCGGCGGCCTGGCTTGACGAACACCTGGGCGAGCACGAGCTGCGGCTTCTGTTCTTCCGCTGCCGGTTTGGCTGGGGTAGCGGCCGGCTTTTCTTCGGGTTTTGCCGCGGGTGCTTCGGCTGCGGGCTTGGCAGCATCTGCAGCCGGCTTTTCTTCCGGCTTTGCCTCGGGAGCCGCGCCGTTGGCTTCGGCAGATTTGGCCGGGCGCACCACGAAGACGAAGTCACCGTACAAGCTGGAAGTCAGCGCCGTCTGCGGCAGCGCCAGCACGTTGTTCTCCTCGGGCAGTTCGACGCGCACCTGGACGAACTGGCCGGGCGTCAGCTTGCCTTCCGGATTGCCGACCTCCGCCCTCACCGTCACCAGCCGGCTGGTCGGGTCGATCTTCGGATCGATACCGCGGATGCTGCCGGCGAACGGCATGTCGCCGCCGCCGACGCCGAGCCGCACCGTCTGTCCGATCTTCAGCTGCGGAAGCTGCTGCTCCGGCACGGTGAAATCGACACGCATCGTATCCATGTCCTGCAAGGTCACGACGGCGGTGCCGGGTGTGAGATACTGCCCAAGGTCGATTTTCGGAATACCGACGGTACCCTTGAAGGGGGCCGTCAACTGCTTTTGGTCGAGCACCGCTTGCAGCTTGTTTACCTGCGCAGCGGAGACCGATGCCGCTGCCTGCGCCGTGTCGAGCGTAGCGTCGGTACCGACCCCACGCTTCTGCAGCTCGAGAGCGCGCATCAGCGTCGTCTGGTCGGATGTGGCTTGCGCCTTCGACGCCACGAGATCGGCTCGCTCGACGGCATCGTCGAGCTGCAGCAGCACGGCGTTGGCGGCGACCTTCTGATTGGCATGGAACAGGATGTCCTTGACGATGCCAGCGGTTTCGACCGTGAGGTCGACACCGCGCACGGCACTGACAGTGCCGATCGCCTCGATACCGGGCGTCCAGGACATCGGTTTGACGATGACTGTCGACACGGTCGCGGCCGGCGGCTTCATGGTGGCGAAGAACTGTTTGGTCGCCATGTCGTGAAATAGGTTGAACCCGACGATGCCGCCGCACACCAGCACGAGCAGAATGAAGGCGATGATGAAACGCTTGATCACGAACAGTCCCCTCGGCCATGGCCCAGTATAACGGTCGGACGACCGGAACACATACCTGTGACTGGTCCCAATTTCAAATGACGGCAATCTTACTGTACCGTCTGGACGGTATTATCAATTCCGCCTAAGCTAATGAATGGGGAACGCTTGATGAAGGCCCGCAGAGCAAATTCGCGCGAGAAGATTCTCGCCGCCGCCGCCGACGTGGCGCGCGAGACGGGTCCTGGCAGCCTGTCGCTGGATGCTGTCGCCAGCCGTGCCGGCGTGTCGAAAGGGGGTCTTCTCTACAATTTCCCGACCAAGGCGAAATTGATGCAGGCGCTGGTGGAGGATTACCTCAGCGCGTTCCAACAGGCGCTTGAGGCCGCCCGCACCAACGGCGTCAGCGGTGAGAGCCCGCTTGCGGCCTATATCAGGCTTTCGGCCGAGCATGCGGAGGAGTCGAAGCCCTCGGCGTCTTGGATATTTTCGGCGATTGCCGAGGATCCCGATTTCCTGACGCCGATAAAATCGTTCAGGCGGCAGCTGTTCCAGCGGCTGAAGGGGGAGACTCCTAACCTCAGGGCGCTGCTGGTCTGCTATCTCGCCATCGAAGGGCTTCGCAGCATGAACCTGTTCGGTTCGGACATTCTCTCCGCCGAAGAGCGCCGGCTGCTGATATCGACGCTGCTGGAGATCGCGGAATAGCCCAGGAATGCGCCGGACGGGTTCAGTTGCCTCGGTCGCTTCGATCGCCCGTTCGCGTCGACCCAAAGTGCCTGCCGTCACACAGGCTTCATTGTGCCGACATAGCGTCCTCCCATTCTTTGCTGCAACGCAGGAGGAGTGGCGTATGGTCGATATTGTTTCAAGCGAGGCAGGAATTCCAAGGCCGGAGCATCCGCTTGACCGGCCAAACGGCACCGGCAAATGGTTTCTGCCGGCCTTTGCCGTCATCATTCTGGGCGGCCTTGCCTATGTTGGCTACGCCCTCGGCCAGGACCTGACCAGCACCGTCGCGGTGCCGTGGATCCTGCTTGGGCTGGCGCTGCTGATCGCGCTCGGCTTCGAATTCGTCAACGGTTTCCACGACACCGCCAATGCGGTGGCAACCGTGATCTACACGCATTCCATGCCGGCCGAGCTTGCGGTGATGTGGTCCGGCTTCTTCAACTTCCTCGGCGTGCTTACCGCCAGCGGGGCGGTCGCCTTCGGCATCATATCGCTGCTGCCGGTCGAACTGATCCTTCAGGTCGGGTCGAGCGCGGGGCTAGCCATGGTCTTCGCGCTGCTGGTCGCAGCGATCATGTGGAACCTCGGAACCTGGTATCTCGGCCTGCCTGCCTCGAGCTCGCACACGCTGATCGGTTCGATCATCGGCGTCGGTCTCGCCAACCAGTTCATGGCCCCGGCCGGCTCCGTCACCAGCGGCGTCGACTGGTCACAGGCGTCCAATGTCGGCCTGTCGCTTCTGATCTCGCCGCTGGTCGGATTCGGCCTGGCTGCGCTGCTGCTTCTGGTGATGAAGCTGCTAGTCAGGAACCGCGAGCTCTACGAGGCGCCCAAGTCGAGCGCGCCGCCGCCACTGTGGATCCGGGCGCTGCTTATCTTCACCTGCACCGGCGTCAGCTTTGCCCACGGCTCCAATGACGGGCAAAAGGGCATGGGCCTCATCATGCTCATCCTGATCGGCGTGGTGCCGACCGCCTTCGCGCTCAACCGCACACCGGACGTGAACTATCTCGAAGCTTACAAATCCGCGGCGACGCAGGTCGAAACGGTACTCGCCAAATACGTCAAGCCCGGCGTCGCCGTAACCGACGCGGCGACCGCGGTAGGTGACGCCGTTCGCACCAAGACCTGGAAGGACGAGACCACGCCTGCCCTGCAGAGCTTCATCCACGACACCAGCGCCATGTTGTCGCCCTATCCGTCCGTGGAAAAGCTGCCGACAACGCTGGTCAGCAACGCCCCCAACAACATCTATCTTATCGGTGAAGCGCTGAAGCTGATCGACAAGAGGAAGCTGCTGCCGATGCAGGCAGACGACCTGAAGGCTGTGACGACCTATCATAAGGCCGTCGATAACGCGACGAAGTTCATCCCGCTCTGGGTCAAGGTCGCCATCGCGCTGGCGCTCGGCCTCGGCACCATGGTCGGCTGGAAGCGCATCGTCGTCACCGTCGGCGAGAAGATCGGCAAAAGCCATCTGACCTACGGCCAGGGTGCGTCCGCCGAGCTTGTCGCGATGGCGACGATCGCATCGGCCGACTATCTCGGCCTGCCGGTCTCGACCACTCATGTGCTGTCGTCGGGCGTTGCCGGCACGATGGCGGCGAATGGCTCGGGCCTGCAATGGTCGACGGTGCGCAACATGCTGATGGCCTGGATACTGACCCTTCCGGTCTCCATCTGTCTTGCCTTCGTGTTGTTCGTCATCTTCCGCCAGGTGTTCTGAGCGGGGGACAGGGCTTGACCGGAATGTCGCGGCGCCGGCTCCGGCGCCGCCCGGATCACCTGAACGTGCATCGTTTCGGCGGCGGCCATGAATGACGCATCGCATCTGACATTGCTTGCCGCGGACGATCAGCATCATGCTCCCGGGCTGGTCTGGGCCTATCGTGCCGCTCCCGGCAAAGCTCCCGAACCGCTGGCGCCCCGAGACATAGAAGCCGCGCTGGCCTTACCGGACGGCTGGGTCTGGCTGCATGTCGACCTTGTCGACCGGCGCGCCCATTCCTGGGTCAGCCATGCCTGCGCGCTGCCGGCGTCGGCTCATGCAATCCTCGAAGGACATGAGGACAGCCTGGTGCTGGCGCATGAGAATGGCGTCGTCCACGGCATTTCGGCCGATCTGCATGGCGAGATCGCCCATCAGTCGACGACCATCGGCAGATTGCATTTTGCGGTCTCGGAGCGGCTGCTGGTCACCGGCCGCCGGCATCCGCTGGCGGCGGTGGAGGAAGTGCACACTGCCCTTGCCGCGGGGCTGCGGCCAGCCACGGCATTCGAGCTGTTCGAAACGCTGGTCATGGCTTTTTGCAAGACCACCAGCCTGCGGCTCGCCGCGGCGACGAAGCGGCTGGATGCAGTCGAGGATCATCTCGTGACCGAGCGGCTTGCCGACGAAAGACGGCAGCTGAAGGATGTACGCCGCCTTGCCGTATCCCTGCATCGGCCGATCTCGGCCCTGGCAGCGCTTTTCCAGGATGAAGACCGTTCCGCCTGGAACCTTTCCGCCGGCGCACATGAAGTTCTGCGCCGGCTTGCTGCGCGCCTTGAACGGCTCGACCGCGAGGTCGTCATGATCAACGACCGGGCAAGGCTGCTGCAGGAGGAGCTTGCGGCTGAGCTTGCCGACGAATCGAACCGCAGCCTCAAGGCGCTGGCAGTGATGAGCGCGCTGCTTTTGCCGGGCACCCTGATCGTCGGCATATTCGGCATGAACACCGGCGGGCTGCCGTTTGCCGAGAGCCCCAGCGGCTTCTTCCTGGCGATGCTGCTGGCGGTCGGCGCGACCGGCCTGTTCTACTGGCTTCTGCTACGCGCCGGCGCCAATCTGCGGTTCTGAGGCCGATTAATGGCGGCGTTCGTTCGCTTGTATGCAAAGTACGGGCTGGCACGTCGAAACCACGCCATCCCGCCTTCCGAAAATCGGTTCCGATTTTCGGGCCGATGCGCTAGAGCCTTTCGGGATTGAACCGTGCCTTTAACCCGGAAAGGCTCCCACCGCTGCCCATGCCTCACCTTCCCGAGCATCTTCTCACCGGCTACCGCAACTTCATGAGCGGTCGGTATCTCACCGAAAGCGGGCGTTATCGCGCGCTGGCGCGGGAGGGCCAGGCACCGGAAACTATGATCGTCGCCTGCTGCGATTCCCGCGCCGCGCCTGAAGCGATCTTCGATGCCGGGCCAGGCGAGTTGTTCGTGCTGCGCAATGTCGGCAATCTGGTGCCGCCCTATGCGCCCGACGATCAGTTCCACTCGACATCGGCGGCGCTCGAATTTGCCGTGCAGAGCCTCAAGGTCAAGAACATCGTGGTGATGGGCCACGGCCGCTGCGGCGGCATCCGCGCGGCACTCGACACCACGGCCGCGCCGTTGTCGCCGGGTGATTTCATCGGCAAATGGATGAGCCTGATCGCGCCGGCGGCCGAGACCGTATCGTCGAGCACGTTCATGACCGCGACCGAGCGCCAGACGGCGCTGGAGCGCATCTCGATCCGTTATTCCCTTGCCAATCTGCGCACCTTCCCTTGCGTCTCGATCCTCGAAGGCAAGGGCCGGCTATCACTGCACGGCGCCTGGTTCGATATTTCGACCGGCGAGCTTTGGGTGATGAACAAGGACACCGGCGATTTCGAACGGCCGGAGACGGAGTAGAGGCCAGGCATGGTGCGCACTCGGGTTGCGTTCGCAGCGGCAGCGCTGCTCTGCTCGGCAATTGTCGCCCGTGCCGACGACGGCGCGATCATCGACCGCTGGTATTCGGCACTGCTCGTCGCCGACCGCAGCGAATTGTCGGACCTGCTCGCCGACAACGTCCGCATCAAGCTCGACGATCTCGGCGTCGTGCAAAGCAAGCAGGAATTCATCGCCTCGATCGCAGAGTGGCAAGGCGCCGTCGCCGGGGCCGAAATCCGCCACCGGATCGAGAAATCGGAGGGCGGCGTCACCACTGTGATCGCCTGCTATGATTTTCCCAGCAACGACATGCTGATGCAGGAGACCTTTGCGGTCGCCAACGACCAGATCACCGCCAGTTCGCAAGCCGCGATCGCCGAAAACTGCGACGGCTACTGAGGAAATTTTCGCCCAGGCTTCTTGGGGACGGGCGCTGGAATTGCCGATGTTATTTCGCGTCTAAAAAGTACACTGTCACTGTACGCTTCGTCTGTCGAACTCATTTGTGTTTCTTGCTGCCGACCATATCCCACCACAGCAGGCAGCCGATAGCCATAACGGCCAGCCCAACACCGATGGCAAATGCGTACGGCAAGATGAAATCATGGAGTAAGCTAACCGAGCCGCCCGGAATCGGCAAAAACAACGAGAAAAAAATCGTCAGTTCGAGCGCATAGACCAAGGAAGCAGCAGCAAACTTGCGAGTTGCCATGCTAACAATTGGATACAAAGATGCCAATACAAATATCAGTAAGACAAGTTTCAAAGTGTTAAACGGAGCTATCGAAAGGATGGCCACATTCCATGTGGCGATAGCTGCCGAGGTAGCTAATATTATTGCTCGTGACATTGGTTGTTGCTAGTCTGATTTCTTTCCATCTTCGACCACCTCTGTGTCTCTCTTTCTCTGCGGCCGCGTCTGGGAATGACAGTGAATTACGGTGACAGTGCACCTTTTGCTGCATGGCGCATGAGCGGGCATTCTCCGTTCGCATACGTTTCTGTCGAAGAAAAAAGCAGGCTACAAGATAATAATCTTGGTGGGCATAAAATTCGGCTCGAATGATAACTCACGGCACCATGTGGGCACGCTTTCAGCGCTAACCGGGCGCTGTTGCGTGGAGCCGGCCGGCGCCTTACATCGGTGACGATCCGCTTCTCCCGCCCACTCAGCGAAAGTTTGCCCATGCCGTCCACCGTCGACCTCGCCGCCCATCCGCTGACCGCGTGGCAAGGGCCGCTCGGCCTGCCCGATTTCACCAGCATCGGCGACGGCGATTTTTCTCCAGTCTTCGACGCGGCCCTGAAAGCACATGAAGCCGAGATCGAGGCGATTGCCGGCAACACCGGGACGCCGACGATCGAAAACACGCTTGCCGCGCTCGAGCTTGCCGGCGAGGCGCTCGACCATGTCTCCTCG
>NZ_SUEG01000136.1 GCF_005063415.1 Mesorhizobium sp.
CGAACATCGTCCCTTACATCCACGCGCGAAAGGTGCCGCCGGGACAGCGCTTACGATCAAACAGCCTGAGCCATACCTCATGCGGTGGCTACTTCGGCTTCTGCCAGACGTCGAGTACTCACGCACCTGGAAGCATGGATCCGCCGAAGCAGACGTGCATCTCCGAGGGACGTGCAACCGCAAGGAACTGACGACGTTCTGGCGCATATCAGGGAATCCATTGACCCAACAGGCCTTGCGCAACCACCAGTTCGAGTCGCTCGGTCTCCCTCGACTCCATGTCTCTGCCAAGCTTAATCCGATCAAAACCCCCGTCATAGAGGCCTGTATGACGCAGTGCGGAGAAGCGGCGGCAGGCGCGCCCCACCGCGTCAACCTTTCATTCTTGCTGATTCTCGACTGCTCGCCAACTACTGATGTGTAGTGTGGATTCCTGCGTTACGAGGAGGCAATTTGCTGAAGTAACACCTGCTACCCCTGTCGGGGCATACAGATGCAAGTGAGGACCGTCTTTTGTTGTTCGACTATATAATCGTCGGCGGTGGCTCCTCCGGATGTGTCATAGCGAACAGGCTATCGGCCAACGGAAGTCGCGTCCTGCTCGTTGAGGCTGGTCCTGACTTTTCCCCAGATGCCATCCCTGACGATATCCTCGATGGTAACCCTACGAGAGCTTTCTACAATCCTCGTTATCAGTGGCCGTCACTCAACGCGACCATAGTGCAGGATGTCAGCAGGCGCACCCACTATGAGCAAGCTCGGGTCATGGGCGGGGGCTCTAGTATCAATGCTCAGGTAGCTAATCGGGGAGGCCCCGCGGACTATGACGAGTGGGCATCCATTGGTGCGACGGGCTGGGATTGGGCAGGTGTCCTCCCATACTTCCGTCGACTTGAGTGCGATTTAGATTTTGAGAATGAATTTCATGGCAACGACGGTCCAATGCCGATTAGACGCGCGGGTAAGGCAGAATGGTCTGGGTTTATTCGCGCTGTATCGAGGGCTTATGAAGATAGAGGTATCCCGTTCCGACCAGACTTTAACGGCGAGTTTGGCGATGGCCACTCAGTTGTTCCGTTGACGAACCGCGATCGTCGTCGGGTCTCAGCTGCAATGGCTTATTTGTCGGAGAGTGTCCGAGCTCGGCCCAACCTGACGATCCTGTCCGAGACCACGGTCGTACGGTTAACCTCTTTAGGACGACAAATAACTGGCGTGGAAACCGAAAGTAAGACCGGCCGGCGGTCCTATAGCGCGCCAACGGTTGTCCTATGTGCCGGGGCCATTCATTCGCCGGCCTTGCTGATACGATCCGGGATCGGCCCAGCAGAGCAACTGTTAAGCCTCGGCATTCCAGTTCTCGCAGATATAAACGGCGTCGGAAAAAACCTGCAGGAGCACCCGGGCGTCGCCATCTCAGCGTATTTGGGGCCGGACGATCGCATGGGGCCGAACGCGACCGGATATATTCAGATGCATGCCCGCTACTCTTCAGGGTACGAGGGCTGCCCGTCTACCGATATGGCTATCTCAGCCCTCGCCAAGTCTGCGTGGCATCCGATCGGGAACCGCCTTGGCACTCTGGCTTTCTGGGTGAACCGCACCTACTCGACAGGAACGGTTTCGCTCAAGAATTCTTCTCATGCTACTGAGCCGGAGGTGAATTTCAATATGTTGAGCGACAAACGCGATACTGAGCGATTGAAGGAGGCATTTCGGTTCGTAGGACAGCTGCTAGAGCACAAGGCGCTGGTGGCTGTCGCACGTGACCCATTTCCTTCTACCTGGACTGGGCGAGCAAAGCGGATCAGCAAGTACAATCGTCTAAATTTCGGGCTCACCTCAATTGTCGCCACGCTCATGGACAGTTCCTCGTGGTTGCGGCGAGGCCTCATAAGATCTCTAATCACCGATGGTCGTAGCATATCAGACCTGCTCGATAGCGACGAGCTTCTTGACCGCTTTGTGCGCCAGAATGTCTTTGGAAACTTCCATCCGACTTCAACTTGCCGGATGGGACCTGATCTGGATCCAAATAGTGTTACGGACCCGTCCGGGCGCGTTCACCGAGTGTCGGGCTTAAGAGTCGCCGATGCGTCGGTGATGCCATTCTGCCCTAGAGCAAATACGAACATCCCAACGATTATGGTCGCCGAAAAGATATCTGACGCGATACTGAATGAGCGCTATGGAGCAGTGCTGTAGCGGATGAGGTTGGAATTCGGTGCAATGTACGAGGACGGCCTCTGCCCGACGAGTTCCATCTTCGGCCACCGCTCAGAATCCCGAAATCGCCAAACTCACCCGATGCCAAATCACAAGGCCCGCGGGGAATTAGATGCCATGTACACCTCGCGACTATTGAAGCACCGGCTAGATTCGGGGCAGACTTTTTCGATTATCAAACAAGTTGCCTATTAAGCGTCGTCCAATTGGTTTTGTCGCGGACTGCAGGAAGCATAGAAATTGGTTTGCTGGCCGAAATGTTCCCCCGGCGGTAGCGTATTCTTTTGTGCTCATGGGGGATCGTCGACGCCATGCCGCCGGCTAATCGAGACGTCTCTCAGGCTGGCCAAAGATCATGCAGCGCTCTTGGAGTGGCAGCCTTGGCCTCTTCGATCTCTGCTGCAGACAAACGGTCCGCCAATTGGCTCAGGACCGAGCGGGCAACCTCTTCCGGATCCACTGCCGGGTCGCGGTGGACGCCGTCGTGGATCCGGTCGAGAAACGAATTCCGGTTTCTGGCTATGGCGCGGCGGCCGGGGTGCCAACCCTCGTAGTAAAAGCCGCGCAGTAAGACTGGCAGCTGCGCACCCATGTACACGGCCTCGTCGCGACCCAGGCAGTCGCGCAGGGCGTGCAGCGTCGCAATCAAAGCTAGGAAAACCCGCTCGCGATCATGCCAACGAAGTCTCCACGCCAGATCGCTGACCCAATTCCGGGTCGCCTGCAACGCATAGGTGAGATCATGACTCACGAACATGAGTATTTTCTGTTCTTGAGGGTTGTCTAAGCGCTGCAAGGAACATGACTACACGGCTTCCGTCCGCCTGCCGCCGCGCTATACGCGCGACGCGGGAGTTTGCGTGAGTTCTCCCAGCGTGTCACCCCGAGGCGGTCGCCATGAGTTTAGGCAGCCTGAGGACACCGGACACTTTACTGCAACTCTCGGGCGCGCCCGGCGCCATTCCCGGTCTCGACTGACTCGTAATTGCGCAGCATCATTTCCGCGACACTGAAGGTGTGGTGCCCTTCCAGCGAAGTCAGGCGCGCGTCGACGTCGGGATAGATAAAGAAGGGAAGCGAAATTCGGTCGGTCAGACCATTGTGCGCGACCTGATGCGGCGTACTCTTGAAGCGGTCGTCGCTCAAAGCCTGAAGCATATCGCCCAAATTGACTACGAGACTGTCGGGCAGGCTCGGCACTGGCATCCAGCGCCCGCGCAACCACACCTGCAACGACCGGGTGGGGAGTTCCTCCTGCAGCAGCAGCGTGAAGAAGCCACCATCGGTGTGCTTGGCGCACGTGCCGCCGCGAGCTGGATACCGAATTACGCGTTGCTCGAGCGTCGGCGGGCTGAAATACCGTTGGAACCAGCCCTGTTCCAAACCGATCACGTCGGCAAGCGCGGTTCCGAGCTGCGGGACGACTTCGCGGAGCACGGTAGCCTGCAAGGCAAGCAGGCTTCGCGCGAAACCAGGAGCCAAAGCCTCATCCGGAAACAGTGTGCGCCCCGCAAACGGACGCCGATCGCCTTCGTTGTCGATTCCGAGATCGAACACTTCCTTTGGATCGCGGCCGGCCTCAGGATGCAGGATTTCGCCGTACAGCGGACTGTATCCACGTGCGATAGTGGGGTGCACGTTTTGTGCGGCGTGACCGAAGCGTTCCTTTGTAGCCAGTGGCAACGCGAAGAACCGCCGGGACGCGTCGATGGCATCCGCGATCTGTTCCTTCGGGATTCCGTGCTCGATAAGGTAGAAGAACCCGTACACCTCGCATGCATTGCGCAAGCGCTGTTGCTCTTCATGTCGCGTCGCGTCGGCAGACAGTTTCGCCAATGAGATTTGCGGTAGCGTGGTCATACTCATCCTCCGTCTGTATCGGCGCCCCCTGTTGGGCTCCTGGAAAATCTCGCAACTCAGTTTCTGCCTAAGTAAAATAAAACAATGAGGCCCCTGATCGAGTTGACTTGTGAGCTCAATACCACGTTATTGGGGGCCATTCAACAACTTATATGTTAAAAATGTAATACAATTTCGTTACGGTGTTTTAAACAACATCAATATTGTAGATGATTTCGCCTACTTTTACCCCCAGCGTTTCGCTAAGTACGTTTCCTGGTATGCGAAGCTTGTTGCCGTCATGGACTTCTGTTTCAAGAGCCAACCGGATAGTAACTGACGTTTGAGTTTTCCCGCCGTAAGACAGACTGGCAATTGCTCACGAGGTATTCGGCCTCTCCTCTGCGGGGCGACCAGGAATCAGGCCAGCTTTCACTCAGTCGGAGCGACCTTTCGAGAAATCCTTCAAAAACTGAGAATCTAAGATTGTTTCGTTATATTGAGCCGTCTTTAAAGTGTGTCGATGGTGCCTTCCACCCAAGCCGTCAGCCGCGGATAGCGAGGGCAAGTCACGCGGGGAGATCGGTCTTGGCACGGGGAGATCGATAGTGCGTTCGACGGGAGGTGGCGCGCCATGATGCATGAGAATATTCCGGCCCAATCTCTACCGTGCTGACTTACCAGGGCAGACGCTTTACGCACGCGACGGGGCCGGAGGCGGGGGATCCAAGGCGTTCATCTGAGTGGGATGGTCAATGGCTTTTCAACCGATCAAAGCTACGCCGCAGTCGTCGCGCTTCGCAAGAAAGAATTCGTACGACGATCCCATGTTTCTTTCCCTGCTTCGGAGGCCGGCCTCTTGCAAGCAACGATGTCCTTGTTGGAACTCACGCCACGAGTGATCTTCTTTCTAAATCAATTAGGATGGACTCTAATTGCAGCTAGAGGAAATCACCCGTGGCAAGTCCCCCGTGACGAAGGATGTTCACGCTTTAACTGCCGGCTAAAATCCGGTCGGTCGCTGCGACATTCCTATTTCAGGTCCACCAGAGAACAAGATCAGGCCGGGCAAATCCGAAAAAGCAATTCAGCACCAGGCGACGCTTTCCGTCGCCTGATTGACCGGTAACCCCGTGAACGAAGCCGCCATCGATTAGGGCGATATCCCCAGTTTTGAGCTCGAACTCGCGGCAAGGGACGGCCTCCAGATAGGCTGCCGAATAGGGATATCCAGTGGTCTCCACACCTTGCGATATCCGGTCCGCAACCGTCGGCTTGTGGCTCCAGAGCTTCAGATTGCCGCCTTGCTCAGGCATGCTGGGATAGAGGTTGAGCGCTGCGACCGTATTGTGCGCCACCGCAGAAAGCTCGTAATCATCGCCAGCACGTAAGACTTGAGCGACGTCGTCGTGGGGATCCAAGGAAAAGGTGCCTGTGCCCGACCAACTGAGGCCGCGACAAACATTGGCCTGGCCGTGTTCGGAACGGGCTAGCCGCAATTCGATTCCCTGGTTGTGAAGCTCTCGCTTCAACGCCCCGAATACTGCTCGAACCGGGTCAACCAAATTCTTAAAAAGGGCATCGACGTACGGCCGCGCGTTTTCGGCGTCTGCGAAATAGGTGGCTGCATCCTTTCTGTAGTGAGATGCGCCGACATATTGTCCGGGCACACCATCTTTACGCTCTCTGAGACCGGAGCTTCCAATAAAGTTCGTAGTGATCTCCTCGGCTACTTCGGTGCTGAAAGCTTGCTTGATGTGCAGAGCGGTGAGCTCACCTTTCAGGACCGAGATGATCTCCGCCGTGTTGATCGACCCGGTCCGTTCTTTGATCAAAACCGGCAAGATGGCTGGCACTTGAGATATCTGACTAGGCATTGTCTTGCTCCTGTAGTGCGTGTTCAAGGATGGTGATGCCACGATCGAGTTCGGCATCGGTGATGGTTATCGGCGGGAGGACTTTGATAACGTCGCGATTTGGCCCCGAGGATTCGATAAGAAGGCCATTTTCGAATGCGACATCGTGCACGCGGCCGACAACTGCCGGTGAACGGCATTTCAGGCCGGCCATCAGACCGCGGCCGCGCTTCTGTTCGATGTACCTCGGAAATTTCGCAACCAGGCGATCGAGGTGCGTTTGCAGCCTGACGGCTGTCCGCTCGACACCTGCAGTAAATTTCCTATCCGACCACATCTTGCACATGGCTCCTGCCGTCACGAAGGCGAAATTGTTGCCTCTGAAGGTCCCGCTATGTTCTCCGGGCTTCCATACGTCCAAGTCGGGTCGAATCAGAACGATGGACAGCGGACTACCTGAACCGCTTAGTGACTTGGAAAGACACACAATATCCGGTTCGATTTTCGCGGACTCGAATGAGAAGAAATCGCCAGTTCGGCCCGCACCCGCCTGAATATCGTCGACGATAAAAACAATGCCGTGAGTACGGCAAATGCGCTGAATTTCCATGAGCCAAGCTGCAGACGCGGCGTTCATGCCGCCTTCCGCCTGGATGGTCTCCAGAATGATTGCGGCAGGCTTTTCTATGCCGCTCCCCGGGTCGCTCAAAACGCTGTCGATGTAACTGGCGGAATCGAAAGCTTGGCTCGGATAGCCGTCATAGGGAACACGGATCACATCGTGGCGAGCGACGCCTCCCAGTTCCCTGGTTGAGGCCGAGCCCGACACCGCTAGAGAGCCGAGCGACATGCCGTGGAACGCATTCGTAAAGGCCATGACGCTCGAGCGGCCGGTGTATTTTCGCGCCAGCGCCAGAGCCGCTTCGTTGGCGTTCGTGCCGGTCGGCCCAGGAAACTGAATCTTGTATGAAAGGCCTCTGGGTTTCAGGATCCAATCGACGAACCCTTCAATGAAGTCACGCTTTGCCGCCGTATGCATATCAAGCGACAGAAGAATGTTCTCACCGACGAGATATTCAATCGCCGGCGCCATGATATCCGGATTGTTGTGCCCGTAATTGAGCGCCCCGGACCCAACGAGGAAGTCGATGTATGCGTTACCGGTCTCGTCCCAGATGGTGGCCCCAAGTGCCCTCGCAAAGACGGCGGGAAACGACCGACCGTAGCGACGAACGTTGGACTCATGGGCCGTGAAAGGGTCGGTGTTCATATTGAGTCCTCTGCACTTGGGTCGTTCAAAGAAGAGAGCGATTAATGGCTGGTTGCTCGCGGTAGATGTTCGTCATCTAACATTGAGAGCAGAATGCCGGAGGCAGCCTTGGTTAGTCTGGTGATGCCGGCATCCTCATCAAATATTGTTGGGTTGCGTTGCCCTCCATTCGGATGCTTTCGGAGAATGTGCTGCAACAGGATGGCTTCTAAAGCTTCCGCGAAAGCATCGCTACTATGGCATCAGGTAGTTGACGTACCCCACCCATCGCTGCCCATAGCGCCTCCGGACAAATGTCCAAGGAGATCAGCAGGGTCGCGTCGCCAGAGGTTGTGTCGCTCGGCGGTAGCGAAGCCGCTCGCGAGCGCGCTCCTCAATAGCGCCGTAGCGAGCGAGCGGCTTCGCGGCGGTCATCAATATATTCGCCGTTCAACCTCGGGCTGCGGACACCAACCTGATTCAAGAAACTATTTGATGACCGATGACACAGCGAAAGCCACGCTCTCTTTGAGAAGAATGCGGATTCCGATCTCTTGCGCGATGACTGGCCCGAGCCGCCGGATCAAGAGGGCGGGGCCGCCGTGGACCCCCTTGACGGAAAGCCCGTTCGTAGGCCAGGCGGAAGCAACCGGGAGACGCGCTGGCGAAGGGCCGCATCGGTTTCGAGAACGTCCACTACCGCGACGGCAACCATCCCCGGCCGCAGCTGGGCTGCTGCCTTCAGGCGAGTCGAAAAGGAGATCGTCCGGGAGGGTGAAGGCGTTGACGAGGTGAGCCGTGAGTAAGCAATCAAGCTCTGATCGGGATCGACTAACACTGTTTCCATCCGACCGATGGTTGACCTGTGATCGGCGTTACCTCAAGCTAGGCAGGCCGACAAGCTCGGTTGGAAGGCGAAGACCTTTCGATGAGCTCGTCTCCGAAATGCTCGAGGCCCACTGCCGCGCCTACAGGAACATACTGGCGTAACGTGAAAACACGATGGCGTCGCGGGCAGGTGCATCTGTCGTGGGGCCATCCGCACTGCCAGGCACGCCCTCTCGGCCGGCATGCACTCAGGTCCGGTCGTTTGGGTCGGCGAATTCACACATCCTGCAAAGCAGAAAACCATCTGCTCCATTCATGCGGTCGACGATTTCGCGAAAAACTGGCTTTTCAAACAGAGCGGAGTAACCCTCATATAGAAGGTTGCCCAATACGTGACGCCGTTCAAAATCCATAGAGCACAGGGTAACGTCGCCGTTTGGAAGAAGAACATTCCGATACTGTCGTGCGTCCACGCAGGTTAGGGCTCCGACCACTGGCTGACGTGGTGCAACGATCTTAGGGTCGACGCTTCCACCCCTACTGCTCACCGGCCGCGCTTTTATCAGGGCTTCGGTAGGAATAATGTCGGCTATATCTGGGTGGGGCTCGCCCAAGGCCACGAATCGGATCAAGGGGATGTCCGCGTCGACGAGTTGACGAACCAGATCGCGATACTTGTCTCCGACCAGGCGGCTGTTCATGTAGGTGCCGTCATCGAAAACATGGACCACGAATACGCCCAAGCGCAAGGCTTGCAATCGCTGCAGGTCCTGCCCGTTCATTCCCACCAGCGTCGTAAAAATCCTGATGCCATGGCCTTTGGCGAAGGCGTGCTCCACCATTTCGGTACAGTCCGGATTGAGCCAAGGTTCGGAGTATCCCGCAAAACCAATGTCGACGGAAGTCGGTACGCGGGCCAGACACCGCTTGAAATCTTCAAGATCCAGATGACTCGCATGAGACACTTTTCTTTGCCGGACCGCGAACTTGTCCTGGGGACAATATGAACATCCTACGACGCATCCCGTGGTCGTCGTTATCTCCAAAACCCTGCCGGCTGTGTTTGCTGAGCGAAGTTCCGGTAAAATCACTGGTGATTACTCCCATCTACTTCCTGCGAAGCGCCACGATGGTGTGCGTGTGCCTTTGGCTTTCTGATACCGCCTGCTGATCTACCGAGGCAACGCAGACATCTACCCTTTTTGGCAGCCTAAGCCGCCCGGTTCACCGATTTGCCGGGCCGACCCTTCACAAACTTCCAGCGCGTCGGACCAGAGACAGCATTGCATCTTTCGAGGCATCACTCGCTCCGGAGATGTAGCCTCAACGGTTGGTCGCTGGCCCGTCGCCGAGATGCGCGCGCAGCACCCTCGAACCCGCCGGAGAGAAGCTTTCTGGATGCCGTCGATCATCCTTCATCGAGCGAGTTCCGTGTTCTCATGCGGGTCAGCCCTCACACTATATTGCCGCACATCGACCAGCAAAGGCCGAGCTAGTGCGCCTGGCGCGCAGTTACTGCGAGATAGGCTTCGAAAAGCCCGACAGGGCTAAGACGCTCCGCTGTATTGAACCCGACATGTTTTCTGACAGCTGTCAGATTTTGGACACACATCACTCATCGTCAGTCGCTTAATACGGATGGTAATTTCTTCCAGGAATCGGTGACATTGAACACCACCCTGTCATGACCGCCCAATCTCAGCGAAGCGAACTCAGCATCGCCACCAGGACCAAGCCTGAAGATAAATCCGCCATAGCAGCGTCAACGACATTTTGCTTTCGAAGCCGGATGGATTGCACGAGGTGATTCGCGCCGTGATGCAGGAGGTGCTCGAGGCCGAGATGGACGAGGCGCTGGGTGCTTCGAAGAGCGAGCGCACGCCGGAGCGTCTCGGCTATCACGCGCGCTACTACGGGCGGAGAACTAGCTGCGCACCTACGGCGGTTGGATAATCCCAAGGTTCAAAGCTTTTACAACAGCTACCGTTCTGCTGGTCGCATCCAACTTCCGCATTACATTTTTTAAATGGAAATCTATCGTGTTTCGTGATCTGCCTAAAATAGTTCCTATTTCCCAAGATGATTTTCCTTGTGACACCAAATCAATGCACTCTATTTCTCTCGGAGACAGGTTATGAGCTCGTTCCGACGCAGTCGTAGTGTCGAACTTCGTAACCATCCGATGAAACCGCAGCGCGGCCATTTGCAGGTAGGTGATCGCTCTATTCTGCAATTCGCAGTCCGAGGATTGAGCAAAACTCACAAACCTAAAGCTGCCACCAGGGCCATGTAATGGGACGGTAACGCCTGACCTCAAGCCGAATGTTGCTGCTTCGTCCAAGACGCGGCGTCCATCTTCAGTTATGTTTTCATCAGTATACACCTCGCTCCATCGAAAGGGTCCCGCCTCCTTTCGACCTTTCTTGATGAGGGGGTCTATTTTGGCATAGCCCATTCTCGAGTAGCGCTCCTGCCATTCAGCAGGATAATTCCACATCACCACAGAACCCTCTCGGTTCGGCTTGAAAGCCCTCTCTGATGCGAGCGGCCCATAGGCAATCCACGGGCAATCGAAATTCAGCGCAAACGCAGACAACAGTTCGAACAACTGTTCGGATTGAGCGACATCATCAGTCATCTTGAGGAATAGGTCTAACTCCACCGCAATCCGCCGGAGTTCCATGATGTCTCCTTCATTGCGTTCTCATTGGTGCACAGTTTGCTCCAACCCAGCCTCGCAACATCCGAAGTCAACGGGACTCGAGCCGGAGTTCCTTCCGCCACCTGGAGTACCCTCAAGAGTCGTGCCAGCTTGCGAGCGAAGCTTCTCCTTCAGGTCGTCAATCGACGGGGGAGGTACCCAGGAGGCGAACCGACGGCACTGTGTCGGGGAGCGCACAATCCGACAGTCGAGCATTCGATTGACGGAATATGGGCAGGAAAGTATTCGCGGCGCGCTTTTGAAATCAGCACCTAAGTGCCGGGCCTGAGAAAGCTGCATTGCAACTGTACTTATTTGATCGAGGCAAGAACAAGCTCAAAATTCAATCGATACATCGACCTTCTTTTCCAATCTCCCGAGTTGAGCAGCCGTAGCAATCTTATTCGACTGGATGGCGGCTGACTTTCTCCAGGCTCGGTAACCTGCTGAATTTGTCCTTCGGATGTTCCCGCTCAGTTGGCACGACTTTTGAACTCACCGTCGTGAGGCGGCAAGAGCTGCCCGCCAAAATTGATGCTGTTATGGGGGAGGTCGAAATTCCAGTTTTGTCTTTTATCGTCTTTGGGACCGAGCGTGTTGATGCGCCCGCTTGGAAACTATGAGACGTTTCCCCGTCCATGGGCGCGGCGCCACTTGTCGCGACGTTTTCGCCTTCACTGTTCGCCTCTGGAACAGGCAGCCGGCCCGGCTCGCGATCATCATGACCGCGATGCTCGCCTCCACGCTGGCTGACGTGTTGATGCCGCTCTATTCTGGCCGACTCATCGACGCTGTTTCTCGTGCTGCTAATGCGGCAGCACCAGCTTCGGATTCAGCTGTTGCAGCATTCTCTGTACCGATTGCATTGGCACTCGGTGGCATTGCCATGCGCCACGTCGCCTTCATTGGCCTGAGCGACCTGGTGTTGAAAATGATTTCCGACGTCGCGACCGAAGCGTTCCATCATGTGCAGCGCTTTTCGACAGACTGGCATGCAAACAGCTTCGCCGGCTCGACAGTGCGCAAGATAACGCGCGGCATGTGGGCGCTCGACCTCCTCAACAGCACGATACTCGTCACGCTGCTCCCGTCGTTTGTCATCTTGATCGGCTCGACGGTGCTGCTCGGCTGGCACTGGCCGGTCATGGGCGTGATCTTTGCTTGCGGCTCTCTCGTCTACCTTGCGTTTTCGATTTCGCTGTCGCTCGGCTATGTCGCGCCAGCGGCGAGCCTTGCCAACCGATGGGACACAAGGCTCAGCGGCGCGCTTGCGGACGCGGTCAGTTGCAACGCTGTGGTCAAGGGCTTCGGCGCAGAGGTTCGCGAAGACGAGCGGCTTGCAAATATCATGACGAAATGGCGGCACCGCGCGCGCCGGAGCTGGGTGCGCGGAACGATCATCGGCTCAACCCAAGGCGTAACTTTGGTTGCGCTCAGGGTGGCGGTGGTCGGATATGCCCTGCTTCTGTGGTCGCATGGACAGGCAACGCCGGGCGAGATAGCATATGTTCTCACGTCCTTCATCGTCCTGCAGGGCTATCTGCGTGATGCCGGCATGCATGTCCGCAACGTGCAGCACTCGGTTAATGATATGGAAGAACTGGTGGCCATCCACAATCAGCACGTGGATGTTGCCGATCGTCCAGAGGCCAAGCCGATCCGGATCACGAAGGGCCGTATCGATTTCGAGAACGTCCACTTCCGCTACGCCAACCATCCCCTGCCGCTCTATAGCGAATGTTCGCTGTCGATTGAAGCTGGCGAAAGGGTTGGGTTGGTTGGACCCTCCGGTTCCGGCAAGACAACATTCGTGAAGCTGATCCAGAGACTCTACGACCTGAGCGGCGGCCGGATCCTGATAGACGGTCAGGACGTCTCCGAGGTGACCCAAGAGTCCCTTCGTTCGCAGATCGCGATCGTGCAGCAGGAGCCGATCCTGTTTCACAGGTCGCTTGCCGAGAACATCGCCTATGGCCGGCCTGGCGCGAGCCAGGCCGAGATCGAGCAAGCGGCACGACTGGCAAGTGCCCACGAATTCATCGCGCCCCTGCCGAAGGGCTATGGGACATTGGTCGGCGAAAGGGGTTTGAAGCTCTCCGGCGGCGAGCGCCAGCGCGTGGCGATCGCGCGCGCCTTCCTCGCGAACGCGCCGATCCTTATTCTGGACGAGGCCACATCGAGCCTCGATTCGGAATCCGAGGTGCTCATTCAACAAGCGGTGGATCGGTTGATGGTGGGCCGAACCACACTCGTCATCGCACACCGGCTGTCGACGGTCCGCTCGCTCGATCGGCTGCTCGTCTTCGACCGTGGCCGCATCATGGAGGACGGCGATCATGCCGCCCTGATCAATCTCGATGGTGGCATTTACCGCCGCCTCTTCGAACGGCAGGCGTTGGAACTCGCGAAGGGCCTGGCCTGATCGCTAAACCGGCTTGCGCGATGCGCCGAGCCGTTGCCGGAGAGGGGTGTGGCAGTGACGAGCGGCGGGCGTTAGGCGGCAAAACCAGCACGGCCGGAACTGTCCGCCAAACGGGCGAGCGGGAATGCACCACGTCTAAGCTTCGGCGAATGCGCGCAGTTACACGCGGGCACCGAATTGTCGCGCCTAACGGCGCACGCACCAAAAGGGCGGGAATGTCGACGGCCCGGGAAGAGTGCGGCCCTCGCCGTTACCCACATTTCGCCAAAGGAAGCGAAGTCAACGCACATTGAGAGGGCGGTGCTTCCCGGCCGGCTGGGATCCCTGTCGCTGGCCCAACCTACCGCACGCCGGCCACGTCAACGGTTCAAAGTCCCTTCGGTTCGCAAAGTCGTCCCCTTGGAGACCCGGAAGCGCAGGAGCTCCGACCGCAGTCTTCGCTCAACTCTGGCCATCTGCTCCGGGATTGGATTCCGTTCCCTTGCTAGCACAGTGGCAGCTGAGCACGAACTCGCCGGCCCCGTGTCTTTCGATTACGGCCAACGGGCTTAGGAAGAGATTGGATTCGCCGGCCCTCTGCGGAGCGAATGAACAGTTCTACAGATCATCGACGTCCGCGAAAAAGAGCACGCAGCCGAAGTAGCCGGCCTGAAGCAGCAGCGAACAGGCCAGCGTC
>NZ_SUEG01000137.1 GCF_005063415.1 Mesorhizobium sp.
GCCATACTCCCATACTCCCCTACTCCCCTACTCCCCTACTGCCATACTCCCATACTCCCCTACTCCCCTACTCCCCTACTCCCCTACTAGACATTCAGCAGCAAATACTCCCTCTCCCACGGGCTGATCACTTCCATGAAGGTCTCGAATTCCGCTCGCTTGATCGCCGCATAGGTGGCGGCAAATGACTTGCCGAGCAGCGCGCAGAGTTCCTCGTCTGCCTCGAACAGGTCGACGGCTTCGAGCAGGCTGCGCGGCAGGTCGATCTGGTCCTCGTTGGCGGTCGTCAGAACCGGCGGCTCGGCCTGGATCTTGTTGGTCATGCCGATCAGCCCGCAGGCGAGCGATGCCGCCAGCGCCAGATAGGGATTGGCGTCCGAGGACGGGATGCGGTTTTCGACGCGCCGCGCCGCCGGGTCGGAGCGGGGCACGCGGAAGGCCGTGGTGCGGTTGTCGTAGCCCCATTTGTTGTTGACCGGCGCCGAGGCCGACTGCGTCAGCCGCCGGTAGGAATTGACGTAGGGCGCAAACATCACCAGCGCGTTCGGCACATGTTTCTGCATGCCCCCGATGAAGTGGAAGAAGGCGTCGGTCTCCGAGCCGTCCTCCGCCGAAAAGACGTTCTTGCCGGTCTTCTTGTCGATGATCGACTGATGGATATGCATGGCCGAACCGGGCTGCCCCTGGATCGGCTTGGCCATGAATGTGGCATAGATCTCGTGCTTCAGCGCCGCCTCGCGGATGGTTCGCTTGAACATGAACACCTGGTCGGCGAGCTCGATCGGATCGCCGTGACGCAGATTGATTTCGAGCTGGCCGGCGCCCTCCTCGTGGATCAGCGTGTCGATCTCCAGGCCCTGGCTTTCGGAGAAATGGTAGATGTCGTCGATCAGTTCGTCGAATTCGTTGACCCCGGCGATCGAATAGCCGGCACCGCCGCCGATCGGCCGCCCGGAGCGCCCGACAGGCGGGGTCAGCGGGTAGTCCGGATCGGGGTTCTTGCGCACCAGGTAGAACTCGATCTCGGGCGCCACGACCGGTCTCAGCCCACGCTTGTCATAGGCGGCAAGCACGCGCTTCAGCACGTTGCGCGGCGTGAACTCGACCGAGCGGCCGTCCTGGTGGACGAGGTCGCAGATCACCGCCGCGGTAGGGTCCTCCTCCCACGGCACCACCGTCAGCGTCGAGAGATCAGGCATCAGCTTGAGGTCGCCGTCGTCCTCCGGATAGTGGAAACCGTTGCCGTCCTCCGGATAACCGCCCGAGATCGTCGTCATGAACACCGCCGAAGGCAGTGCAAGCGAGGTGTTGGAGGTGAACTTCTTCGATGGCATCATCTTGCCGCGCGCAACCCCGGCCTGGTCGGGTGTGATGCATTCGATATCTTCGATGCCGCGCCATTCCAGCCAGGCGCTGACTTCCTTCCAGTTCTTGACGCCACGTTGGTTTTTCACGAAGGCAGGCGTGCGGGCGCGTCCTCCGCGGCTCGACGGACGGACTTCCTTTTTTGCAGGCGGCATCAATCACCAGATTTGTTGCAGATTGTGGAGTATAGCCGTTGCCGACGACGAAAGGGAAGGGGAGCCGGCTGGCGTGCGCATCGATAACCCCGGGGAACACAACGACTTCCGGATAAAAGCCTCCTGGTTTAGGGTCGGCCTCCCGCAACGCTGCAATTGATGAGCCGCCATGCAACACAGCCGCAAACTGACGACGATCGGCTTCGACGCCGATGACACGCTGTGGCAGAACGAACAGTTCTTCCGCATGACAGAGAAGCGCTTTGCCGCGTTGCTCGCCGATCATGCCGAGGAGGACCGGATTTCGGCAAGATTGCTGGAGGCCGAGAAGCGCAACCTCGCGGTCTACGGCTTCGGCATCAAGGGATTTACGCTGTCGATGGTCGAGACGGCGATCGAGGTCACCAAAGGCCAGGTGCCGGCCTCGACCATTGCCGAAATTCTCGCCGCGGGCCGCGAGATGCTCAGCCATCCGATCGAGCCGCTTCCGCATGCGCGCGAAACCGTGGAAAAGCTGGCCGGCGCCTACCGCCTGGTGCTGATCACCAAGGGCGACCTGTTCGACCAGGAACGCAAGCTGGCGCAATCCGGCCTGGGCGAACTGTTTGATGCCGTCGAGATCGTCAGCGACAAGAGCGCGGCCACCTATAGCCGAATCTTCAGCCGCCACGGCGACGGCCCGGAAAAGGGCATGATGGTCGGCAACTCGCTCAAATCGGACGTCGTGCCGGCCATCGAAGCCGGCAGTTGGGGCATCCACGTTCCGCATGAGCTGACCTGGGTGCTGGAACATGTCGAGCCGCCGGTCTTGGCACCACGCTTTCGCCAGATAGCCAATCTCGGTGAACTGCCGGGCTTGATCGAGCATATCGGCGAGACTGATTGATCAGGTCTGCAGCCGAGGCATCGCGGTAGGGGTCAGTTGCGCCCAATTCCGATCAGGCGGTCGATCACCGGCTGCAGCCGTTCGGTGGTGATCGGCTTGACGACCACTGCATCGATGACGCTGGACAGGCCCAGGCTCTCGGGAGTGCCGGTCTTGACTGAAAGCAGGATCACCGACGGAAGCGATTTGCCTGACGCCCTTCGCAGTGCATCGATGCCCGACAACAAGGCGTCGCAGTCCCCGTTCTCCGCTCCGCCATCGAGAACGACAGCCCCGGGAATCAGCGCGCGCAAGGTCTTTGCCGCGGTTTCGGGAGTTTCCGAGATCGGTTTGAGGCCGGACCGCTCCACGATCTTTGAAACCACGACGCGGTTGATCGGTGATTTTCCGACCACCAGCACCCGCGAGAAATCCGGGAGCATCCGCGTCTCCATGTCCCGGCTAACGAAATGCAGCTGTTTTGCAGTCTCGATATCGCGATTCGCTGGGCACATGGCGGGGCAGGCCGTTGTTCAATGTTTCAATGCAGGGTTGAAACTCAAGAGGTAATTGGCGTGAGATCACTGCTCATGTCAAGCTCAAATGGCATATCAGGAGAATATCGCAAGAAACATTAAAATTAAAATTAAGTGCTTTTCTTTGCCGCCGCCCGAAGGAGAAGTTGCCACCACAACCGGGCAGGTTTCAGCGAAGGTTGGCTTTGCGGCGCGAACGCATCAACTCGCAGCCGTAGCCGGATTGACGTAAGGTTGGAGGAAGGCGAGGCAGGTCTGTCGCGAGCTTGTCGCATCGCCTCGCTGGACTACCCTTCCTCGTTGGCTAAGCACGTCTCTTTGAGCGACGGGAGATGACAATGGAACTCGTGACTCACAAGAAATTCAAAAACGGCCGGTTGATGCCATGGGGAAAGGGTACGGTCGTTACCGGCGCAAAGGGATTTGTCTACCTTTCCGGAAACACCGCGACCGCCGAGGACTACGATCCGATCGGCAAAAGCGGCGGCGGCGCCATTGGCGATGCAGCGGCACAGTGGCGCGCAATTCTCTCCAATATCAAATCAGATCTGGAGGAGCTTGGCAGTGCGCTCGAGCATCTCATCCGGCTGACCTTCTTTGTTAAGGGGCCATTTCCCGATGGCGGCGTTCTGAGTTCCCCCAATTTCCGCCTGGACGTCTTGGACGAATTCTTTGCGGTGCACTGCCCGAAGCACTGCAGCTACAACAACCCGCCGCCCTCGGAAGTTATTGGAGTTGCAGCGCTTGCGCAGTCTGATCTTGTCATTGAAATCGTTGCACTAGCAGCTCTGCCGGACTAGGCAGAGCCGCGGCCTGCGAGGTGCGATAGCATGCGCTCAAAAGAGGCGCCGTGCTATCGAGTTCATCAGTCGTGGCTCCGCTGCGTGACGATGACCGGGATCAGCAGATCGCCCCAGTTGCCGTCGCCGCCATGGTGCCGTGCCGAGCGCACCAGCTCAACCGAGACCCCGGCCTCGACCGCCTTCATCACCGACTGATTGAGCCTGTGCAGATCGTTCGCCAGCATGCGGATGGTCGCCTGCTGGTCGACATTCATGCTGGTGGCCTGCTCTTCGGCCCGTTCCTTGACGCGGCTTATCGATGCCATTGGTCTTCTCCTTGTGTTGCCATGCCCGTTTGGGCGTTCCCTCTGTTTGTCTGCTATTCCGCCGCCGGCCTGAACTGGGCGTGCTCGGTCGATCCATGCATGGCCGTGGTCGAAGACTGGCCACCGGTGATCGCCATCGAGACGGCGTCGAAATAGCCGGTGCCGACCTCGCGCTGGTGCTTGGTGGCGGTGTAGCCATTGGCTTCCGCGGCGAATTCCGCCTCCTGCAGTTCCGAATAGGCTGCCATCTGCCGCTCCTTGTAGCCGCGGGCGAGCTCGAACATGCCGAAATTGAGCTGGTGGAAACCGGCCAGCGTAATGAACTGGAACTTGTAACCCATGGCGCCGAGTTCCTTCTGGAACTTCGCGATCGTCGCGTCATCGAGATTCTTCTTCCAGTTGAAAGACGGCGAGCAATTATAGGCAAGCAGCTTGCCCGGATGGTGCTTGCGCACGCCCTCGGCAAACGTCCTGGCCTGCCCCAGATCGGGCTTGGAGGTCTCGCACCAGATCAGGTCCGCATAGGGCGCATAGGCGACGGCGCGGGCGATGCAGGGCTCGATGCCGTTGCTGACACGATAAAAGCCCTCCGCGGTGCGGCCGGCGCCATAATCGACGAAGGGCCGGTCGTGTTCGTCGATGTCGGAGGTCAAGAGCTTTGCCGCTTCCGCGTCGGTGCGCGCCACGACCAGCGTCGGCGTGCCCATGACGTCGGCGGCAAGGCGCGCCGCGTTGAGGTTGCGGATGTGCGCGGCGGTCGGGATCAGCACCTTGCCGCCGAGATGGCCGCATTTCTTCTCCGAGGCCAGCTGGTCCTCGTAATGGACGCCGGCCGCACCCGCCTCGATGAACGCCTTCATGATCTCGAAAGCGTTGAGCGGCCCGCCGAAGCCGGCTTCGGCATCGGCGACGATCGGCGCGAACCAGGTGTCGACCGACAGCCCCTTGCCTTCCGAAGTCTCGATCTGGTCGGCGCGCTGTAAGGTGCGGTTGATGCGCTTGACCAGTTCGGGCGCCGCATTGGCGGGATAGAGCGATTGGTCCGGGTACATGGCGGAAGCGGTGTTGGCATCGGCGGCGACCTGCCATCCTGACAGATAGATCGCCTTCAGCCCGGCCCGCACCTGCTGCATTGCCTGGTTGCCCGACATGGCACCCAGCGCGTTGACGAAATCCTCTTCATGGATGAGCTGCCACAGCCGGTTTGCGCCCATTTCGGCGAGGCTCTGCCGAATCTGCACCGAGCCGCGCAGCCGTTTCACGTCCTCTGGCGAATACGGCCGTTCGATGCCATCGAAGCGACCTTGCGGCGCCGACGGGACAAGGTTGTAAAAATCGGTCATTGGTCACTCCAGGCTGGCTTTAATGCCGGTTTCGGAAACGCCGCACAGGAAAAATATGTGCGCCGTATGTGTGACATCATTTACATGCCGGCACGACGCAAGCGAGGTAAACCTCCAGATTGACAAAAAAATAAGAGAAAACCTGTGTTGTGTTTGACTGATGAGGGCTGTAAATCTGTCATGATTGTAAAGACCGCCATGCCATTGGCGGATGTAAATTTCTGTCAAGGGCAGTCGATTGGCCGACCATAAAATCTTCGCCGGGCCGCGCATTCGTCGCATCCGCAACGCCAAGGGCCTGACCCAGACGGCGATGGCCGAAGGGCTCGGCATCTCGCCGTCCTATCTCAATCTCATCGAGCGCAACCAGCGGCCGCTGACGGTGCAACTGATCTTGAGACTGGCGTCCGTCTACAAGGTCGACCCACATGAATTGCAGGGCGAGGCGAGGGGTTCGATCGCCGATTTGAAGGAAGTGTTTTCAGATCCGTTGCTGGCCGGCGAACTGCCGGGCGACCAGGAACTCATCGAGCTTGCCGAGGCGGCGCCCAACGCTTCCGCCGCTGTGATAAAGCTGTTTCGCGCCTATCGCGAGCAGGCCGAGCGACTATCGGATCTCAACGAGCTGCTCGCGCGCGAGGGCAAAGCCACCGCACTCTCGGGCGCCCGGCTGC
Organism: Mesorhizobium sp.; assembly: GCF_005063415.1. Taxonomy (GTDB): domain Bacteria; phylum Pseudomonadota; class Alphaproteobacteria; order Rhizobiales; family Rhizobiaceae; genus Mesorhizobium. The sequence continues at coordinate 6,047 of NZ_SUEG01000137.1, forward strand.
CGATCGACGAGGTGCATGAGATTTTCGAACGCCGGCCGAACCATTTTGCCGCGCTCGAAGAGGAAGCCGAGTCATTTACGTCGGTGCTCGATCCCGGCGATGATCTGTTCAGTGCGTTGAAGGCCTGGCTGCGGCGTGAATTCGGCATCGTCGTCAAGGTACTGCCGGTCGCCATCATGCCCAACTGGCGCCGTCGCTATGACCGTCACTCGCAGCGCCTGTTCCTGTCCGAGCGCCTGTCGCCATTCGATCAGCTGCGCGAGGTGGCTATGGAGGCCTGCCTGATCCGCATGAGCGTCGCTGTCGCTGCCGAGATCCAGGCGCTGAAGCTGGCCACGGACGAAGCCCGCCGGCTGGCACGTTTCGAGCTCGGCCGCTATGCCGCGCACGCTCTGATGATGCCCTATCAATCTTTTCACGCCGCTGCGGTCCGTGCCCGCTATGACATCGACATGTTGCGGTCGCGCTTCGGCGTCTCCTTCGAGCAGGCGGCGAACCGGCTGACCACGCTGCAGCGGTCGGGTGCGTCGGGCGTGCCGTTCTTCATGCTCGAGGTCGACAGTGCCGGCAATCGGTTCCGCAAGGCGGGCAGCCACGGCTTTCCGCAAAGCCGCTTCGGCGGCGGCTGTCCGAAGCTGCCGGTCCATGCCGCCTTCGCCCAGCCCGGCCAGATCCTGGTCGAGGCAGTGGAAATGCCCGACGGCGCAGCGTTTCTCTGCATGGCTCGCACGCTCGAAGGGCCGCAGGGCTCGTTTGCCGAGCGCCCGCGGCGCACGGCGCTGCTGCTCGGCTGCGACATCGGTTTTCGCGACGAGGTCGTCTATGGAGCGGCATTGCCGGGGCCGCCCGCCATCGGCAAGACCGGACAGAGCGCCGCTGCGCTGGCGACGCCGGTCGGCCCTGCCTGCCGGCTGTGCGAACGCATCGGCTGCCTCGCCCGCGCCGAGCCACCCGTGACACGTCCGCTCGGCCTCGACGAGATGGTGACGGGACTGTCGGCGTTCGATTTCCAGTAAGGCCGCGGCAGGTTGCTGGCCAAAGAAGATCATACGCGTTTTGATGGCAGGAAAACTACAGGCTGTCCCCCGGGACATTGCTCGTCGAAGTATTGATTCAGCATCGGCCGTGAGATATCAAAAGACGAGTTGCGCGACGATCGGGGGATCAGGATGGGCAGGACGTTTTTTTGGCTTGGCTTGGTGCTTGCCTTTTCGGTCTGCCCCGCATTTGCGGAAAAGTCCGCGGACTTCTTCAAATCCTATCAACAGTATAATGACGCCGGCAAAGCATTCCTGGACAAGATCGATCCGAAGACTGGCGCGATAGACCTTGCCGAAGGCGTGCACCTGGATCTCAAGGACAAATTCTATTTTCTGAACAAGGAAGACACTACCTCCGTCCTGACGGAAGCCTGGGACAATCCGCCCGGCGCCGCTTCCGAAGCGCTCGGCATGATCTTCCCGGCCAAGTATGACCCCATTGCCGAGAACAATTGGGGAATCGAGCTACGATGGGAAAAGATAGGTTACGTCGACGACAGCGAGGCGGCATCCATCGACTACAATGAATTGTTGCGCAACATGCAGGCGGACACGCTGTCGGGCAACGATCAAAGGGCTAAGGACGGCTTTCAGCCCGTGACCCTGGTCGGTTGGGCCTCACCGCCGGTGTACGACGCGGTCAACAAGCGTCTTCACTGGGCCAAGGAACTGCAATTCGGAGACGACAGCATCCACACGCTCAACTACGACGTCCGTTTCCTTGGACGGGAAGGCGTTTTCGTGATGAGCTACATCGCCACTGTGGAGCAGTTGCCAGAGATAAAACAGAGCCTGGATGAGGTGCTCGGCCTTGCCGTTTTCAATCCGGGCAAGAAGTACGTGGACTTCAGACCAGGTGTCGACACGGTTGCGGCGGTTGGCATCGGTGGCCTCATCGCCGGCAAACTGGCGGCAAAGGCGGGACTTCTGGCGGTAGGGCTCATCGCGCTGAAAAAATTCGGCATTTTCCTGCTGATTCCCTTGGCAGGTCTTTGGCGCTTCATCCGCGGCAACAGAACAACCTCCTAAATCGATCATCGGCTCAATTCTCGGACCTGCTAATCGCCGGTGCGCCAAATGGAACACGATGCTGGATCACGCCCGATCCGTGTCTTTGCGTTACGCGATTAAAGCACGTTTCTGTCGTCCGCTGTGCATCGTGCTGCCCCGAAATCGCCGACAGTCGTAGTCATGACCGACATATCATCACCGCAGATCGCCGTTTCGCCTCCGCGAAATGAGGAGCGTACTGGTTTCCTGCTGGTGTTCCTGTCGGCGCTGATGTGGAGCCTCGGCGGTACCATTGCCCGTTTCATTGATGCCGGCGACAGCTGGACGGTGGTGTTCTGGCGTTCGGTCTGGGCCGCCGCCTTCCTGCTCTGCTTCATGGTCTGGCGCGACGGCTGGCATGGCACGCTGAAGCTGTTTCGCGGCATGGGCCTGGCCGGCCTTGCGGTGGCATTCTGCTTCGCCACGGCCTCGACCTCTTTCGTCGTGGCGCTTGCCTATACTACCGTCGCCAACATCCTCCTGATGCAGGCCGGCGTGCCGCTTCTGGCGGCGCTATTTGCCTGGGCGCTGTTTCGCGAACGGGTGGCCGTGGCGACCTGGGTAGCGATTGCCGCCGTCATTGCCGGCGTCGCCATCATGGTCTCGGAATCGCTCGATGGCGCGGTGTCGCCGATCGGCGACGGGCTGGCGCTGCTCATCGCCGTCATGTTCTCGATCGCCACCGTCATCACGCGCCGCTTTGCCCATGTGCGCATGACCCCGGCGACCTGCCTCGGCACAATGCTGGCGGCCGCCTTTGCGGCCTCCCAGGCGTCGGCACTCGGCGTCTCCAGCCACGATATGGGCTTCCTCTTTGCCTTCGGCGTGATCAATCTGGGACTCGGCCTCGCCTTCTTCGCCACCGGAGCCCGGCTTGTACCGGCCGCCGTCGCGGCGCTGCTCGGCACGTTCGAACCGATCCTTGGCCCGATCTGGGTCTGGCTCATCCATTCTGAGGTGCCGTCGGCGCGCACCATCGTCGGCGGTGCGGTCGTCGTCACCGCGCTGCTCGTCCATATCGGGCTCGAGTTCAAGCGTCAGACGCGGCCCGCGCGAGCGGGCGTCACCGGTGTGCCTTCGCCTAATTGATGCAGTGCGCGCGTCAAAGCGAGATGAACCATTGACAACGTCGCAGCCGCGCGGGCAGGCTGCGATCACGGCAACAACAAGACAGGCGTATCTTGCCAAGTCTCCATGCCGGCCGCATCGAGGCCGGACAACATCGTCGTCTCCCTGCCCGCGCCGTAGCGAAAGCTTCCGACGGCGCCGGAACACCACCAACGCCACGCCAAGTCTTCGCTGTCGGCTCGCCGCCGGGTCATAATGGCGCCGGCAATTCCCGCTTGTCGCCTGCCTGCAAGCCCAATACCCTGAAGCAAATGCCCAGCCGCGCGGACGCCGCGACGTGCTGGCGACGGAACACTCATCAAAGGAGAATAGTATGATCCGCAAAGCGCTCTGGCTTTCGGCGACTTCGGCGTTTTTGGCAGCTTTTACCTTGGGCGCGCATGCCGACGATCGCGTCGTTAACGTCTTCAACTGGTCGGACTATATCGACAGTTCGATCATCGACGACTTCACCAAGGAAACCGGCATCAAGGTGGTCTACGACACTTTCGATTCCAACGAGATCCTGGAAACGAAACTGCTCGCCGGCGGCAGCGGCTACGATGTCGTCGTGCCCAGCGGCAATTTCCTTGCGCGCCAGATCCAGGCGAATGTGTTCCAGAAGCTCGACAAGTCGAAACTGCCGAACATTTCAAACATGTGGGACACGGTCATGGAACGGACCGCCAAATATGATCCCGGCAACGAATATTCGATCAACTACATGTGGGGTACGGTCGGCATCGGCTACAACATCAAGAAGGTGCAGGCAGCGCTCGGCACCGACAAGATCGACAGCTGGGACGTGTTCTTCAATCCCGAAAGCCTGGCCAAATTGAAGGACTGCGGCGTCTATGTGCTGGATTCGCCGGCCGACATCATACCGGCGGCATTGAAATATCTGGGCCTCGATCCGAACAGCACGTCGCCCGATGAGATTGCCAAGGCCGAAGAAACCTTGCTGAAGGTCCGGCCCTATATCCGCAAATTCCACTCTTCCGAATATATCAACGCCCTTGCCAATGGCGACATCTGCCTGGCGGTCGGCTGGTCGGGTGACGTCTTCCAGGCCCGCAACCGCGCCGACGAAGCCAAGCAGGGCGTCGAGATCGGCTATTCCGTGCCGAAGGAAGGTGCCCAGATGTGGTTCGACCAGATGGCGATCCCGGCTGATGCGCCGCATGCCGCCGAAGCGCATGAATTCCTGAACTACATGATGAAGCCCGAAGTGATCGCCAAATCGTCGAACTATGTGCTTTACGCGAACGGCAACAAGGCTTCGCAGCAGTTCATCGACAAGGCGATCCTGGAAGATCCGGCGATCTATCCGGATGCTGCCACCTTGCAGAAGCTCTACACCGTCTCGCCTTACGATCCCAAGACCCAGCGCATCATCACCCGCACCTGGACCAAGATCGTCACCGGCCAATAACAATCTGACCAGGCCCCGGCAGCCGGCTGCCGGGGCGCTTTCTCATGGGGCAAGCAGCAGGACGGAGTGGGACATGAAATCGCTTGGCAGCATCCGCAGGGATTTCGCGCCGTGGAACGATCCGAACGCCAAGCCATACATCCAGTTCGACAACGTCACCAAGAAATTCGGTGAGTTCACGGCGGTCAACAACCTGTCGCTGACCATCTTCGAACGCGAATTCTTTGCCTTGCTTGGGGCCTCAGGCTGCGGGAAATCGACGCTGCTCAGGATGCTCGCCGGCTTCGAGGAGCCGTCCGCCGGCCGCATCCTGCTCGATGGCCAGGATCTGCGCGGCATTCCGCCCTACCGGCGGCCGGTCAACATGATGTTCCAGTCCTACGCCTTGTTTCCGCACATGACGGTCGAGAACAACATCGCCTTCGGCCTCAAGCAGGAAGGCATGGCCAAGGCCGATATCGACAAGCGCGTCGCCGAGATGCTGAAGCTGGTCAAGCTCGAGCAGTTCGCCAAGCGCAAGCCGCACCAATTGTCGGGCGGCCAGCGCCAGCGCGTCGCGCTCGCCCGCTCGGTCGCCAAGCGGCCGAAAGTCCTGCTGCTCGACGAGCCGCTTGGTGCGCTGGACAAGAAGCTGCGCGAGGAAACCCAGTTCGAGCTGATGGACCTGCAGCAGAACCTCGGCCTCACCTTCGTCGTCGTCACCCATGATCAGGAAGAGGCGATGACGATGGCCGACCGCATCGCCATCATCGACAAGGGCGAGGTGATGCAGGTGGCGACGCCGGCCGAGGTCTACGAAGCGCCGGGTTCCCGCTTCGTCGCCGGCTTCGTCGGCAATGTGAATATGTTCGACGGCAAGATCGCGGCTGGCGAGGCCGGCAGTGCGAGCATCAATGCCGGCAACGGCATCACCATCCGGACCGAAAATGCCGGCAGTGCGGCCGCCGGAACGTCCGTCACCTTCGCCATCAGGCCGGAGAAGATCAAGGTGTCCTCCACGAAACCGGCCGGTGCCGTCAACGCCATTGAGGGCGAGGTCTACGACATAGCCTATCTCGGCGACATGACCGTCTATCACGTCAGGCTGGATGACGGTCAGGTGGTGCGGGCGAGCACCATGAACGCGGCACGCCTCACCGAGGACCCATTGACCTGGAACGACCGCGCCTGGGTTTCTTTCCGCCCCGACGCCGGCGTCGTCCTGACACGGTAGGGACTGACCATGTCCGCTGTCACCGCCGCAACAAGCTCTCCGGCAAGCGCTGCCGGCAAATCCACCTTGGTCAGGCTGGGAGAGGCCGTCGTTAGCCGTCTCGTCATCATCATCCCCTACCTCTGGCTGCTGTTCTTCTTTCTCGTCCCCTTCATCATCGTCTTCAAGATTTCGCTGTCGCAGACGGCGATCGCTATGCCGCCCTACACGCCGGTGCTCGATTTCCGCAGCGGCATTTCCGGGGTTATCGCGTGGTTTGGCACACTCAATTTCGACAACTACATCTTGCTGACGCGTGATGCGCTTTACTTCAACGCCTATGTGACGAGCGTCATCGTCGCCGCCATCTCGACGGTCCTGACATTGCTGATCGGCTATCCCATCGCCTATGGCATGGCCCGCGCTCCAGCGACGATCCGCCCGACCTTGCTGATGCTGGTGATCCTGCCGTTCTGGACCTCGTTCCTGATCCGTGTCTACGCCTGGATTGGCATCCTCAAGCCCGAGGGCCTGCTCAACCAGCTGCTGCTCGCAACCGGCATCATCAGCCAGCCGCTGATCATCCTCAACACCTATACGGCGATCTTCATCGGCATCGTTTACTCCTATCTGCCGTTCATGGTGCTGCCGCTCTATTCGTCCTTGGAGAAAATGGACCATACGCTGATCGAGGCCGCCAAGGATCTCGGCTGCCCGCCGACCAGCGCCTTCTGGAAGATCACCTTTCCGCTGTCGCTGCCCGGCGTCATCGCCGGCTGCCTCCTGGTGTTCATTCCCGCCGTCGGCGAGTTCGTCATTCCCGACCTGCTCGGCGGCTCGCAGACGCTGATGATCGGCAGGACGCTGTGGAACGAGTTCTTCGCCAACCGCGACTGGCCGGTGTCGTCCGCGGTTGCCGTCATCTTGCTGCTGCTGCTGATCGTGCCGATCATGCTCTTCCAGCGAGCCCAGGCGCGTGCCCAGGAGCAGGACCAATGAACGCGACCTGGAGCCGCTTCAACATCACATCGATCGTGCTCGGCTTTGCCTTTCTTTACCTGCCGATCGTCCTGCTCGTCGTGTTCTCTTTCAACGAATCGAAGCTGGTCACCGTCTGGGGTGGCTTCTCGACGAAATGGTACGTCTCGCTGTTCCACAACCGGGGTCTGATGGACGCCACCTGGGTGACGGCCCGCGTCGGCGTCATCTCGGCCACGGTGGCGACTGTGCTCGGCACGCTGGCGGCGCTCACCTTGACACGCTACACGCGCTTTCGCGGCCGACTGCTGTTTTCCGGCATGGTGTTTGCACCGCTGGTCATGCCGGAAGTCATCACCGGCCTGTCGCTGCTGCTGCTCTTCGTCGCCGTCGGCCTCGACCGCGGCTTTCTCACGGTGACGCTTGCCCACACCACGCTAACCATGTGCTTCGTTGCGGTGGTGGTTCAGTCGCGCCTGATCACTTTCGATCGTTCGCTGGAAGAGGCCGCGATGGACCTCGGTGCGTCACCGGTGAAGACCTTCTTCCAGATCACGCTGCCGGTTATCATGCCGGCTATCGTCTCCGGCTGGATGCTGGCTTTCACGCTGTCGCTCGACGATTTGGTTATTGCCAGCTTCACCTCGGGGCCCGGCGCCACGACGCTGCCGATGAAGATCTACAGCCAGGTCCGCCTTGGCGTGACGCCGGAAATCAATGCGGCGTGCACCATCTTGATC
>NZ_SUEG01000138.1:0-5647 GCF_005063415.1 Mesorhizobium sp.
CTGCATGGCGTCGGCACCGGCGCCGGCGTCGCCGCGCATCAGCACGCCGAGGCCGGGAAACAGGATCGCCACGGGTGCGGCGCCGCAGCGCTCGATGACGCGCTTCACATCCTCGCCCGGTCTCGCCACGACCGAACCCTCGCCGAGAAAGATGGCGTGGTCGGGGTAGAGGCTGCCCCCTGACGCCATGCGGCAGCTTTCGGGGTCGATCGCCACCGCATGCCCCTCGACATCCGCCGGCAGTCTGTAGGCGCTGCCGCCGGCGCGCGCCATCAATGCCGTGGTGTCCGGCTCCGCCACCCGGCGTGGCGGCCGCGCCAAGAGCCGTGTCACGCGCCGCAGCAGCATGTCGGCCTCGGCGACGGTCTCGGCGGCAACGACCAGGCCGTGATTGCCGAGGATCAGGACATCCACGCCTGGCCGCAGGCGCTCAGCGATGCCCTGGGCGAGCGGCAGTCCCGGCCGGCGATAGGGAACATACGCCCATTGGTGGCCGTCAAGCCGCCTGGCGGCCTCGGCCTCGCAGTCGGCCTGCACGGCCAGCGAAATGGTCTCGACGCAGTGGACATGCAGAACGATGCGCTGCGGCATCAGCGCATGCACGGTGGTTTCGATCGAGGGGCGCAAGCCGCGCGCGTTGAGGGCGCCGACAGTGAAGGCCTGCGGCTGTTCGGCAGCCGGGTCGCGCCGTTCGATGGCGTCGAGCAATGGCGGGATGTTTACCGGCACCATGATGTCCGCGGTGAGCGCGTCCTTCAGCCAGGTGCCGGAGGCCTTGATCCAGAGCGTGTCGCCGGCTTTCAGCGAGGTGTTGCCGCCGGCGGCCTGGGTCAGATGCGGGTCGCTGCCGATCTCGGCCGAAAGCGACCGCAGCGCTGCCAGTTCCCGCGCATCCGCACTGATCGTCATCGAAATCCTCCACAAACCGGCCGCGTGCCCACGGCTTTGGACGTCCCGTTGCCGGGACGAAGACCGACGCTGGTATCGCAGATGCGAGTAAGTTACGTCAACAGTGATGTTATCGCGTCAAATCAGGCTTGCAATCCGACGCGTGTTGAGTAAGTTGCACCAATTGCCGTGCAAAATGGCAATGCGTGCAAAATGCTTGGGAGGCAAGCGCATTGGGAGGTAAGGGTTGAGCGACTCCGGCCGCCAGCGCCAGATTGTCGAGCTTTTGCGGGACCGGCCTTTCGCATCGGTGCGCGAGCTGCAGGAGCGGCTTGGCGTGTCGGCGGCGACAGTGCGGCGCGACATCGACAAGATCGATGAGGCCGGCGAAGCGCGCAAGGTCTATGGCGGCATCTCGGCGCTCGATGGCGCTTCGCAAGCCGGCGTCGCCTATGCCAGGCCCTATGACGAGAACCGCGACCTCGCCGTCGAGGCCAAGCGGCAGATCGCCGCCCTCGCCGCCACCATGGTGCGCGACGGCGACGCGGTGATCGTGCATGGCGGCTCGACCTGCTTCCATCTCGGCGTCAAGCTCGCCGATCGCAATATCCGGCTCTACACCAACTCGATGCCGCTCGCGGCCTATCTCAGCGACCACGGCCATTGCAGCCTCACCGTCGCCGGCGGCGAACTGCACCGCGAGCCGGGCATCATCCATTCGCTGACCCAGACAGTGCCGTTCTACGCCTCGAAGTTTTTTCTCGGCGCGCAAGGCATCGGCCAGGAAGGCCTTCTGGAATCGCATCCGCTGCTGGTCCGCTCGATCGTCGAGCTCAGCCTCTGCGCCGACCAGATCGTCGTGCTGGCCGACAGCCGCAAACTCTCGATCCACGCGCGCAACGTGGCGCTGCCGCTGTCGCGGATCGGCACGCTGGTCACCGATGACGGCCTGTCCGACGCCGATGCGCGCATGCTCGAAGATGCCGGCGTCATGGTGCGGATCGCCGCTTCCTCGGGAGGCGCCCAGTGAACATCGCCGTCCTCGATTTCGGCAAGACCAATTCGAAGCTGTTCGTCTTCGGCCAGGACGGACAGATCCTCGACGAGCGCCGCACCCAGCCGAGCTGGATCCGCAAAGGCGGCTTCAGCGTGCTCGACGAGCCAGCGCTGCACGACTGGGCGGCCCGCGCCATCGATGACGCCGTCGACACGCATGGCGTGGAAGGGCTGACGGTATCCGGCCATGGCTGCACTTTCGCGTTGGTCGACGACGCCGCGCTGACGCATCCGATCCTCGATTACGAGCAGGAACCGCCAGCTGAAATCGCCGCGCAGATCGACCGCCGCATTCCGGATTTTGCCGAGACCTTTTCGCCGCGCCTGCCGCTTGGCTTCAACTACGGCCGCCACATGTTGTGGCTGAAGCAGGTGGAGCCCGGTGCCTTCGCCGCAGCGAAATCGATCCTCGGCTACCCCCAATATTGGAGCTGGCGGTTTGGCGGCCGGCAGGTATCGGAAGTGTCGTATCTCGGCTGCCACTCGCATTTATGGGCGCCGCGCAAACGCGATTTCAGCTCGCTGGTCGATGCCGAGGGTTGGCGCGGCCAGATGCCCGCCTTCGAGCGTGCCGGCGCGGTGATCGGCGAGCAGCGCTTCGGCCAGGCCGAGAAGCCGGTCGCCATCCATAATGGCGTCCACGACAGCAATGCCGCGCTCCATGCCTACCGCCGGCAGCAGCTTGGGCCGGTGACCGTGGTCTCGACCGGCACCTGGGTGGTAGTGCTCAATCCGGACTGCCCGCTCGACGCACTCGATGGCGAGCGGGACATGCTGGTCAATGTCGATGTCGACGGCGGCCCGGTGCCAACCGTCCGCTTCATGGGCGGCCGCGAATTCGCAACGATCAGCGCCGGCTGGCAGGGCGCAATCGCGCCGTCATCGATACAACGGGTGATCGACGCCGGCATCATGGCGCTGCCGAGCTTCGCGCCCGGCGGCCCGATGCCGCACCGCCGCGGTGAACTGGTCGGGCGTACGCCCAATGCCGAGGAACGCGCGGCCATGGCGCTGCTCTACGTCGCGCTGATGGTCGATCTGTGCCTCGAGCTGATCCAGTCGGACAATACGGTGATCGTCGACGGCGGCCTGAACAATGGCGGGCTGCTTGCCGCGTTGCTGGCGCAGTTGCGGCCCGGGCAGGTTTTCCTGCAGGGCGCAACGCTGGAGGGCAGCGCTACCGGTGCTGCCGCACTTGCCTTCGAAAGCGTCGGACGCGAGTTTGCCACCGAAGCGCCGGAGGCGGTGCATGCGGCAAGTTTCAGCGGCCTTGCCGGCTATCGCAACGACTGGCGCGGCCTTGCCGCCGACCGGGCTGTGGCCAGGGCAGGTGCGGGAGGTGCGCGATGAGCGCCGCCGCCCGGATCGAGACGGCCCGCCAACCGGTGCTGGAGATGCGCCACATCTCGAAGACGTTCGGTGCGATCCGCGCCTTGCACGATGTGTCGCTGACCGTTCACGCCGGCGAGCTGCACGCGCTGATGGGTGAGAACGGTGCCGGCAAGTCGACGCTGATGAAGGTGCTGTCCGGCGCCTACCGGCCGGACCCCGGCGGCGAGATCCTGATCGACGGCGCGCCGGCCGCCACCGGCGACCCGATCAAGGCGCGCGCCGCCGGCATTGCGGTCATCTATCAGGAGCTGTCGCTGGCGCCCAACCTGTCGGTGGCGCAGAACATTTTTCTCGGCAACGAGCCGCGACGGTTCGGCGTCGTCGATCGCGAGCAGTGCAATCGGCGCGCCAGCGAGATCATCGCGCGGCTCGGCGTGACCTTCTCGGCGCGCACCCCGGTTGCCAGCCTGTCGCTCGGCGAACGCCAGCTGGTCGAAATCGCCCGCGCGCTGTCGACCAATGCGCGCATCATCGTCATGGACGAGCCGACCACGTCGCTGACCTCGCGTGAGACCGACCGGCTGTTCGAGGTGATCGCGACGCTGAAGGCGCAAGGCATCGCCATCATCTACATCAGCCACCGCATGGAAGAGGTCTACCAGCTCGCCGACCGCGTCAGCGTGCTGCGCGACAGCGGCTATGTCGGCACGCTCGAGCGCGCCGACCTGAACGCCTCGCGCCTGGTATCGATGATGGTCGGGCGCGATCTGTCGACCTTCTACAAGAAGGATCACCGTCCGCCGGACAGCAAGCGCGCCATCGCGCTGTCGGTGCGCAGCATGTCGGACGGCAATCTCATAAAGAATTGTTCCTTCGACCTCCACAAGGGCGAGGTGCTGGCGCTGGCCGGCCTGGTCGGTTCTGGCCGCACCGAACTGGCACGGCTGATCTTCGGCGCCGACAGGCATACATCGGGCACGCTGGAGCTCGGCGGCAAACCGATATCCATAGGTTCGCCAAGCGAGGCGCTCGATGCCGGCATCGCCTACCTGACCGAGGACCGCAAGCAACTTGGCCTGTTTCTCGACATGTCGATCTCCGACAACATCAGCATGGGGGTGCTGGCAAAGGACGCGAACGCCGGCGGTCTGCGCGACTTCACGGCAGCCGAAAAGCGCGCCGCCAAGGCGGTGTCCGACCTCTCCATCCGCACCAGCTCGGTGCAGGCCAATGCCGGCTCGCTGTCGGGCGGCAACCAGCAGAAGGTACTGCTCGCCCGCCTGCTGGAAACCGAGCCGCAGGTCGTCATCCTCGACGAGCCGACCCGCGGCGTCGATGTCGGGGCGAAGTCGGAAATCTACCGGCTGATCGACAACCTGGCCAAGAAAGGCATCGCCATCCTGATGATCTCCAGCGAACTGCCGGAGGTGATCGGCATCGCCGACCGCGTGCTGGTGATGCGCGACGGCACCATTGCCGGCGAGGTGACGGCGTCGGAGGGCGAGCCGCTGCGGCAGGAAGCGATCATGGAACTTGCAACTGGAGCGGCTCAGCGATGACCGACAAGGTGGCCGACACGATGAAAGCGGACGACCGGGCGGTCGGCAGGAGCACAAGGTGGCGCACCGCCATCGCCGCACTCGGCATGCTGCCGATCCTGATCCTGCTGGCGGTCGGTTTCCAGTTCATCAATCCGCGCTTTTTCACCCAGACCAATCTGCTGATCGTCATGCAGCAATCGTCGATCAATATCGTGCTGGCCGCCGGCATGACCTTTGTCATCCTGACCGGCGGCATCGACCTGTCCGTCGGCTCGATCCTTGCCGCCTCGGCGATGGTGGCGGTGATGGTGTCGCTGGTGCCCGATTGGGGACTGCTGGGCGTGCCGGCGGCCATTCTCGTCGGCCTCGGTTTCGGCGTCATCAACGGGCTGCTGATCGCCTATATCAGACTGCCGCCCTTCATCGTCACGCTGGGGTCGCTGACCGCCGTGCGCGGCGTCGCCCGCCTGCTTGGCCAGGACACCACGGTGTTCAACGCGGACCTGCCGTTCGACTTCATCGGCAACGGGTCGCTGTTCGGCATTCCGTGGCTGGTAATCATCGCGCTGGCGGTCGTCGTGCTGTCCTGGCTGGTGCTCAAGCGCACCGTGCTCGGCACCTGGATCTACGCCGTCGGCGGCAACGCCGAGGCCGCCAGGCTGACCGGCATCAAGGTGCCGCTGGTGCTGCTCTTCGTCTACGGCGTTTCCGGCCTTCTGGCTGGCCTTGGCGGCGCCATGTCGGCGGCCCGGCTCTATGCCGCCAACGGGCTGCAGCTCGGCCAATCCTACGAACTCGACGCTATTGCCGCGGTCATCCTCGGCGGTACC
>NZ_SUEG01000138.1:5657-11368 GCF_005063415.1 Mesorhizobium sp.
GGCTCGATCTGGGGCACGCTGATCGGCGGCCTGATCATCGCCGTGCTGTCCAACGGGCTCATCCTCGCCGGTGTTTCGGACATCTGGCAGTACATCATCAAGGGATTGGTCATCATCGTGGCGGTCGCCCTCGACCGTTACCGGCTCCAGGCAGGAGCAAGAACGTGATGGCCCTTAGTCGCCGGCATCCAACGAGCCGGTTTCATGTGTAACGCACCGTGAGAGGCGCGGGGCATCAGGAGGAAAATAATACAATGAAGACCATCGCTAAACTGCTCTGCGGCGTCGCCCTTGCGGCCGCCGTCATCGCGCCGGCATCGGCCAAGGATCTGAACAAGGTCGGCATCTCGGTCGGCCTGCTCGGCAACCCGTTCTTCGTCGCCACCATCAAGGGCATCGAGGACGCGGCCAAGAAGATCAACCCGAATGTGCAGGTGACCTCGGTCTCGGCCGACTACGACCTCAACAAGCAGGTTTCGCAGGTCGATTCCTTCATCGCCGCCGGCGTCGATGTCATCATGCTCAACGCCGTCGACGCCAAGGCGATCGCGCCGGCAGTGAAGAAGGCGCAGGCGGCCGGCATCGTCGTTGCCGCCTTCGACGTTTCGGCGCCAGGCGCCGACGTCACCGTGATGACCAACAATGTCAAGGCCGGCGAAGAGGCGTGCCAGTATCTGGTCGACCATACCGGCGGCAAGGGCGACTACGTCATCCTCAACGGCCCGGCCTCCTCGTCGATCCTGGAGCGAGTCAAGGGCTGCAAGGACGTGCTGGCAAAACACCCCGACATCAAGATCCTTTCCGACGACCAGAACGCCGAAGGCTCGCGCGACGGCGGCCTGAAAGTGTTCCAGTCGCTGCTGACCCGCTTCGACAAGATCGACGCGGTCTTCGCCATCAACGATCCGACAGCGATCGGCGCCCAGCTTGCGGCTAAGCAGCTCAACCGCTCGGAGTTCATCTTCACCGCGGTCGACGGCGCGCCGGATATCGAGAAGGAACTCGCTGCCGGCACGTCTATGATCAAGGCCTCGGCCTCGCAGGATCCCTATGTGATGGCCGGCCAGTCGCTGACGATGGCGGCTGACCTGCTTGCCGGCAAGAAGCCGGCCGAGCCGACGGTGCTGCTCGACCCGAAGCTGATCACCGCCGACAATTTGAAGGATTACAAGGGCTGGACCGCAGCTCGCTAAGCCTCCCAAGCCTGGCGCGGCCGGGATGACCGGCCGCACCTTTTTGTCCGAGCATCGGATTGCCAAAACCGCTTTGGCATTGGGTCCGCTGGAAATAACCGGAGACGATCATGTCGCGCATCGGAATCCACTCATTCGTCTGGTCGGCGAGCTCGGCGCAGGGCGACCTCGAGCGGACGCTGGCCAACACCAGGGAGGCCGGCTTCGAGCTGATCGAATTCTCCTATCTCGACCCTGCCAATGTCGACATTGACGGCTTGGCCAAGCGGATCGCCGATCTCGGCCTCGGCGTTGCGATCAGCATTGGACTGCCGGCCGACGGCGATATTTCGAGCGACGACAAAACGATTGCCGCGCACGGCGTCGAAATCCTGAAACATACGATCGCGCTGACCCGCGATCTCGGCGGCCAGAAGGTTGCCGGCATCCTCAGCACCAGCCACGGCTTGCAGAGCGAGGCGCCGACGCGCGACCAGTGGGACCGCAGCGCCGGCACGCTTGCCGAGGTGGCGGAGACGGCAAAGTCAGCCGGCGTCACCCTCAACCTCGAAATCGTGAATCGCTTCGAAAGCAATCTGCTCAACACCGCCGCGCAAGGCATGGCCTTCATCGCGGACAGCGGATCCGACAACATCTTCCTGCATCTCGACAGCTTCCATATGAACATCGAGGAGGCCGATGTCGGCTTGGCTATTCGCAACGCCGCAAGGAAGATCGGCTATGTCCATATCGGCGAGAGCAATCGCGGCTTCCTCGGCACCGGCAATATCGATTTTGCCGCGATATTCGATGCGCTGACCGCCATCGGCTACAGCGACGACCTCAGCTTCGAATCCTTCTCCTCGGAAATCGTCGACGAGAACCTGTCGCGGAAAACCGCGATCTGGCGCAATCTGTGGACCGATAATATGGAGCTGGCCAAACATGCGCGCCGCTTCATCGCGCTGGGATTGGAGACGGCACGGCGCAAGGCCGAGCTTGTTTCCGCAACGCACCGGCCTTGAGCCCTCGCGGTTCCGAAATCATTCTGGCTAGGCCAGAGGCGCTACATTAGACCGGTTCGTCGTTTCACGGAAACGCAGAACCGGTCTATCTCTCTGTTTTGACGCAATTCCGGACGGAAAACCGTTTCACACTTTTCCTGGAATTGCTCTAGCCGGCAAAACGCGGCCCAAGTTCCTCGATCTGGCGGATCATCGCCTGGAAATCCTCCGAGATGCGCTGGTGCAGGTGAACCGCCAGCTCCGGATATTCCTCGAGGATGCGGCGGAACATCTTGCGGCTGAGCCGCAGCACTTCCGAATCGATTTCGGCCGAGGCGCTGGTCAGCCGGTTGGTATCGGCGATCAGCGCCAGTTCGCTGAGCATGGTGCCGGGGCCGGCTGTCCCGATCCGGATGCGCTCGCCATCGTGCTCGCGGTAGAGGACGATGCGGCCGCTGATCACGATATAGGCGCAATCAGCCTCGTCGTCCTCGCGGTAAAGCTTGTGGTCGGCTTGCAACTTGGTGGTTTCGGCGCCGAAGGCGAGCAGACGCAGCTGTTCCTGCGTAAAGCCCTCGAAGAGCCTCACGGTGGACAGGATGCGGATATCGTCATCCAGCGCCATCTAGCTATGTCCCCGAACCGTCAGTCCGACTCCTCCCCTACGAGGCCGATCCACAACCACCTCCAGCCTCAGGACCGTACCCGAAAAGCGCCCCGCCCGGATCGCTTATTTGAATAATGAAATGTTTAAGGAACCAGCTTGTAGCCGCCGCTTTCTGTCACGAGAATTTCCGCGTTGGAAGGATCGCGCTCGATCTTCTGGCGCAGCCGGTAGACATGAGTTTCCAGAGTATGCGTGGTGACGCCGGAATTGTAACCCCAGACTTCCTCCAGCAGCACGTCGCGGGTCACCACCTTCTGGTCGGCGCGGTAGAGATATTTGATGATCGAGGCTTCCTTTTCGGTCAGCCGAACCTTGGCGCCGCGCGGGTCGATCAGAAGCTTCTGGCTGGGCTTGAACGTGTAGGGGCCGACCGAGAAAGTGGCGTCCTCGCTCTGTTCGTGCTGGCGCAACTGCGCGCGGATGCGGGCCAGCAGCACGGCAAAGCGGAACGGCTTCGTCACATAGTCGTTGGCGCCGGCCTCGAGGCCAAGGATGGTGTCGGAATCGGTATCATGCCCGGTCAGCATGATGATCGGCGCCTTGTAGCCGCCCTTGCGCAATATCTTTACCGCCTCGCGGCCATCCATGTCGGGCAGGCCGACATCCATGATGAGCAGGTCGATGAGCCCGCTGCGCGCCGTGGCGATGCCTTTGGCGGCGGTCGCTTCCTGCAGGACGTCGAATTCCTCATAAAGCGACAATTGCTCGACAAGGGTGCCGCGCAGGTCGTCATCGTCGTCGACGATCAGAATGGTGCGTGAAGTCATGGATCAATCCGTTGTTTTGAAAAGAGATTTCAGTTGACCGCTGCCTGTTTATGCGGAAGCTGACCGGCACAACAGCCGTTCACAGTGATTTGTTCCGTGACACGATCATACAAGAAAAAACACGATCGCAATGCAGTCGGCGCAATTTTGCCGAAAGGGCTCACCGTGCTCACCGTGCGGGCGCGGCCTGGCCAGCCCAGCCAGGGCTTTCTGCAGGCCGGCAAACTCGTGTTTCCATGTGCGCTGGGGCATGGCGGCATCTCGGCCGGCAAGCGCGAGGGCGACGGCGCCACGCCGCTCGCCTCGATGCGGATATTGTCGGGATATTTTCGCGGCGACCGTTTTGCCGGCGGCCGCCGGACGCGGCTGGCGATGACGCCGATCGGCCGCGACCTCGGCTGGTGCGAGGTGCCTGGGGACCGCAACTACAACCGCCCGGTCAAAATCCCCTATGGCGCCAGCCATGAGCGGATGCTGCGCACCGACGACCTCTATGACGCCTGCCTGGTGCTTGACTGGAACATTGTGCCGCGCCGGCGCGGGCGCGGCAGCGCCATCTTCTTCCACCTGGCGCGCCCCGGCTTCACGCCGACGCAAGGCTGCGTCGCGGTAACAGCCCGCACCATGGCGCGGCTGCTGCCGCTGCTGTCGGAGCGGACGGTAGTAAGGGTGGTAAGATAAGGGAATAGGGGAATAAGGGAGTAGGGGAATGGGGCAGTAAGGGTAAGACAGGCGCGGGCGCGCCGCTTAGCTTTTCCTACTCCCCTACTCCCCTACTCCCCTACTCCTTTGCCACCCTATGTCGAGAAGGCCGAGCCGGCCGAGTTCGCGGTCCATGGCGCGTGCGATGTCCTTGCGTTCGCCGCCAATGTCGCGCAGCTGGCGATCGGAGAGATCCTCGACATTCTCAGAGGGAAGACTGATCGCGATCTTTGCATGCCGAAGCCAGGCAAGCACGGCGCGCAGCCAGGCCGGGCGGAGGATTACAGAGCGCAAGGCGATGTCAGACATGGTGCAATCCGCTTCTCCGGACATCAAATCCGGTTTGATGTTTCTTCGATGCTCGGAGCATGGCGGATTGAAATTTAAACGGGAAACGAGTAGTTTTTTCTACATCTTCAAGTTTTGTTTGAGGATTGGAATGCTCGACCGAACCCTCCTCGTCTGGCACTGATGGCGCGCCTGCTGCCTGGAACCCGTGCGCTGCGGACGCTGGAGGCAGCGGCCCGGCACCTCAATTTCACCCGCGCCGCCGACGAGCTCGGCCTGACGCCGGCAGCGGTCAGCCACCAGATCAAGGAAATCGAGGATCAACTCGGCATCGTGCTGTTCACACGCACCAGCCGCACAATCCGGCTGACCGAGGCGGGCGCGGTGCTGTTCGAAGCTTCGACCGATGCGCTCGACCTGCTTGGCCGGGCCGTCTCACGGGCGCAGAAGACGGCGGCCGGATCGGCGCTGTTGAAGGTCACCCTCGATGCGCAATTCGCGACGAAGTGGCTGATGCGGCGCGTCGACGATTTTCGCAAGCAGCATCCGGCAATCGAGCTGCGTTTCGACATCAGTTACGAGGTGCGCGACTTCGATCGCGACGACGTCGATCTCGGCATCCGATTCGGCACCGGCAAGTATCCGGGGCTTCGCTCGCACCGGCTGTTCGAAAACGTCATTATTCCCGTCTGCAGTCCGGCCCTGCTGCGGTCAGGGCCGCCGCTCAAGGAACCGCGCGACCTGTTCCATCATACGCTGGCCCATATCGAGTGGTCGCGCCAAGGCGTCACCTGGCCGAATTGGAGCATATGGATGGCGGCGGCGGGCGTCGACGATTTCGACGACAGCCGGACCATCGTGTTCGGCAACTCGACGGATGCCGTCCAGGCCGCGCTCGACGGCAACGCGGTCGCGCTCGCCGATTTCGCCATGGTGGCAAACGACCTTTCGGAAGGTCGGCTGATCCGGCCCTTCGAACTCGGCATCAAGGTCGCGCCGGAATTCGCCTATTTCCTGGTCTATCCCGAAAGTACGGCGAATGATCCGCGCATTGCCGCCTTTCGCGATTGGCTTCTCGAGGAAATCGCCAGGACCCCGACCTGACGGTCAG
>NZ_SUEG01000138.1:11378-13447 GCF_005063415.1 Mesorhizobium sp.
CGGTCAGGCCGCCGCCGCGCCGAACCAGCCGATCACAGCGCCGATGAGAAGCAGCACGCCAAGCCAATGGCCGACATCGATGAGCGTCAGATCCCAGCCGAAACCTTCGTAGCGATGGTTGACCGAAAGCGTGGTGGCGACGAACCCCAGCCAGAGAACGAAGCCGAAGATCACCCCGGCAAGCAGGCTCGGTTCGCCGCCGGTCACGGCGCCGATGATCAGCGACATGACCAGCGCCATGACGAGCTCCGCGACAAAGGAGACGACGAAGGGCAGCATCGATTTGCTCATCGTCGCCGGATCAAGCTTGGCGGCCTTCAGCCACGGCTTGCTCAAGCCCATATACCAGGCCGCGCCGAACAGCCATGCCACGACGGCGGCGACGATTACCGCCAGCCAATTGATTGCTGAAAAATCCATGGTTCCCTCCGGTCGATTGCGCGATGGAACGCCTGTTCGGCGATGCCGTCAAGCAAGACGCCAGACGGTGGTGCGCTTGACCTCGGCGTCCTCCAGCGCCCGCGTCACCGCCACTTCGTAGACGGCAAGCGGTTCCAGCCCCGCCTTCGGCAGATACGAGCGGCCGGGATCGCCGACGAAAATGTCGGCGCCGCGCGCCTTCAGCGCGACGAACCACGGCATCAGCCTGTCAGCGAAAGTTTTGTCGTAGAAGACGTCGCCGGCCAGCACCACGTCCCAGCCGGCATCAGTATCGATGCAGTCGCCGATGAGGAATTTTATCTCCGCCCCGTTGGCCTCGGCATTGAGGCGGATCGCGGTCGCGCAGAACGGGTCGATGTCGGCGGCGATCACCTCGGCAGCTCCGGCCTTCACTGCGGCAATGGCGACAAGGCCGGAGCCGGAGGCGAAGTCGAGCACGCGCCTGTCGCGCACCGTTGCCGGATCGTCGAGGATGTAGCGGGCAAGGCCTTGGCCGCCGGCCCAGGCAAAAGCCCAGAAGGGCGGCGGCAGGCCGATTTCGGTCAGCTCATCCTCTGTCCGCTGCCACAGGTCATGCGCCTCGTCGGCCAGGTGCAGGCGGATCTCCGGCACATGCGGCGGCGCCGTCAGCGCCGTGTTGTCGAGGATGAATTTCCTGGCGCTGTCCGGCGTCAGCGCCGTCATGGCGCCGGCGTCAGGCCGCCCATGCGGCAAACCTCTTGCCATTCGGCCGGCGTCACCGGTTGCACGGACAGCCGCCCGAGCCGCACCAGCGCCATGTCGGCCAGCTTTGGATTGGCCTTGGCCTGTTCCAGCGTCACCGGATTCGGCATGTCCTTGAAGGCGCGGATATCGACGCACTCCCAGCGGGGGTCGTCGGTGGTGCTGTCCTGATGGGCCAGAGCGCAGACCTCGGCGATGCCGACTATGTCGAGTCCATCATTGGAATGGTAGAAGAAGCCGAGATCGCCGATCTGCATCGCCTTCATGTTGTTGCGCGCGGCATAATTGCGCACCCCGTCCCACTGCGTGCCGGCCTTGCCCTTGGCCTTCAGCATTTCGAAGGAGAAGACCGAGGGTTCGGATTTGAACAGCCAGTAGTTCATTGTGTTGCTCCTCCTCAGGTGCCGCCGCGATTAGATATCCGCTGGTTTGTTGAAGCTCCAGTTCCACTGCCGGATTTCGACGCTTTCGAACAGCCCTGCCTTGGTATAGGGATCGGCCGCCGACAGGGCTTTTGCCGCAGCCAGATCGGGCGCCTCGACAACGGCGAGAGTGCCGTTCGGCTTGCCGTCTGCGTCGAGGAACGGGCCGGCGAAGGCCAATTTCTTGTCGCCGTTCAGCCCTTCCAGGAAGGCAAGGTGCTTGGGCCGCGTATCGAGCCGCACCTGCAGGCTTCCTGGCTTGTCCTTGCAAATCAACGCAAACAGCATCTTTCCATCTCCGCAATCGTTCGGGATCACATGTCGGTTTCGGTCTTGAGCGGCCGTGTCATCAATGCCGATACAGCCTGGTCTATGGTTATGGTGCCGTCCAATATGGCGGCGACGGCGGCGATGATCGGCGCGTCGATCCGGCGCTCGCCGGCGATGCGGGCGGCAATTGCCGCCGTCGGCACGCCTTCAGCC
>NZ_SUEG01000139.1:0-13042 GCF_005063415.1 Mesorhizobium sp.
AAGCTCGGCAGGGGAAGCATTGTCATTGGCGTCGGCGCCGAACTCGCCCATCAACTCCTTCTCGAGATCGATCTCGAAATCGCCCTCGTCCACCGACGGCTCGGCGGCAGCGGTTTTCGGCTGGGCCGGAGTTTGCGGTTTGACCGGCTGGCGCGGGTCGAACCCCATGATCCTGGTCAGTTCCGCGAACGGATCATCGTTGGCGATGTCGTTGTGGTCGGCTGCTCTCAGCTGGGTTCTGTCTGCCATTATTGTTCCCGAACTCGCACTCATTCGGACGCCATGGACGTCGCGTAGGGTTGGCCCTTACCAGCGCAATGTGGGCAAAAGGTGACAGGTTTTTTACTCAAACCTAACGCATTTCGGTGGGCGCATTGGCTCCGATCAGCGTCAGGCCGGACGTCAAAACGTCCGAAACAGCCTGCACCAGCCCTAGTCTGGCATGCGTCAATTGTCGGTCGTTAACCTTAACAAAACGTAAGTCGGGATTATCGGTGCCCCGGTTCCAGTGTCCGTGGAAGCTGGAAGCGAGTTCGTAGAGGTAAAATGCCAGCCGGTGAGGCTCGAGCGCGAGCGCCGCTGCTTCGATCAGCCGCGGATATTCGGCGAGCTTCCTGATCAGGCCGATCTCCCCCTCGTCGGTCAGCAAAGCCACTTCGGCGGCCAGCTGGTTGCGGTCGAACATGGCCTCGCCCAATTGCTCGCTCGCCTGCCGGAACACCGAATGGCAGCGCGCCGAGGCGTACTGCACGTAGAACACCGGATTGTCCTTCGACTGCTCGGTCACCTTGGCGAAGTCGAAATCGAGCGGCGCGTCGTTCTTGCGGTAGAGCATCATGAAGCGGATCGGGTCGCGGCCAACCTCCTCGACCACTTCGCGCAAGGTCACGAACTCGCCGGATCGCTTCGACATGCGCACCGGCTCACCGGCGCGAAACAGCCTCACCAGCTGGCAAAGCAGCACGGTAAGCTTGACCTCGTCGCCGGCAATCGCCCGGGCAAGCGCTTCCAGCCGTTTCACATAGCCGCCATGATCGGCGCCAAGCACATAGATCAGATCGACGAAGCCGCGATCGACCTTGTCCTTGAGGTAAGCGACATCGGCGGCGAAATAGGTGAAGGTACCGTCCGACTTGACCAGCGCCCGGTCCATGTCGTCGCCGACCGCGGTCGAGCGGAACAGCGTCTGCTCGCGGTCCTCCCAGTCGTCCGGCTTCTCGCCCTTGGGGGGCGGCAGCTTGCCCTTGTAGATGTGGCCCTTCAGCGTCAGGTCGCTGATCGCCGAGCGGATCTTCTTCGCATTGTTGGCATGCAATGTGCGCTCCGAGAAAAAGACGTCGTGATGCACGTTGAGCAGCGCCAGATCCTCGCGGATCATCGCCATCATCGCGTCGATCGTCCTGTCCTTGACGATGGCAAGCGCCTCTTCGTCCGGCATCTGCAGCAGGGAGCGGCCGAATTCGCTGGCCAGCGCCTGACCAACGGGGATCAGATAGTCGCCTGGATAAAGCCCGGCCGGAATGTCGCCGATCTCATCGCCAAGCGCTTCGCGGTAGCGCAGCATGACCGAGCGTCCGAGCACGTCGATCTGCGAACCGGCATCGTTGATGACATATTCCTTGGTCACGTCGTAACCGGCGAAGGCCATCAGATTGGCCAGCGCGTCGCCGACCACGGCACCCCGGCAATGGCCGACATGCATCGGACCGGTCGGGTTGGCCGAGACATATTCGACATTGGTTTTCTTGCCGCCGCCGACCGTCGAGCGGCCATAGTTGCGGCCTTCGCCGAGCAGCGCCGTCAGATGCGCCTGCCAGAA
Source organism: Mesorhizobium sp. (assembly GCF_005063415.1). Lineage (GTDB taxonomy): Bacteria > Pseudomonadota > Alphaproteobacteria > Rhizobiales > Rhizobiaceae > Mesorhizobium. The sequence goes on from NZ_SUEG01000139.1 coordinate 1,820, forward strand.
ACCGTCCTTGAGCCTGAGATTGACGAAGCCCGGGCCTGCGATCTCGGCGGCCGCGATATCCTCGTCGGCGCGCAGCGCCTCGGCCAGCCTTTCGGCCAGCGCGCGCGGGTTCTGGCCGGTCGGCTTGGCCAACACCATGGCAGCGTTGGTCGCGAGGTCGCCATGGCTGGCATCTCGCGGCGGCTCGACGGCGATGCGCGACAGGTCCGGCGACACGCCATCCTTGTCTTTCAAATCAAGCGCTTCGACGGCTTTTATGATTCGCGCGTTGAAATCGGCGAAGATGTTCATTGCTATGGCTCTGACGGTTTGCAGGGATCCGGCTCGTTGGCCGGCAAAATCGCGCCCGCCCTAGCTCAAATCCGGCGTATGGTCAAACAAACGCCTGTGTTCCTTGAGCGCATATGTGTCCGTCATGCCGGCCAGGAAATCGGCAACACTGCGCGCCTTGACGCGGTCCTCTGCCCGGTCGAGCCCTTCGCGCCAGCCATCCGGCATGGCGCGCGGATCGGCGAAATAAACGTCGAACAGGTCCCTGACGATCTGGTCGGCGTCGGCGCGCACCCGCATGACCTCCGCGTGCCGGTAGAGGTGCTTGTAAAGAAAGGCCTTCAGCTCCTTTTCCGATACGGCCGTCTCGGCGGAGAAGCTCACCATCGTCTCGCCGGCCGCCCTTACCGCGTCGGCGCTGCCGGGCTGGATGCGCGCCAGATTGGCCGTCGTCGAGACGATCACGTCCTCGACCATGATGGTGATCTGCCGGCGCATCAGCTCGTGGCCGGTGCGTACGTCATCGAGCGCCGGATAGCGCTCACGCACGCCCTTGAGGATCGACCCCGGCAGCGAGACATCCTCCAGCATATCCAGCGTCAACAGCCCTGCCCTCAAGCCGTCATCGATGTCGTGGGTGTTGTAGGCGATGTCGTCGGCAATCGCCGCGCACTGCGCCTCGATACCGGCGAAGCGGTCGAGTTCGAGGTCATGCAGTTCGGAATAGTCGCGGATCGCCTGCGGCACCGGCCCCTTCAGCCCTTTCCCCTTGGCATCGGTCAGTGGGCCATTGTGCTTGACCAGTCCCTCCAGCGTTTCCCAGGTGAGGTTCAGCCCGTCGAACTCGGCATAGCGCCGCTCCAGCCGCGTCACCACACGCAGCGACTGCGCATTGTGGTCGAAGCCGCCCCAGGCGGCCATCTTCTCGTTCAGCGCGTCCTCGCCGGTATGGCCGAAGGGCGTGTGGCCGAAGTCGTGCACCAGGGCCACCGCCTCGGCCAGGTCCTCGTCGCCGCGCAGCGCCCGCGCCAGAGCGCGTGCAATCTGTGCCACCTCGATCGAATGCGTCAGCCTCGTGCGGTAATGGTCGCCTTCGTGTGCGACGAACACTTGCGTCTTGTGCTTAAGCCGGCGGAACGCCGTCGAATGGATGATGCGGTCGCGGTCGCGCTGGAACGGCGTACGCGTCGGGCTTTCCACCTCGTCGAACAGCCGGCCGCGCGACTTCGCCGGGTCGCTGGCATAGGCCGCGCGCGGCCGATAGCCGAATCCGATGTCGCCCAACTCGTTGGTCATAGCGTATGCCGCAGTTGACTTGCCCCGTCGCGCTTCATACCTATCATACAAAACCGAAAGCAAGGTGACGCCCATGGGCGCTGATGCCAAGACCGCCATGAAAGTCGAGATGACCGACGCCGCCGCCAGGCGGATCGCCAAGATTGTGGCGAGCGAAGCCGGTAAGACGGCCCTGCGCGTTTCGGTCGAGGGCGGCGGCTGTTCCGGCTTCTCCTACAAGTTCGACCTCGTCGACAGGCGCAATGACGACGACGTCGCCATTGAAAAGGACGGCGCCACCGTGCTGATCGACGACCTGTCGCTGGTCTATATGGGCGGCTCGGTGATCGATTTCGTCGACGATCTGATGGGCCAGTCGTTCCAGATCAGAAACCCCAATGCGGTCGCCTCCTGCGGCTGCGGCACCAGCTTCTCGATCTAGAAATGCCCGACATCGGCGCGGTCCGTCAGGTCGCGCTTTCCGCCGGGCGCGACCTCGATGCGACGCTGGCGTTCTGGCGCGAGGTGCTCGGCATGAGCCTGCACGCGCGTTTCGATCCGCCGGGCATCGCCTTCATCCTGGCCGGTGACGTGCGCCTGCTTTTCACCGACGGTCTGCCGGCCGGCACCGTCTATCTCGATATATCCGGCCTCGAAGAGTTCCACGCTTCGGCAAAGGCCGCCGGCGTTCCCTTCACCGCGCCGCCGGCGCTCGTCCATCGCGACACCGAAGGCCTGTTCGGCCAGGCCGGGGAAAGCGAATGGATGGCCTTTCTAAAGGACCCGGCAGGCAATACGATCGGCCTTGTCGAACGTCACCCGCCGGATCGCTAGTCTCCGGACCACCAGCCTATCGAGGCCCCATGAAAATCGTCACCTGGAACATCAACGGCGTTCGCGCCCGCATCGGCAATTTGACCCATTGGCTGACGGAAAGCGCGCCAGACATCGCCTGCCTGCAGGAGATCAAGACCGTCGACGAGCAGTTTCCCCGCGCCGAGATCGAGGCGCTCGGCTACAATGTCGAGACTTACGGCCAAAAAGGCTTCAATGGCGTCGCCATCCTGTCGAAGTTGCGCTTCGACGAGGTCAATCGCGGCTTGCCGGGCGACGATGCCGACGAGCAGGCGCGTTTTATCGAAGGCGTGTTCTCGACCGACAAGGGCGCCTTGCGCGTTGCCTCGATCTATCTGCCGAACGGCAACCCGATCGACGACGAGAAGAAGTTCTCCTACAAGCTTTCCTGGATGGCGCGACTTGAGCGCTGGGCCGAGGAGCGGCTTGCACTGGAAGAGCCGCTGGTGCTGGCCGGCGACTACAATGTCATCCCCGAGCCTATCGACGCGAAATATCCGGAAAACTGGCTAAGCGATGCGCTGTTCCAACCCGCAACGCGGCAGGCGTTCCGGCGGCTGAAGAATCTCGGCTTCACCGAAGCCGTGCGTGCCGTCAGCGACGCCCCGGACGTCTTTACGTTCTGGGACTATCAGGCCGGCGCCTGGCAGAAGAACAACGGCATCCGCATCGACCATTTGCTTCTGTCGCCCGAAGCCGCCAATTGGTTTTCCTCGGCTTCGATCGAAAAGCAGGTACGTGCCTGGGAAAAGCCCTCCGACCATGTGCCGGTGGCGATCGATCTGGCGCTGCGGCCGGCCTGACCGGAGCTGCTGTCCGGCGGCACATTGATAAGTTGACCTCTTATCGCCACAAATCGCGCGCTTGATGAGAAATCATCATGGTGGGTGGGGTTCCCATGACTACTCGATTTGCACTCTGCCCGATCGGCTGCGCGCTTGCGATGGCGGTGGCGACGCCGGCTTTTGCCGATGCAGAGTGCCTGGCTAACGGAAAATCATTCCAGATCGGCCGGGTCGCCTGCCTGACGCTTGCAGGCCGGAGCCATCTCGCCCGCTGCGACATGGTGCTCAACAACACATCCTGGACAAAGCTCCGCGAGGGCTGCCCGGAGAACACGCTGGCCCCACATCTGCAGGGCACGCCGATCTCAACACCGGCGCCCGGCGGCGTGCCGGCGGAACCGACCGCGAATTGATTTAAATCGACAATCCCGCCGACCTATTGGTCGCCGCCACCCTTGGTGAGGATGTCGTCGGCCAGCGAGATCGCGGTGCGGCGGTCGGCTTCGCCGGCGGCCGCAAACGCTTCTTCCTGCATGCCGCGGATCCATGGCTGGTCGGCGGGTGAGGCCCGTTCGAGCGCCGCGGTCATCATCGCCAGCCCCCGCACGATCTTGCCGCTTTGGAAAAGCAGGTTGCCGAGCGTCGCCTGCGCGCCCGCGTGGCCCTTTTCGGCCGCCAGCTGGAACCAGCGTCCGGCCTGCTTGACGCTGGCCTTGACGCCGCCCTCACCCTTGAGGAACATTTGGCCCATCTCGAACTGGGCGTTCGGATTGCGGTAGTTGGCGGCGGCACGCATGTAATATTCCTGGGCCGCCACCTCGTTCTCCTCGATGGGGCTGCCGGGAATGCCTTTCCTCAGATAGTCGCCAAGCGCCACCAGCGCGTCCGAAACATAGCTTTCCTCGGGCGAACCGGGCTCGACATCCTGGTCGACGATCTCGCTGAAGAACTTGAATGCCGCGTAGTCGTCTCGCGCCACGCCATCGCCTTCGGCATACATGCGCGCAAGCTTCCAGGTGGCGCCGATCTGGCCGTTCTCGGCGGCATATTTATAGGCTTCCGCGGCCTGCTCTTTATGGCCGTTCTTGTAGGCGGAAAAGCCGAACTGGAACACCGCCCAAGGGCTCGACTGCGGCTTCACGCCGGTCTTGTCGTCGAACACCTTGTCGTCGAAGGCCATGGCCTGGCCGACGGCGCCCAAGGTCGCGCCAAACGTGGCGAGCGCAACCAGTGCCGAAAGGACAGACGACCTCAACAACTCAGATGTCCGCATAGCAGTGTGTTTCTTTGGCACCGCCGGGATGGGTGACCGCGCCGTCGCGGGCAGATCCGACCGTCTGTGCGTATTTCCAGATCGCGCCCGACTGATAGTCGGTCGTGCGTGCCTTCCATCCTTTTGCCCTCGCCGCCAGTTCGGCTTTGGACAATGCAACCTCGATCGTGCCGTTCACCGCATCGATCGAGATCAAGTCGCCATCCCTAAGCAGCCCGATCGGGCCACCCACTGCCGCTTCCGGCCCGACATGGCCGATGCAGAAACCGCGCGTTGCACCCGAAAAACGCCCGTCGGTGATGAGCGCCACCTTGCCGCCCATGCCCTGGCCGTAGAGAGCCGCCGTCGTCGACAGCATTTCGCGCATGCCCGGGCCGCCGCGCGGACCCTCGTAACGGATGACGAGAACCTCGCCTTCGCTATAGTTGCGATGCGTAACCGCTTCGAAACATTCCTCTTCCGAATCGAAGCAGCGCGCCGGACCCGAGAATTTCAGCTCCGCCATACCAGCGACCTTCACGATCGCGCCTTCCGGGGCAAGGTTACCCTTCAAGCCCACGACCCCGCCGGTCTGGGTAATCGGCCTGTTGGCGGGACGGACCACATCCTGGCTGTCATTCCAGGAAACATGTTCCATATTTTCGGCCAAAGTGCGGCCGGTCACCGTCAGGCATTCGCCATGAAGATAGCCGTGGTCGAGCAGCGTCTTCATCAAGAGCGGAATGCCGCCCGCCTCGAACATGTCCTTGGCGACGTATTTGCCGCCCGGCTTGAGGTCGGCGATATAGGGTGTTTTCTCGAATATCCTGGCCACGTCGAAAAGATCGAACTTTATCCCGGCCTCGTGCGCGATCGCCGGCAGATGCAGCGCCGCGTTGGTCGAGCCGCCGGTGGCCGAGACCACGGTCGCGGCATTTTCCAACGCTTCTATAGTAACGATGTCGCGCGGGCGGATGTTCCTTGCGATCAGCTCCATGATCTTTTCGCCGGAAGCGAAATTGAAGCGGTCGCGCATCTCGTAGGGTGCCGGCGCGCCGCAGGAATAGGGCAGCGCCAGGCCGATCGCCTCAGCGACGGTGGCCATGGTGTTGGCAGTGAACTGGGCGCCGCAGGAGCCGGCCGACGGACAGGCGGCTTGCTCGATCTCGAGCAGCTCGGCGTCGCCGATGGTGCCGACCGAGTGCTGGCCGACCGCCTCGAACACGTCCTGTACGGTGATCTGCCGGCCACGGTAGCTGCCGGGCAGGATCGAGCCGCCATAGATGAAGATCGACGGCACGTTGAGGCGCACCATGGCCATCATCATGCCGGGCAGCGACTTGTCGCAACCGGCCAATCCGACCAGCGCATCGTAGCAATGGCCGCGCATGGTGAGCTCGACCGAATCGGCGATGACCTCGCGCGACACCAGCGACGACTTCATGCCCTGATGGCCCATGGCGATGCCGTCGGTGACGGTGATGGTGCAGAATTCGCGTGGCGTGCCATTGGCGGATGCCACGCCCTTCTTGACCACTTGCGCCTGGCGCATCAGCGAGATGTTGCAGGGTGCTGCTTCGTTCCAGCAGCTGGCGACACCGACCAGCGGCTGCGCGATCTCGGCCGCCGACAGCCCCATCGCATAGAGGTAGGAGCGATGCGGCGCCCGCTCGGGACCAACGGTCACGTGGCGGCTCGGCAGCTTGGCCTTGGAGATCGCTCTGGCGTCCATACTCGTCCTTGCCGCGGGCGGTGCGGCCTGCCTCTTCGCCTAGCCTTTTGGCGCGCGTCCCGAGACAAGTTCGAGGTGCGCCGGGTTTATGGCGGGAAATAGGCAATGTTCCCGGGCGGCCGGGTGGCGCGAGGGTTGTTCAGAAACTGTTGCCAAAACGTCACAATTACAGGAGCGAACATCATGTGGGGCAATTGCTGCGCCGGCCGGATGCCGAACGCGATGCACCCAACAACGGCCGGCAACGCCCGGCCGTTTTGTCGTTTAAAAATCTGTAGTTAGAACTTGATCTTGACGGAAGCCGAACCGGCGAGAAGCAGGTCGTTGCCGTAGGTATAGGTGACGGCATTTGCCACGTCGCCGACACCGCTGAAAGTCGATGACCCGCTCGTCAGCACACCGATCGAGCCGCCGAGCCTGACCTCGACCTGATCGTTCGGCGAATAGGAGACGCCGCTGGCAACGGCCCAGGTATCCGACTGATAGCCCGAGGTCGTCGAGGTGCCGCGATCCCAGGTCAGCGAAACCACGCCCGACAATTGATCGGTGAACTTGTGACCGATACCGCCCGTGACCGTCCAGCCGTCGCGATAAAGCAGGTCGAATGAAACGGGCGAGGGAGCACCGGTTACCGGACTGCGCACGCCATTGATGGCAATGACGCCAAGCTTGCTCCACTCCTGCCAGCGGATGGAACCAAAGGCCAGCCAGCCAGGAGCTATACCGCTCTGCAGCTTGAATTCCAGAGCCTGAGGTATCTCGGCCGACGCCGAGACTGGGTACACGCCGGTAGAGCCAGGAACCAGATCCGCCGGAAAGGCACCCCTGAAGCCGGTCGTGTCGACGGTTCCCGACAGCCCGTCATATTTGTAGCTGGAAGAGTACATCAGGCTGGCGCGCAGGGCGATCTCGGGGATCTCATAGGCTGCGCCCGCACGCCAACCCCATGCCTCGTCGGATAGCTTGAAGACGCCGAGGCCGGTATTGCCGAAGGCGAGCAGTGTCTGGCGGGACAGAAACGCATCGACCTGCTGGTAGGAGACACCGCCAATGAATCGTATGGCGCCCTTGCCGACGTTCACCTTGTAGGAGCAGGTGAGACCGAAATCGTCTGTATCGACGGCGTATTTGACCGCTGTCGGCGAATAGGCGTTGTTCATGCCGAAATTTGCGTCCGCACCATACGGTCTCGTATAGGTGGCAAGACAGTCTACGGGCTCAAAGATGTTGGCCTTGATGCCGACATGCGGCACCGCATAGTCGCCACCAACATCCACCGCCGACGTCGACAATCCCGAGCCATCCAGACGCTGCACATTCTTGAGTTTGCGCTGTGGCGAAACATAGGTCACGCCCGCATCGAACGAATATGGCGCCGCGTCGAACAGCTGGTCGATGTTGACGCCGCCCCGGTCAAATCCCCCGGCTTGCACCGTCCCAGCCAAAGCCAGCGAAAAAGCCCCCGCGCCCAGCAGCACTTTCAGACGCGAATAACACATGAATCTCCTCCCCGAAAATATCCTTGCATCAAGCTAGAACCAATTCAGGTTAACGGCGCAACAACGAATTCGCCGCGCGTACATGTACACCTTGGCTGAACGCATTTCCGACAAGGTGTCGGCCTTCTTCCCGAGACGGGAAAATGGCCGCCTCAATACAAATCGACGAGAAAACTCGGGAAAACCGCCCAAATCACTACAGAACAGTGCATTTTGAGTGCCAGTCAGCCATTGTTACATTACGGCAACAATGGGGCAAAAACATTCAGTTTGCCTCAAGATTTACGCTGCGGAATGACTGTTTTCGTGGCAGGCGGCCTATCTGGAAAGCAGATTCTTCGCTGGCGAATCTATTGCGGCCAGCCGGCCCAATCTGTTCGTCAGCCGGCCTCGCGTACCCGCGTCAATGCCACCGAAAGCTTCTCTTGCGCCTCGCGATATTCAGCGAGCTTTTCGCGCTCGGCCTCCACCACCTCTTCCGGCGCGTTGGCGACGAATTTCTCGTTGGACAGCTTCTTGTAGAGCCGCGCTATTTCCTCGGTCACCTTGGCAAGTTCCTTCTGCAGGCGCGCTGCCTCCGCGGCTAGGTCGATCAGGCTGCCGAGCGGCAGGCAGATGGTCGCTTCGTTGACGACGATCTGGGCGGAGCCCTTGGGTGCCGCATCGACCAGCGAGATGTCGCCGACCCGCGCCAGCCGCTTGATTGCCGATGCCTGGCGCTCCAGCCTTTCGTGTGTCGTGTCATTGGCACCGATCACCATCAGGGGAGCGATCGCCGCCGGCGGCACGTTCATTTCCGAACGCACCGAGCGGATGCCGGAGACGAGATCGACCAGCCAGTTGATATCGGCGGCGGCCTCCTCGTCCTCGAAGTCGGGCGACGGCCAAGCCGCATGACAAAGCAGCGACGGCCGTTGCCTGCCCTCGCCGGCGGTTTCGGCCCACAGTTCCTCGGTCATGAACGGCATCATCGGATGCAGCAGCTTGTAGATCTCGTCCAGCACGAAGGCGACGCATGCCCTGCTCTCGGCCTTGGCGGCCTCGTCGGCGCCCATGAACACCGGCTTCAGCAGTTCCAGGTACCAGTCGCAGACCTGGTTCCAGACGAACCGGTAGGCAGCACCCGCCGCCTCGTTGAAGCGGTATGAGGTGATGCCGTCGGTTATGTCGCGCGCGGCTCGCGTCAGCTCCGTCAGGATCCAGCGGTTGACCGCCAGCTTGGCGTCCTGCAGCCAGAAATCGTCGTCGCGCGCCACTTCGTTCATCTCGGCAAAGCGCGTCGCGTTCCACAGCTTGGTGCCGAAATTGCGATAACCGGCAATGCGGGCCGGATCGAGCTTAACGTCGCGCCCTTGCGCTGCCATCACCGTCAAGGTGAAGCGCAGCGCATCGGCGCCGTATTCGTCGATGAGCTCGAGCGGATCGATGACGTTGCCTTTCGACTTCGACATCTTCTGCCCGTTCTTGTCGCGAACCAGCGCATGGACGTAGACGGTATGAAACGGCTCCTGGTCCATGAAATGCAGGCCCATCATCATCATGCGGGCGACCCAGAAGAAGATGATGTCGAAACCGGTCACAAGCACGTCGGTCGGATAATAGGTCTTCAGCTCCGGCGTCTGGTCCGGCCAGCCAAGCGTCGAGAACGGCCACAGCGCCGACGAGAACCATGTGTCGAGCACGTCCTCGTCGCGGGTCAGGATCTCGCCAGGCTGGAAATTCTCGAGCTTGTCCTCGACCCAGGCCTTCCACGGCCCTTCGAGCGCCAGATAATATTCGACGGCGGCACCGAGCGCTTCTTCCTCGGTCTTTTCGACAAAAACATGCCCGTCCGGGCCGTACCAGGCAGGGATCTGGTGGCCCCACCAGAGCTGGCGCGAAATGCACCAGGGCTGGATGTTCTCCATCCAGTCGAAATAGGTCTTTTCCCAGTTTTTGGGCACGAAATTGGTACGGCTCTCGCGCACCGAGGCGATCGCCGGCTTGGCCAGTTCCGCCGCATTGACATACCACTGGTCGGTCAGAAACGGCTCGATCGGCACGCCGCCACGGTCGCCGTGCGGGACAGTGTGGCGATGCGGCTCGACCTTCTCGAGAAAGCCGCCCGCCTCCATCAGCTCGACGATCTTCCTGCGCGCATCGAAACGGTCGAGGCCGTCCAGGCTGTCCCAGACGGCCTGACGCTCCGGCGTCACTTCCAGTCCGGCGAGAAAGTCCTCATTGTCCTTGAGGCTCACCGCCGCATTGACGGTGAGGATGTTGACCGCCGGCAGCCGGTGGCGCTTGCCGACCTCGAAATCGTTGAAGTCATGCGCCGGCGTGATCTTGACCGCGCCGCTGCCTTTTTCGGGATCGGAATACTCGTCCGCCACCACCGGGATCCTGCGGCCGACGATCGGCAGGATGAGGTTCTTGCCGACAAGATGCCGGAAACGTTCGTCGTCGGGGTGCACAGCAACAGCCGTATCGCCCAGCATCGTCTCCGGGCGGGTCGTCGCAACGGTGATGAAGGTCTTCGGATTTTCCGGATCGAAGGTCACGCCTTCAACCGGATAGCGGAAGTGCCAGAGGTTGCCGTTGACCTCCTGCTGCTCGACCTCGAGATCCGAGATGGCGGTCAGCAGCTTCGGGTCCCAGTTCACAAGGCGCTTGTCCTTGTAGATCAGCCCTTCCTTGTAGAGCGTCACGAACACTTCGAGCACGGCCTTGGACAGGCCCTCGTCCATAGTGAAGCGCTCCCGGCTCCAGTCGGCCGAGGCCCCGAGCCGCTTCAGCTGGTTGAGGATGGCGCCGCCGGACTCGGCCTTCCACTCCCACACCTTATCGATGAACTCATCGCGCGTCAGGTCGCGGCGGTGGATCTGCTTTTCCATCAGCTGGCGCTCGACCACCATCTGCGTGGCGATGCCGGCATGATCCATGCCCGGCTGCCACAAGACGTTCTTGCCGCGCATGCGCTCGAAGCGCACCAGAATGTCCTGCAGCGTGTTGTTGAGCGCATGGCCCATATGCAGCGAGCCGGTGACGTTCGGCGGCGGGATGACGATGGTGAAGGCTTCAGCCCCCTCCTCGGCCCCGGCCCCAGCCCGAAACGCGTCGGCCTCTTCCCAGATCCTGGCAATCTTCGGCTCGACGGCTTTGGCGTCGTAGGTCTTTTCGAGCATGGGAAAACGGTCCGCGCTGTCCGGAATTTGTGGTCCGGTGTAAATCGGAAGGTTGTTGCCAAGTCAACCGCAAGGGCGGCGTGGCCAATAGATAGCGCCGGGATGGTTCGGTGCAACTCGCGGAACTGAATGTTGCAAGGCAATCGCTTCAGGTTTGCGCTGCCCCTCATTGCCCTGCCGGGCATTTCTCCCCGTGTAATGACGGGGAGAAAGACGCCTGTACTGAAGCTTTCGCCAATCACGAACGTTGCGGAAAAGGCGCCGAGGTTGCGGCCAGCCCCTTCTCCCCGTCACTATACGGGGAGAAGGGGCCGCCGGCGGATGAGGGGCAGCGCCAACCTCGACAACTCGCCGGTCGAGCCGCCTGTCGGCGCGTTTCTCGAATTGCTAC
>NZ_SUEG01000139.1:13052-13265 GCF_005063415.1 Mesorhizobium sp.
GCCGCTCGACCAGCGTCGGCAGGTTGTTGTCCAGCCAGTCCTGCAGCATGGGCCGCAGCATCTCCTCGGCCATCTCGTCGAACGTCTTCTTGCTGCGGCTGGCAAACGCGTCGGAAAGCTCGCCGAAGGCGGCGGCAACCTGCCGACCCGTATGCTCCGAAAGGATTGCCGGACGTGCAGGCGGCGCCTCGCTGGCCGCCGGACGCGCCAATC
>NZ_SUEG01000013.1:0-8361 GCF_005063415.1 Mesorhizobium sp.
AGATCAAGCTCGACGGCTACCGCACCCAGATCGTCATCAACAGCCCCGACGATATCCGCGCCTTTACCAAGAGCGGCGCGGACTGGACGAGAAAATATACCGGCCTGGTCGAGGCCGCGCGGGAGCTCGACGTTAAGAACGCGATCTTCGAGGGCGAGGCGGTGGTCACCAATGCCGCCGGCCTGCCCGACTTCGACGCGCTGCAGAAGGCCGTCCACAGCGATCCCTATGGGATGATCCTCGGCGCCTTCGACATCATGCACCTTGACGGCTACGATCTGCGCGACATCGGCTGCAAAGCGCGCCGCGAAATCCTGTTCGGCATCATGAAGCCGAACAGCCGCATCCAGTTCAGCGAAGCCATCCCCGGCGATCCCAAGGCGATCTTCTACCTCGCCGACCAGGCGGGCATCGAGGGGATCGTCTCCAAGCGCGCCGACAGCCCGTATCGGAGCGGGCCAACATCGAACTGGCTGAAGACGAAAAGCTTCGCCGTCCAGGAATACGAACTGCTCGGCGTAGAGCGGGAGCCGGGCAAAGCGGCATTCGCATTGCTGGCGAAGCCCGGCACCGGAAAATATGTCGGCTCGGCCTTCATCAGCCTGGGGCGCGACATGAAGGAACGGCTGTGGAAGCGCGTCCAGGAACATACCGGCCCGCCTCCGGAGGGCGTCAAGAAGCGACCCGCAACACAGTGGGTCGGGCCGGGCGTGAAGCTGCGGATCAAGCATCTTCGCGGCGAGCATAAGTATATACGCCACGCTTCGCTGCTAGGCTTCGGCGACGAGGATCAGGACCACTAAAAGGAGGTAGTGTCACCGAGATACTGCCTAAAAGGAGGTATTTGAAATTTTCGGGAGTGTGGAAAGCCAGCCCGGCGAATGCCTTAATCTTCGGCGAGTTCCAATCGAACTCGCTGCCATTCTTCCCAGCAATTTTCTGGATCAATATCGAGATAGCCTCGTGAGTCATCCACCTTTCGAGCAACGTCGGGAGGTATCGCGATCGCCGGACAGGTGTCGCGGATTTGGACCACCTCTTCCTCTGTCAAAGGACTACCCTTTGTTCGCTCCCGGTTAAGCAGGGTCGCGACAAGGCTCGGTACCGGATAAATAATAAGGTCGTCGTTCTCGCTCATCGTTGCCCTTGGTTGTCAGCCCTCTTGCTGACGCTAGCGCTATGTCCATGCGGCGGGAAGGCCACTGGCTAAAATGGGTGCGGGAACGTACTATGAAAGATCGCCAGCTACGCACCATGGGCGCTGACGCTTGGGAGCGACCATCGCACTCCTGCCCCAACCGGAGGCATTTGTGTGATGGCCGAAGCATCAAGGTCGGCAGGCCTGACGGACGAAAATGTACGCGCGCTTGCACGGGAGTCCGGTGCCACTGAGCAGCAGATACGTGACATTGCATCTCTGATCGGGCTCGATCGCGCCTCGATCTTGAGAGAAGCGCGTCTCTTGGGTCGCGACCTAAGGCCGAAGCTTTAGGTCTTACTCACTGGCTTGATCTCGGCAGCGGTCAGTCGCTCGACCGTCTCGATGATCGCCTTGGCAAGCGCCTCACCCTCATGCACCGGCAAGGGTCCATAGAGCCGGTTGACGGCCTCCTCGCTCGGCAGCACACCGGCCGGACAGGTGAGTTCGATCGCCATGCGCACGAGCTGCAGGCCGGTTCTTTCCCCGTAGATGTAATTCTCGTCCATCGCCAGGATACTGGCGCTGCGCTGGCGATCGTCAAGGCCGGCCCAAGCCCGGTAGTGGGTCAGTTTGAGATTCGGCCCCGATCACAATAGGCACTTTCGCCTACCGTGCTGTGGGAAAGCAGTCATTCCCGCGATGTGGTTGGCCCACGAGTAGGAACGCGAAGCGGGGTTGTCGGAACAAGCCCAACCTCGGCAACTCGAAGCGGTATAACAAGATCGTCTGGATGAACGCGACCGGGCCAATTCCCCCATATCACTTTCGCCATAAACCTGCGGCCGCGACATCGGACCTCAATCAAATCACCGACCACCGGAGCGGTTCCAGCAAATCGGTTTTCGTCTTCGCGAAGTTCACCCTCCGTGACTACTTCGCCATCCTTTAGCACAATACGCTTCACCCAATATGCCATTGCGACGGTATAGTTCCTGCGTGTGGGATGGTCCAGTCGGGTTCAAACCGATGATCGCTTGGGGTCGACTCTGACGGGCGCTTTCAAATTTCAAACTGACCCACTACCAAAGCCCATCATGGCGCGCGCGATCGCGATTTGCGCCTCCACCTTGGCATTTTCCTTCTGCGTCATGTTGTCGGCCGCAATCAGCCGCCTCAGAGACCGCATGATTTCTCCTTGCGTCCAGCCAGCATCGAGCATGCAGTCAACAATCGCCTGAAAACCCGGCTCCATCGCCTCCTGGCAGTCGATCTCGCGATTGCTGGCTTGTTGCCTAACGCAAGGACAAGCGATCCGTTCGCCATTAGGGATCTACCAGGCCCTGAAAGCGGCTGAGGAGAGCGGCATCAAGACACATGAGATCGAAGAGGAGGTCGGGAACGTTTTCGACGTCATTTTCGACGCCCTGCTGCATCGTGAAGGCGGCATGGTGGAAATGCCCTGAAGCGACTTGCATCCGGCCGAGAGACCGGGGACAGTGAATTCGGTGCGGCGACCCCTTCAACGGAGATCGCCATGCATGCCTCAGAAAACACTTGCCGACACCCTGGCCGCCCGCGAGACGGTCTATGTCAATTGCGGCCATCCGATGTGCTGCAAATCGACGAGGCTCGATATCCAGGCGCTAATTGACAGGCTCGGCCGTGACCACGGCTCGATGCATGATGACCTGGTCGGGCTCTTTGTTTGCTCAAATTGCAAGGCTGCCGGTCGTGAGCGCCGGCAGGTGTTCTTCACATGCATTCCTGACTATGAAGGCCAGCAGCGGGCGCGCAATCGCGACTGGAAGCCAAATTTCGAACGAAGGGGCTGAAAGTGGCCGGCGCCGCTTGGCGGGGCATTGGGGTAGATTGGCCAACGATAGGCGGGGCCGGTCCTCTTTAGCGGCTAGCTGGGCCAGCAACTGGCGCGATGCTTCGATTGTCCGACGCGTCTCTTCGATAATCGAATGAAGGTCGTCCACATGGCGCCCCGCCCGCTCTTGGAATAACCGGGCAACTTCAACGTAGAGACTATCGCCCCATCGATCGTTCATCGTCTGATGCGCGCTATGCGGTTCAGTTCGAATTTGACCACGATCTGCACTAGCTGGTTGCCTGCTTCATCGCGGACTTGAATGCCAGCCTCGTGGTAGGTGCGATCGGGCAGCTTTTCTCTTGCGATTTCAAGCAGCGTTTTTGCTGCCTCGTCCTCCGCAAATTCCAGGCTCGGAAGCTCTGAACCTTCAGGGTCCGGGAAGGGGTGAACTAGCCCGACTCAGTCTTCGCGTCGGCTGTCTTTGCCTGTGGCGAATAGAGCCTTGAGTCGCAGTGCTGACCAAAAAGCGATAGACAGCCCTCTATTTCGGCGGCCGGAGGTGGCGCTGTCCGACCGTAACTAGCCTGCCGAGCGACGAACCAATCGCGGCACCACGCGAATCTAGTTCCTCCTGCCACGAATCATATGTGCCGCCATCCAGATCAGCTTCGAGCTTCAACAGAATGTCGGCAATTTCCGCTGGAAGCACTAGAACGCCTACAGCCGCTACACGCTCGAATTCGCGTTTTGCGTCCTGGTATCTCAACTGAAGAGCCTTGGAAAACTCCTCCGCAAAGTCTCTTCCCAGATATGCTTCGTCGGTCCACTTGTCGTTCACTCGACGCATCTCGGCCAGTGCAGCCACCACGTTGGCGAGGGCTTCACTTTGGCGTTCCCAAGCCTTTTCATACTTAAAGCGGCTGAGCGCCCACCCCACGGTAAGCCTCGCTATCAGCAATGCCCCAAGCAGTTGAAAGGCACTTTTGGCAAGGTCCCATTGCATGTCGGCAGACATTTTTATCCCCCAGACCGAAATTCTGAATGGAAAGCACCCGGCGCGCACGCAAGCGCTTGACGATATGAACGGGCGCTAGCGTCCTATCGGACAGCGCAAGTAGGGAATTCACCCGCAGCCCGATCCGCTAGAGCTTTCGTTACCTCGGATTTGGTGGAGCACACCTTGGCAAGCTTGACGCCAAAACCTTGGCCCTCCAAGCAGCGAGTAACGTAGCGGTCTCGCAGCTCTGCATTCACATCATAAGAAGTCGTGGAGGCGGGGATGTTCACCGCTCCGATCGTGTTGCAAGAGACAATCGTCCCGTATGTATTACACTGCACCGTTCCTGGGTTGTTATACCCGGGATGATAATCGGTCGCTATCGACTGCGGGATTTCTTTGAATGAGGCGATCTTGCATTGGTCCGTCGCGGCCTGCGTTGAGTTTAGATCAACACCAGGCTTGAACACCACATAAGCCGGTGTGGACTGACATCCAGCTATAGCCAGAGCCGCGAACAGGTAACGTTTGCGCATGTGTGTTGATCCCCCCGCAGGCACTGAACGCCAAAAGCGCCGCCCTCGCAAGGGGTGTTCCTTTATTGCATTAGCCGATCGAAAGCTTGGAAGACGACCGAGATTGCGGCCATCGCCGCTGCCCAGCCAGTCCAGCGGCCTTGACGCTGCAGTTCAGCAATAAAATGATCTTGGCTATCGCGAACCGAAACTGTCGCTGCACGGTGCCGAGACAAGCTGCCAGCAGGCTTGTCACGATGGCGAGATAGGGCAAATGCCTCTGTCATTTCCTTAACCTCACGCCAGCGGACAGAGTGGTGGAAAATTTCATGGAGTTTCTTGAAGGGCCTACGGGACGGCACTGAAAACCCGGCACCCAGACGGAGCTGGTAAGCCCGCTGCCTCACGGTGGCGGCCTTTTTTGTTGCTGAGGAACCATACGGCTCGGGCGGCCGTAGCCGGCACGATGGCCGAGCTTCATCGTTTGTGGACGTTAGGAACGGAGTTAGGAACGGAAAGGCCGCAGCTCACAAAGCTCAACGATAACAACCACTTAAGGTGATATCTGGCGGAGGGAGTGGGATTCGAACCCACGGTGGGCTTGCACCCACGCCGGTTTTCAAGACCGGTGCCTTAAACCGCTCGGCCATCCCTCCAAGGTGATTTTTCAATCACTTAGGATATCGCGAGAGGAGCGGGTTCGAGCAATCGGTACCGGATTGGCACCAGGACGTTCCCCGACCGGTTCGCGCTTCATTCCTCTAAAGCCGCATTCAACACCAAGTCAACCGTGGCGGCCGCAGCTTTCGGCGCGATCCAGGACGGTGAGCAGCGTCATGGCGAGCTGTGTTTGTGCTGGGTGTGGAAAATCGTTTTTAAAACCCGCACGGACTATTAATCGTTGCGCGCTGATATGTTGGGCGCATTAGGCACATGTAAGTAAAATCGTATTCTGGAGTTGATTTTGGCCGTACTTGGCGCTCTCCCGCCCGGTCTCCGCTGTAGACCAATCCGCGAAACCGACTGGGAGGGAGTGGTCGATTGCCTGTGCAGAGGCTTTCCGGCGCGTAACCGGAGTTACTGGATCCACGCTCTGACCCGCTTGTCGCAGCGGCCCGCGATTGCCGAGTTCCCACAATATGGCTTTGCTTTGGAGCACGCCGGTCAGATCGTCGGCGTTGTGCTCACCCTTTATGCTCGCTACCACGGGCCAGAGGGCGACGAAATTCGCTGCAATCTTTCAAGCTGGTCAGTCGACGCAGAATTCCGTCCCTATGGCGCCATGTTGGTTGCGGCGGTTCTTAAGCGGAAGGACGTGACCTACACGAACATTTCGCCGGCACAAGCGACATTGAAAGCCAACCGGGCGCTCGGCTTTCGGCTCTTCTCCAGCGGACAATTTACCTTCTTGCCGGCTTTAAGTTTGACGCAGCGGTCATGTCGCGTGCTCGAAGTGCGTCCCGATCTTCCGGAATTGGCGATGCTGCCCGAGAGTGAGAGATACATACTCTCGGAACACGCCGCGCTGGGCTGCCTGTCGTTGATCTGCATTTGCGACGGAGCAGCGTTCCCCCTGGTGTTGATGCCGCGCCGAATGTTGTACGGTGTTATCCGGTGCCATCAGGTCATCTATTGCCGCTCGCTCGCGGATTTGAGCCGCTGCGCCGGTGCCATGGGGCGCTTTCTCTTGCGAAGCGGAATCCTGGTTTGCTTTGTCGATGCCAAGGAGCCGATTCCAGGCTTGGTGGGATGGTACCGCCCCAACAAGGGGCTGAAATACTTCAAAGGTCCCAGACCACCCGCACCTGGAGATCTGACGTTCACCGAGCTTGTGATCTTCGGTCCCTGAATCTGCGCTCGCAGACACGCAAAGCGGGGGCAAAGCGCGCCACGAACGGCGTTGCTGGTCGTTAAGCGATGATTTTGATGCCGATCGGCGAGGCGGTCCGTGCCACAATCTCGCCCGGTTCCGACCACAATCGGTTAATACGGTGATAAACAATTCCTGCGCACAAAGGATTGGGGTAGGGCGTCGCCGGCGTTTCTGGACTGGGTGCTTTGGCACCGCTGACGTTTATGCTGCGGTGCCTTCGTCGATGCTATAGGGACAATCAAAATATGCAGACCACGGCGCGCCCGCGTCTTCGTCGCGCATCCGCTTTCGCGCTGTTTGCCTTGTCGGCAGCCTTTCTTGCGGCATGTGCCGGGCCGCAGCAAAAGGCGATGGTCAACAAGAAACCTCGCTCCAAGGAATATTTTTCCGAAGCCGAGTATGGCGTGAAAGCCAGCCCGCGCGTGATGTTCAAGACGTTTCGCGGACGCGACCAGCTCGGCAAGCCCTATCAGGTGCGCGGCAAGTGGTATTATCCGAAGGAAGACAAACGTTACGCCAAGGTTGGCCTCGCGTCCTGGTACGGTGAGGCGTTCCACGGCCGGTTGACCGCCAACGGCGAAGTCTACGACATGGCAGATCTGACGGCGGCGCATCCGACCATGCCGCTGCCGAGCTATGCGCGGGTTACCAACATGAAGACCGGCAGCTCGGTGATCGTGCGCGTCAACGATCGCGGACCCTATCACGATGGACGCATCATCGATGTGTCGAAGCGCGCTGCTGAAATGCTCGATTATGCCAATGTCGGTACGGCCGAGGTGAAGGTCGAATATGTCGGCCGTGCGCCGCTCGAAGGCAATGACGGCCAGTATCTTATGGCTTCGTATCGTCCAGGCAACAGAGCGCCGGATCCGTCGGACGGCCTGCCCAACGGTGTCATGATCGCCATGAATGGGCCGTCGCCAAGCCTGCCGGTAAGCGCTGCTGCGGTGCCATTCCCCGGTCAGCTGACGAATTCCGGGCAGAGATCCGATGCAGGGCCTGTCATGGCGGTGCAAGCATCAGCCTCGGCAGACATTGTACTGCCCGATTTCGGCCCGATCGTGCCGGAGCGTCCGGAGATCAACTTGCCGGCGCAATCGCCATTCACCATGGCGTCGCTGTCTTACGCCGACGAGCGCGTGCAGCGCGCCTCCAACGCGTTTGCCGGGCTGGATGGCGCCGGGATGTCGCCCGCCGAAATTCTTCAATCGTGGAAGCGGCAAGCTCCTCCGGCCGGGTCGCCCACCGCCTATGTCGCGGCGGGTTCGTTCGAGAATGCCGCCGACGCGGAGCGTGTGGCGGCGCAGCTTTCCAGCTTCGGCAAGATCGAGATCCAGCGCTCCGAACTCGACGGCAAGGGCTGGTACTCGGTCAACCTCTATGCCGACGGCCGCGGCAGCCTGGACGAGATGCTGCAGGCAGCTTGGTCGCATGGTGCGCCGGACGCGCTTGCTGTACGCAACTGACCTCGGGCTGCCTGGTTTTCTCGTGCGCGATTGATCCGCCAGGCAAAAGCCTGATAGCTTCTGCCAACTTGCAAAAGCGCCGGCTGACTGGTCGAACCTGATGAAATTTTTTTACCCTTTCACCGGGCTCATGGCGCTCGGCCTGCTGCTGCTCTCGCTTGCGCCGGCCTCAGCACAGCTTTTCGAGACCAAGGCCGGGCAGGCCTTCATGATCGATGCCGAAACCGGAACCGTGCTGTTTTCGAAGGACGCCGACAGGTTGATCCCGCCGGCCTCGCTGGCCAAGCTGATGACGATGGAAGTGGTGTTCGACGCCATCAAATCAGGGCGCATGACGCTCGAAGACACCTTCGTGGTCAGCGAGAACGCCTGGCGCAAAGGCGGCGCTCCTTCGGGGACATCGACGATGTTCGCGAAGCTCAAGTCGACGATCCGGCTGGAAGACCTGATCCAGGGCGTGACCGTGCAGGCGGCCAATGACGGCTGTATCGTCATCGCTGAAGGGATGGCCGGGTCCGAGGCAAACTTCGCGGCGCAGATGACCGAGCGT
>NZ_SUEG01000013.1:8371-48355 GCF_005063415.1 Mesorhizobium sp.
GCCCGCCAGATCGGCTTGCAGAAATCGACCTTCGTCAATTCCACCGGTCTGCCGGCCGATGGGCAGCAAACGAACGTTCGCGAACTCGCGCTTCTGGCCCTGCATATCTGGCGCAACTACCCGGATCTCTACCGCTATTACGGCCAGAAGGATTTTACCTGGAACAAGATTTCCCAGAGGAACCGCAATCCGCTCCTGGCCATGGATATAGGCGCCGACGGGCTCGCGGTCGGCGCCAGCGAGCAATCCGGCTTCGGCATCGTCGGCTCCGTCAGCCACAATGGCACGAGGGTGATCGCGGCGATAAGCGGCCTGGCAAACGATCGCGAGCGTGCTGAGGAAGCGCGAAAGCTGCTCGACTGGGGCGTTCGCTCCTTCGAGAAGACGGAGATATTCGCCAAGGACGAAGTGGTTGGCGAAGCCCAGGTCTTTGGCGGCGCCAAGTCCGGTGTCGCGCTAAAGGCAAAAGGACCGGTGCAGATATTCCTGCCGATCACCAACCGCGACAAGCTCACCGCCAGGATCGTCTATGACGGACCGGTTGCAGCGCCGGTGGAGGAGGGGCAGCCGGTGGGTGCGCTGCGCGTCTGGATCGGCGATACGCTGAGCCAGGAGACGCCGCTGTTTGCCGCCGAGTCGATCGGTGTCGGTTCGCTGCCGCAGCGCGCGCTCGATGCCGCCAAGGAACTGGCCGTCGGCTGGCTGCGTTAGCACCGTCACGGTGGACCTTTTTTCCCGCCGGGACTATACGGTCCCCGAAGTATGGACAACGGCTTTGGCGCGCGGATTTTTCATCACTTTTGAAGGCGGCGAAGGAGCAGGCAAGTCGACGCAGATCGAGCGGCTGGCAAGGAAGATGCGCGCCAAGAAATACGATGTGCTGGTGACGCGTGAGCCGGGTGGCTCGCCGGGCGCGGAGGCGGTCAGGCATGTCCTGCTTTCAGGCGCGGCCGAGCCGTTCGGCCCCAAGATGGAAGCGCTGCTTTTCGCCGCTGCGCGTTCCGACCATGTCGAACAGGTCATCCGGCCGGCAGTCGAGCGCGGCTCGGTCGTGCTTTGCGACCGCTTCATGGATTCTTCGCGCGTCTACCAGGGCGTCACCGGCGGCCTAGACCCGGCATTCATGGACGCATTGGAGAAGGTCGCCATCAACGGCATGGTGCCGGACATGACACTGATCTTCGACATCGACCCCGCCGAGGGCCTGAGGCGCGCTACCGCCCGGCGGGGCAGCAGTGACGGACCGGACCGCTTCGAGAAGGAAACATTGGCCATCCACCAACGCCGGCGCGAGGCGTTTCTCGCGATCGCCTCAGCTGAACCCGAACGCTGCGTCGTCGTCGATGCGTCAGCCGACCTAGATGCGGTGGAGGATGTCGTTACCGCCACGGTCTTCGCGGCTCTCGAGAGGATGATGCCGGCGCAAAGAAGGCAGGCGGCGCCGGCATGATTTTCGAACGCATCGCGCCCGAACAGCACGATACGCTGGACGGGGTGCCCGAGCCATCCGAGACGCCGCGTCTTGTCGGTCACCTGCAGGTGGCCAACATGCTTGCCAACGCCTACCGCTCGGGAAAGCTGCCGCACGCACTGATCTTTGCCGGACCGGTTGGCATCGGCAAGGCGACTCTGGCCTTTCACCTGGCGCATCATCTGTTGAAGCACCCGGCCTTCGAGCAGGCGCCGGAGAACCTTGCGGTTCCCGATCCGGCTTCGTCGCTGTTTCGCCAGATCGCCACCGGCGCGCATCCTTCGGTGCTGCATCTTACGCGCCCCGCAAACGACAAGACCAAGAGCTTCAAGACAGTGGTCACCGTCGATGAGATTCGCAAGGTCAGCCGTTTTCTGTCGCTGACGTCGCACGACGGCAGCTACCGGGTGGTCATCGTCGATCCCGCCGACGACATGAACACCAATGCTGCCAATGCCTTGCTGAAGAATCTTGAAGAGCCGCCCGCGCGCACCTTGTTCATCCTCATCGTCCATGCGCCGGGCAGTCTGCTGCCGACGATCCGGTCGCGCTGCCAGATGGTGCGGTTGGCGCCGCTCGATGCCGAGAGCTTGATGACGGTTCTGGAGGGCATCGAGCCGCCGCCACCGGAGGATCCTGCGGCGCGCGCGGCGCTGGCGGAGCGGGCAGGGGGCAGCGCGCGCAATGCGATCCTGTTGACGCAGTATGGCGGCCTTGAAATCGCCGCCACCCTCGACGCCCTGGTGATGGCCAAAAAGGTAGATGTCGCCGGCGCCTACCGTCTTGCGGAGGCGGTCGCCGGGCGCGACCAGGCAATCCAGTTCGAGATCTTCAATCGTCGTGCGCTTGATCTGCTGTCGGCCGGCGCCAGCCAGGCCGCGCTGGCCGGCGATTTGGCCCGGGCCAAAACGCTGTCGGATACTTGGCACGAGGCTTTGAACGCTATATCTGAAACCGAGACCTACAATCTCGACAAGAAGCAGCACGCCCTGACCATGATCGACCGCCTGAATTCTGCAATGCGAATGTGACGGCCGCTGGCGTGGCTTTGATGTCCCTGAGCGTTGATCCCAATCGATGGCAGGAACTTCGAATCCACCACATTGGCGTCGGATGGCAATTGCCGTTTCGATGCGATATCTCACCGCGACATCTTTCATTCAGACATTCATGACGGCTCATCCATGTCATTCGGCAAATTCTATATCACGACGGCGATTTCCTATCCGAACGGCAAACCGCATATCGGCCATGCCTACGAGCTGATTGCCACCGACGCGCTGGCCCGCTTCCAGCGGCTCGACGGCAAGGACGTGCTCTTTCTCACCGGCACCGACGAGCACGGCATCAAGATGCTGCAGACGGCGAAGAGGGAAGGCATTTCGGCGCGCGAGCTGGCAGACCGCAACTCGGCCGATTTCGAGCGCATGGCCGTCGCGCTCAATGCCTCCAACGACGATTTCATCCGCACCACCGAAAAGCGGCACTACGAGGCCTCGCAGGCGATTTGGAAGGCGATGGCGGCCAATGGCGACGTCTACAAGGGTGGCTATGCCGGCTGGTACTCGGTGCGTGACGAAGCCTATTACGGCGAAGAAGAGACCGAAGTCCGTGCCGACAATGTCCGCTATGGGCCGCAGGGAACGCCGGTCGAATGGGTCGAGGAAGAGAGCTATTTCTTCCGGCTGTCCGCCTATCAGGACAGGCTCTTGGCACTTTACGAAAACCAGCCCGATTTCGTCGGTCCTGCCGAGAGGCGCAATGAGGTGATGAGCTTCGTCAGGTCTGGCCTGAAGGACCTGTCGATCTCGCGCACCACGTTCGACTGGGGCATCCCGGTGCCGGGCGACGAGAAGCATGTGATGTATGTCTGGGTCGACGCCTTGACCAACTACATCACCGCCGCCGGCTATCCGGATCCGGCCAATGAGAGATGGTCTTTCTGGCCGGCAAACGCCCACGTCATCGGCAAGGACATTGTCCGCTTCCACGCGGTCTACTGGCCGGCTTTCCTCATGTCGGCTGGCATCGAATTGCCGAAGCGCGTGTTCGCGCATGGTTTTTTGTTTAACCGCGGCGAGAAAATGTCGAAGTCGGTCGGCAACGTCATCGACCCGTTCGCCATGATCGAGCACTACGGCCTCGACCAGGTGCGCTATTTCTTCCTACGCGAAGTGCCGTTCGGCCAGGACGGCAGCTACAGCCATGATGCCATCGTCAACCGCACCAATGCCGACCTCGCCAACGATCTCGGCAATCTGGCGCAGCGCTCGCTGTCGATGATTGCCAAGAACTGCGGCGGCGTGGTGCCGAAACGTGGCGAATTGAGCGACGCCGACAAGGCGATCCTCGATCAGGCCGATGCCGCCCTTGTCACGGCGCGCAGGACGATGGCCGACCAGGGCATCCACCTTGCTCTGGCGGCGATCTTTGGCGTGGTGGCCGAAGCCAACCGCTATTTCGCCGGGCAGGAGCCATGGGCGCTGAAGAAGACCGATCCGGCGCGCATGGAAACGGTGCTGTGGACGACCGCTGAGGTGATCCGGCGTGTCGGGTTGCTGTGCCAGCCCTTCATTCCGCAGTCGGCGGCAAAGCTGCTCGACCTTTTGGCGGTGCCGGCGGACAGCCGCGATTTCGCGAATGTCGCCGAGGATCACGCGCTGGTATCCGGTACGGCGCTGCCGGCGCCGGAACCGGTATTTCCACGCTATGTCGAGCAAACGGATACAAGCGCCTGATGCTGGTCGACAGTCACTGCCATCTCGACTTTCCGGATTTCGCCGAAGAGCGGGCGGCCATCGTCGCCCGCGCCCTTACGGCCGGCATCGGCCGAATGGTGACGATCTCGACGAGGGTGAAGCGATTTAGCCAAGTGCTTGAGATTGCCGAGACTTTCGATGAGGTCTATTGCTCGGTGGGCACCCATCCGCACAATGCGGCCGAAGAGCTTGATGTCACTGTCGATGATCTGGTCCGGCTCTCTGCTCATCGCAAAGTGGTGGCGATCGGCGAGGCCGGGCTAGACTATTTCTATGATCATGCGCCGCGCGACGCACAGGCGCAGGGCTTTCGCACCCACATCGCCGCGGCGCGCGTGACCGGTCTGCCGCTGGTCATCCATTCGCGCGACGCCGACGACGACATGGCTGAGATCCTCGAAGAAGAAACAGGGAAGGGCGCCTTCCCCTTCATCCTGCACTGTTTTTCGTCTGGGCGCAGGCTAGCCGAGATCGGTGTGGCGCTCGGCGGCTACGTTTCGTTTTCCGGTATCCTGACCTTCAAGAACTCCGCCGAGCTGCGCGCCGTCGCCGCCGATGTGCCGCGCGACCGTCTGCTGGTCGAAACCGATGCGCCATATCTGGCGCCGATACCGTTCCGCGGCAAACGCAACGAGCCTGCCTATGTTGCGCATACAGCCAAGATACTGGCCGAGACGGTCGGCGTCCGCGAGGCCGAGATCGCTGATATCACCACGGATAATTTTTTCCGGCTGTTCAGGAAAATGCCGCGCCCGAGCGCGCCGGGCCTCTGACGCATGAGCGACCGGCTGCGTCTTACCGTCCTCGGCTGCGGCTCATCGCCGGGCACGCCACGCATCACCGGCGACTGGGGCAATTGCGATCCCGCGAATCCCCGGAACCGGCGCACGCGCACCGCAGCGCTTGTCGAGCGGATCGCGCCGAATGGCGCCCGGACCACGGTCGTCATCGACACCGGCCCGGATTTCCGCGAGCAGATGCTGCTGGCATCGGTCAAGCGCATCGATGCGGTGGTCTATACACATCCGCATGCCGACCATATCCACGGCATCGACGATTTGCGCGGCTTCGTGCTCGAGCAGCGCCACCGGATCGATATCCATGCCGATCGAGCCACCATGCTGCGCTTACGCGAGGCGTTCCGCTACTGTTTCGAAACACCGAAAGGCAGTTCGTATCCGCCGATCGTCAACGCCCATATCATCGACCACGACAGGCCAGTGGTGATCGAGGGCGAGGGCGGCACCCTCACCCTCGAACCGCTGCTGCAGCTCCATGGCGACATCACCTCGCTGGGTTTCCGCATCGGCGGGCTGGCTTATTGCCCTGACGTCAGCGACTTTCCGGACGCGACCGCCAAGCGTTTGCGCGGGCTGGACATGCTGGTCATCGACGCGCTGCAATACACCGTCCACCCGAGCCATCTGTCGCTTGGCCAGGCGCTTGGCTGGATCGAAAGACTGGCGCCGAAGAACGCGGTGCTGACGCATATGCATGTGCCGCTCGACTACGCCACGGTAATGGCCGAGACGCCGGCCAACGTCGAGCCCGCCTATGACGGCATGACGATCGAAATCCCTTACGAATCAGCGTGAAGGACCAGGTTTTTACGGCGTGGGTTCCCGAGTTGGATCTCGCGAGGTGCTATCTTCACGCCACATCCAATCGGCCATGCCAGTTCCATAATCTATCTTATGCGACTGAAGCCTATAGCATCCGTTGGCGGCGAGATCAGACCGGTCACTCTTAGACATTCGCAACAGCGCTGGGGGCAACGGGCATGCTAGGGTTGCGAATCATGAACACACTCCCGCTGCTTGCAAGTCTTGCCCTCACCCTCGCGTGCGCGTTCACTGGCGCGCGAGCGCAGGACCTTGATCGTGCTCCAGGCGAAAACGACCTGGCTTTCGCGAAACGTGTTGTTGCGTTTTCTTCGATGCGCGCCTGAGCTGCGTTCAGGGCCTGCTCCTGCACCACGATCGTCTGAGCCATGTAATATGGCGCCCCAGGCTGCCGGGTGATCTGATCTTGGATGAAGCGCTCTGCTTCGGCATCGCGCGGCGGCGCCTGGCGCTCGACATTTGCCAACTTCTCGAAGAGGTGTCCGATCGCCTGCTGATCGTTTCTGTCCATGATATCCAATTCCGGCCGTGGTCCGACGCCGGCTATTCGCGCTCGCCGGTGAAGTTCAACAGCAGTTGGAAGATGTTGATGAAGTTCAGATAAAGCGAGAATGCACCGAAGACAGCGAGTTTCTGCTGTGATTCCGCACCGAAGTTTTCCGCATACTGCTCCTTGATAGTCTGGGTGTCCCAGGCGGTAAGACCGATGAAGACGGCGATGCCGATCACCGAGATCGCGAACTGGAGCGCGGTCGAGCCCAGGAAGATATT
The DNA here is from genome assembly GCF_005063415.1 of Mesorhizobium sp. Classification (GTDB taxonomy): domain Bacteria; phylum Pseudomonadota; class Alphaproteobacteria; order Rhizobiales; family Rhizobiaceae; genus Mesorhizobium. The sequence continues at coordinate 14,995 of NZ_SUEG01000013.1, forward strand.
AACGATGCTGGCGATCACCACGCCGATCAGGCCCATGATCAGGAGCGACGAAAACTGCGTCAGGTCGCGTTTGGTCGTGTAGCCGTAAAGGCTGGTCGCGCCGAACATGGTGGCGGCGATGAAGAAGGTGCGCGCGATGCTGGTGCCGGTAAAGACCAGGAACACGGAAGCCAGCGAGAGGCCCATGACCGCGCAGAACGCCCAAAACATCGCCTGGGCGCCGGGTGCCGACATCGTCTGCATCCGAAACGAGAACAAGAGCACAAAGCCCAGCGGTGCCAGCATCACCACCCATTTCAGCGGGGTGGAGAAGATCGGCACGTAAAGGGCGGGCGTGGAAGCCACCACGAACGCGATCACGCCCGTAACGACGAGGCCAAGGCCCATGTAGTTATAGACGCGCAGCATGTGCCGGCGCAGGCCCTCGTCGTAGACGGCTCCGGCTCGGGCTCCGGCCCCGATATATCCGAGATTGTTCATGTGGTTCTCCTTCTTGAAGGTCGATCAATAAAGCGTTTTGGCGAGCGCTTCGGCCGTGAGATCTATGCCTTGGATGTCGCTACGTGCGACGACCGCGTAGGCGACCTCGCCGATCTGGAAATAGGCCGAGGAAACCTCGCCCGAGGGAACGACGGTCGGCCCGACGACGTCGAATGTGCCGGGCCGTATGGCGAACAGCGAGACCAGTCCCATCTCCCTTGTCTCGACTGCCATCTCGACGCTCGGGCCGAACTGCGATGGGTAGATCTGTACGTCACGGACCGTCCATTCCGCTGGCAGCGACGGCATGACGATCGCAGTGGCAGCGCGGATTTCATCGGCGTTGTAGCCGGGTGCCGCGGTTTGGGACGACATCGCCTCGCGCATGAGTGTCGTCCGGTGCGCCCGCACCGCCTCTTCTACATAGGCGGGCGGATGGGTCGAAGCGACGACTTTCGTCACCGACATCGGCCCGATGAGCCCGTTCGCAAGCCAGCCGGCGGCGACGAAGACAGCGACTGCCGCCGCCCGCTGCAAAGCACCAAGGACACGGCCGCGCGCCAATCCCCGTTCCAGCCGCCGTGCAGCATCGGCCGTCGCGGGACGCGCCATGCCTTTCGATCCGGCAAGCGCCACGCGCAATTCGTCACGCATCCGTAGGTCGGACATCACCCGCGCGGCCGCTTCCGGGCGGGCCGAAAGGAACGCCTCGACCTCGATGCGACGAGCCACGTCCAGCTGATCGTCGACATAGGTGTCGAGATCGGTGTCGGTCACGGGATCGCGCAGTTGGTTCATCATCGACCTCCGACGATCTTCAGATGGCCTTTCGCGCGTGCCGGCACCGCGTCCTCCATCTCGCGCAGGGCCGCACGCGCCCTGCCGATGCGCGAGATCAGCGTCCCCAGCGGCACGCCGCTGACCTCGGCAGCCTCGCTGTAGCTAAGTCCCTCGATGGCGACGAGATGCAGCGCGCAACGTTGCTCTTCCGGCAACATGAAAAAAGCATCGCGCACCTGTGCCAGACGGACTGAATGTTCCTGCGGAGCCTGGACACTGGCCTCGGCGAGATAGCCGGCCTGTTCAATGCGCATTGCTTCGGATCTGCGGGATCGCAGGCCGTCGATGAATGCATTATGGACGATCGACAGCAGCCATACGCGAAGATTTCCGCCGGAGTGGAAGCTGCTGCGCCGCTCATAGGCACGCACCAGCGCATCATGCACCAGATCCTCTGCATCGGCGCTGTCGCGCGTCAGCGAGCGTGCATAGCGGCGCAGCGAACCGAGCTGTCCCAGAATATCGAAGCGTGGCATCGGCCGTTTCATGTCCTGTTTACGGAGCAGGTCGTGATTTTAATCCCGCTTTCCCCGAATTTTCTTGGGCGGCTCGCCGTGCTCTCTCCTGGGAGATATCGCGCCTGCCCTCGCGCGGCAGATAGTATTGGCCGCCCTCGAGGCAAACCCGACGCCGAGTTGGCGCATATGAAACTGCTGGCAAAGCACGGCCGGTTTGCGTATCACTCCGCCGCCAACGGAACCTTATCGATGTTCGAAAATCTCCAGCCCGCGCCTGCCGACAAGATCCTTGCCTTGATCGGCCTCTATCGCGCTGATCCGCGTCCCGACAAGGTCGATCTTGGGGTGGGCGTCTACAAGGATCGCGAGGGCAAGACGCCGGTGATGCGCGCGGTGCGCGAAGCCGAAAAGCGGCTGCTGCAAGGCCAGGATACCAAGACCTATCTCGGCCTTGCCGGCGATACCGCCTTCAACGCGGCGATGGCCAGATTGGTGTTCGGCCCAACCGCCGACATGACGCGCATTCGTGCGGCGCAAGCCCCCGGCGGCTCCGGCGCGCTGCGGCTGGTGGCAGAGCTGCTGAAAAGGACCCGCCCCGACGCGACGGTCTGGCTGTCGGATCCGACCTGGCCGAACCACATGCCGGTGTTGCGCGCCGCTGGCCTGCAGATACGCGAATATCCCTATTTCGACGCTGCTTCTGGTGCGGTTCGCTTCGACGACATGCTGAATGCATTGAGAGCCGCGAATCCTGGCGACGTCGTATTGTTGCATGGCTGTTGCCATAACCCGACAGGCGCCAATCTAGACATCTCGCAATGGGCTGCCGTTGCCGATCTTGTCGTTGAGCGCGGCCTGCTGCCCTTTGTCGACATCGCCTATCAGGGCTTTGGCGAGGGGCTTGATGCGGATGCCGCCGGCTTGCGCATGCTAGCGGCAAAAGTTCCGGAAATGGTGGTTGCCTCGAGCTGCTCGAAGAACTTTGCCGTCTATCGCGACCGCGTCGGTGCAGCGCTGATCATGGCGAAAGACGGCGCGCAGGCGGATTTGGCGATGGGCCAGATGCTGTCGGCGGCGCGCGCCATGTATTCGATGCCGCCGGACCACGGCGCTGCGGCGGTGCGCATCGTGCTTGAAGACCCGGCATTGCGTTCCGACTGGGAGGCAGAGCTTGAGGAGATGCGGCTGCGCATGCTGCGGCTGCGCGTCCAGTTCGCCGAGGCGCTGCGGCGGCAGTCCAACTCCGACCGTTTCGATTTCGTCGCCAGCCATCGCGGCATGTTTTCCCGGCTTGGCCTGTCGGAAGCGCAAGTCGAGCGGCTGCGCGCCGAGCATGCCATCTACATGGTCGGCGACAGCCGCGTCAACGTCGCCGGCCTGCCCGAGGACGGCATGGATGCGCTCGCCAAGGCGATCGTCTCCGTGCTCGACTGATACTTTTTGCTAGTTAGGATCTTTTCCGGAAACCGGCTTCCACTTTCGGATCATGGTCTGGCCGCCCATCTGTGGACAAGACGCCCTCGCCGGCTGAAGCCGTTGGCCGCGCGGCCGGGTACAGGATAGCGTTCGCCTGATGAAACCCTCGAAAGACATTTCCCGGCTGATCGAGATCATGGCAGCGCTGCGGGCGCCGGAAACCGGCTGTCCGTGGGACATCGAGCAGGACTTTTCGACAATCGCGCCATACACGATCGAGGAAGCCTACGAAGTGGCGGACGCCATCGCGCGCGGCGACCTGGACGATCTGCGCGATGAACTCGGCGATCTCCTGCTGCAAGTGGTCTACCACGCGCAAATGGCCGAGGAGGCCGGCGAATTTTCATTCGGTGACGTGGTCGAGGCCATCACCACAAAAATGATCCGCCGCCACCCGCATGTTTTCGGCGACGAAAAGGCGCGCAGCGCCGGCATGGCCAAGGGCATGTGGGAAAAGATCAAGGCAGAGGAAAAGGCGGAGAAGCGCAGTGCGCGCCTCGCCCGTGGACTCGACCCGGAAGACCATGGCAAGGGCTTTCTCGACAGCGTGCCGGTCGCCCTACCCGCGCTGACCCGGGCGCTCAAACTGCAGGAAAAGGCCGCCCGCGTCGGCTTCGACTGGAGCGAGGCGGCACCGATCCTGGAAAAGATTGAGGAGGAGATCGGCGAGTTGCGCGAAGCGCTGGCCAACGGCGACAGCGCGCCGATCAAGGACGAGTTCGGCGACATGCTGTTTGCGGTCGTCAATCTCGGCCGGCACCTCAAAATTGATTCCGAAGCGGCACTCAGCGGCACCAACGGAAAATTCCGGTCGCGCTTCCACTATGTCGAGCAGGCGCTGCAAGCGTCGGGAAACAGCCTCGAAGAGGCGACGCTGGACGAGATGGAAGCGCTCTGGCAGCAGGCAAAAAGCGCGAAGTAAACGCCCCTACCCGTTGTTTTGACGACGCAATCGGCTTTCAATCTCTTGCCGAGCGCTGTGCGTGGCCTTGAGCGCGATGGTCACGCTGCCATCCTCATTGTCATCACGCGAGACGATGTCGCCGTTGCGGTAAAGCCAGTCGACGACGCCGAGTTGGTCGGGCTTGAGCGTGACGGTGAACGTCTCCAGTTCGCCCGACATCATCGTCTCGATGATCGCCTTCAGCGCATCGATGCCCTCGCCGGTAACCGCCGATATGGCGATCGGCGGCGTCTTCTTGCCGTCAGCCCCGTCGGCAAGTAGCCGCGCCCGGTTGCCTTCGTCGAGCCGGTCGATCTTGTTCCACACTTCGATGACGCGCTTGGTATCGCGGGCATCGACGCCGAGATCGGCAAGGATGCGCTCGACATCTTCGGCCTGCGCGGCAGTATCGGGATCGGAGATGTCGCGCAGATGAATTACGAGGTCTGCCTCGACCACTTCCTCCAGCGTCGCCCTGAAGGCCGCGACCAGATGCGTTGGAAGGTCGGAAATGAAGCCGACCGTATCGGAAAGGATGATCGGCGTTCCGTGCGGCAGGCGCACGCGGCGCAGCGTCGGGTCGAGCGTGGCAAACAGCATGTCTTCCGCCAGCACCCCTGCTCCGGTCAGCCGGTTGAACAGCGTCGACTTGCCGGCGTTGGTGTAGCCGACGATCGCCACCACCGGAAACGGCACCTTCTTGCGCTTGGCGCGGTGCAGGTCGCGGGTGCGGCGCACGGTTTCGAGCTCGTGCTTCAGCTTGGTGATCTTGTCCTGCAGCACACGCCGATCCGACTCGATCTGGGTCTCGCCAGAGCCGCCGAGAAAGCCGGCGCCGCCGCGCTGGCGCTCGAGATGGGTCCAGCTCCGCACAAGGCGGCCCTTCTGGTAGTTGAGATGGGCAAGGTCGACCTGCAGCGTGCCTTCCTTGGTGCGGGCGCGCTCGCCGAAAATCTCCAGGATCAGCCCGGTGCGGTCGAGCACCTTGGCGTTCAACTCTTTTTCGAGGTTGCGCTGCTGTACCGGGGTCAGCGGATGATCGACAATGACCACTTCCGCGTGGCCCTCTTTGACGATCTCGGCGAACTCCGCGACCTTGCCGCTGCCGAGCAAGGTCGCCGGACGTGGATCGTTGACGGTCACCACCGCCGTGTGGACCAGGTCAAGGTCGATGGCGCTCGCGAGGCCGACCGCCTCGTCGCGACGGGCCTCGGCAGAACGGGTCAGGCGCGGGCGATTGGTATCGTCGTCGCCACGCGGCTGCCGGGTAAGCACCGGCACGATGACCACCGCCCGGGTCGGACCGTTGGCCTCTGTCCCGGTCTGATGTGCTGGTTTTCCGCGAACGCTGCGGTCCGCGTCTTTCTCACGTGCCAATCAGGCGCCCTGGCTTTCCTCACCATCGAACATCTGAACCGGCTGGCTCGGCATGATCGTGGAAATAGCGTGCTTGTAGACAAGCTGGGAATGGCCGTCGCGACGCAGCAGAACGCAGAAATTATCGAACGAAGTGACCACGCCGGTCAGCTTCACGCCGTTGATGAGAAAGATGGTGAGTGGGTTTTTGCTCTTGCGAACTGAATTCAGGAACAGGTCCTGAAGATTTTGCGATCGTTCCGCCATTGTTCTTGTCTTTCGCCGATCCCCTTCGGTTTGCAGGCCAATGCGCCAAATTAGCCGGCACATGTCAAGCACGCAAACACCATCTTGCCGTCAGTAACGACAAGCAGAACGAGATATATTGATGTTCATTCCATCTGTGCGGTTATCAGGCTGGACTTTTTTCCGCAACGTCAAAAAAGGCCTGCCGTAATGAAACTGTTATCGAGCCCGGGTGGCCGTTGGCGACGGCAGCGCCATCGATCGCCACCACCGGCATGGCAATCGTGGTGGCGGAGCTGATGAAAACCTCGCGCGCGGCCTTGGCTTCGGCAACCGAAAAGCCGCGCTCCTCGATCTTCAGGCCGAGCTTGGCGGCGACATCGAACAGCGTCGTGCGGGTGATGCCGCGCAGGATGCCGTGCTCGGCAGGCCGTGTCACCAGCACGCCATCCCCTGTGATGATCCAGGCGTTCGACGATCCACCTTCCTTGACTGTGCCGTCGACATCGACGAACCAGGCCTCCTGAGCGCCGGCTTCCTTGGCTTTCTGCTTGGCCAGCACGTTCGGCAGCAGGCCGACCGACTTGATATCGACCCGATCCCAGCGGTTCTCCGGCACCGTGATAACCCGGATCCCGCTCTCGGCCCGCTTCGCGGCAGCTGCAGGATCGGCTTTTTTGGCGGTCACCACCAGCGACGGCTTCGTGCCCGCCGGCGGGAAGAAAAACTCGCGGCTGGCGACACCGCGTGTCACCTGGACATAGACCAGGCCGTCGATGACATGGTTGCGGCGCACCACCTCGCGCATGACGAGCGGCAGCACGCCGCGCGTGATCGGCCAATCGATCGAGAGTTCGGTAAGTGAGCGGTTCAATCGGGCGAGATGGCGCGGCATGTCGACGATGAAGCCTCGTGCCACCTCGCAGACCTCGTAGACGCCGTCGGCGAATTGATAGCCACGGTCCTCGATGTGCACGGAAGCTTCGGCGTGAGCGACGTAGCGCCCGTTCACATAGGCAATGCGCGGCATGGCTAATCCCTGGACGAAGTCCCAGCTTTCTTATGCGATTCCAAGACGGCCGTAACGGATAATTGCGTGGGCCACGACTGGTGTGGCTATCAGACGCCCAGCGACTTCAGCTTGCGGTGCAATGCAGAGCGTTCCATGCCGATAAACTCTGCTGTCTTCGAGATGTTGCCGCCAAAACGGTTGATCTGGGCGATCAGATAGTCCTTCTCGAATTGTTCGCGCGCTTCCCGCAGCGGCAGCGCCATTATGTGCTGATCGGATTTGTTTGGAGTGCGCGGCATGACGTCGCCGATCTCGGCAGGCAGGAGATCGGCGGTGATCGGCGCATCGACTTCGTCGCCGCGCGCCAGGATCATCAGCCGCTCGACATTGTTTCGCAACTGCCGAACGTTGCCCGGCCAGTTGTGCGCCTGCAGTACCGCCAGCGCGTCGTCGCCGATGCGGCGCGGCTTGATGCCGGCCTGGCGAGCGATCTGCTTCATGAAATTGTCGACCAGATAAGGAATGTCCTCGCGACGCTCGGCCAGTCCCGGCACCATGACCGGAACCACGGCCAGGCGATGATAAAGGTCTTCGCGGAAACGGCCGTCGGCGATCATGGCTTCCAGGTTCTGCGAGGTCGACGAGATGATGCGCACGTCGACCTTGACCCGCTTGGTGCCCCCTACCCGCTCGAACTGCTGCTCGACCAGCACGCGCAGGATCTTGTTCTGCGTCTCGCGCGGCATGTCGGCCACTTCATCTATGTAGAGAATGCCGCGATGGGCCTCCTCCAGCGCACCGACCTTGCGTTCGACGCCATTCGATTCGGTGCCGAACAGCTCGATCTCCATACGCTCCGGGGTGATGTTGGCGGCGCTCAGCGTCACAAACGGTGCACTCTTGCGCGCTGAGAGCGCGTGGATGGCGCGCGCGGCCAGTTCCTTGCCCGAGCCGGAGGGGCCAATGATCATGACGCGGCTGTTGGTCGGTGCGACGCGCTCGATGGTCTGGCGCAATTGGCTCATTGCCGACGACATGCCGATGAGGTCGAAAGTCTCCCCGCTGCGCAGCTTGAGATCCGAAACCTCGCGTCTCAATTTGGAGGTTTCGAGCGCCCGTTCGGCAATGAGGATCAGCCTGTCGGCCTTGAATGGCTTTTCGATGAAATCATAGGCGCCGCGGCGGATGGCCGAAACTGCCGTTTCGATATTGCCGTGGCCCGAGATCATCACCACCGGCAGGTTCGGGTGCATCGTCTTGATCTCGTCCAGCAAGGCCAGGCCATCGAGCCGCGAGCCCTGCAGCCAGATGTCGAGGAAGATCAGCCTGGGTGCCCGGTCGGCGACCGCCGCCAGCGCGCTGTCGGCATCAAACGCCGTGCGTGTTTCGTGACCTTCGTCGCTCAGGATACCGGCGACGAGTTCGCGGATGTCTTCCTCGTCATCGACGATGAGAATATCAGACGCCATTACCGACCTTTTCAGTTTCTTTTTCGTGTTCCGTCTTGCCGTCGCCGCGTATCGGAACGGTGGCGGCAACCGGCAGGATGATGCTGATCATTGCGCCCCGCCCATCGTGGAAGTCCGCTGGTGCATCGTGCAATTCGAGTCGCCCGCCATGGTCCTCCACGATCTTCTTGACGATAGCGAGGCCAAGCCCGGTGCCTTTCTCGCGTGTCGTCATGTAAGGCTCGAGCAAGCGCTGCCGGTTTTCGCGGGGCAAGCCCCTGCCGTTGTCGATGACGTCGATTCGAATCGCGCCATTCTGACGCCCGGCTTGAATCCGGATTATGCCGTGCGGACGATCCTCTGCATCAAGTCCGTCGATTGCTTCGGCAGCATTCTTGATGACGTTGCCGAACGCCTGCGCCATCAGGCGGCTGTCGAACGTGCCTTTGAGCGGCTCATTGCCGAAGATGCGCTCGAAGGTGATGTCGGCGCGGCTCACTTCGACCAGGAAGGAGGCCTCGCGCAACGAATCGCGCAGATCGATGGCCTTCATTTCCGGTTTCGGCATGCGGGCGAACGCCGAGAACTCGTCGACCATGCGGCCGATGTCCTCCACTTGCCGGATGATGGTGTCGGTGCATTGATCGAAAACCTCACGGTCCTCGGTGATGACCTTGCCGTAACGGCGCTTGATGCGCTCGGCCGAAAGCTGGATCGGCGTCAGCGGGTTCTTGATCTCGTGGGCAATGCGCCGCGCCACGTCGGCCCATGCGGAGGAACGCTGTGCCTGGACCAGATCGGTAATGTCGTCGACTGTCACGACGTAGGATTTATCCTCCGAACCGTCGTCGCCGGCTTCGATCGTGATCTGCACGTTGAAAGTCCGTTCAGTGCCGGCACGATAGAAGGTGACCTGTTCGCGATAGACCGGCCTGCCCGACTTGCGGCCGATCTCGAAGACGCGGCCGACGTGCGGCAGCACGGCGGAAAGGTTCTGCCCAAGCGCTGCCGTGGCGGATATGGCCAGCATCGTTTCGGCCGAACGGTTGACGATGGTGACGATGCCATATGGATCGACGCCGATGACCCCGGCGGTGACGCCGGCAAGCACCGCCTCCGAAAAGCGCCGCCGTTCATCGATCAGATCCTTGGCCGACAGGATCTCGTTGCGCTGCGATTTCAATTCCATCAGCATCTTGTTGAATGTGTCGCCGAGCGAGGCGACGTCGCCATCGGAGGGGCGGACAGGCACGGCTACGTCCAGATTGCCGGTGGCGACCTCATCGGCCGCGCCGATGAGCTGACGAATCGGCCGCACCAGGCGGTCGGCAACCGCAATGCCAGTCCAGATGGCGGACAGGATGATGATCAGCGTCAGCGACAGATAGGGAAGCGCGAAAGCCACTTGCGAGGTGCGGCGATTGTCTTCGAGACCGCGATATTCGGCGGTGTTGGATTTGACGATCTGCCGTGCCTTGATCACCTCGGGATCGACGAGGCGGATGGTGTAGAGATAGAGCCCGTCGATCTCGCGCAGCTTGACGATCGCACCCATGATGTTGCGGGTGCGCGGCTCTATCAGCACTGGCTTGCCATCGGCAGCGCTTGCCACGGCGCCCTCAGGCGGCTCCGGCATGGCAAAGTCTGCGTCGGTCTTGGCACTCATAACGAAGGAACCATCGGGCTTGATGAGTGCTGCGTGTGCCAGCGAACGTCCCACCGCCTCCTTGTTCATGAGATCGAGGAACCCGGTGCGATCGAGGCCGTAGAGCGTGCGCGAAGCGTCGAGGTCGTAAGCCATCGACAACGTCGTGCCCTGAAGATTTCGTGCGTTTTCCTGCACATAGGCGTCGGCGATCGACAACGACGAATTGACGATCGTCTTGGTGCGGATCTCGAACCAGCGGTCGAGGCCGATATCGAGCGTGATCGACGCTATGATCGCCACCATGATCGCGGGAATTGCGGCGACCAGCGCAAACATCGCCACGATGCGCACGTGCAGGCGCGACGCAGCCTTGCCGTGCCGCCGCGCCATCAGGATGCGATGCACTTCGCGGCCGACCAGCAAGATCAGAAACAGCACGAACGCCGCATTAAGCGCAATCAGCGCCAGCGTCGTCCTCGCGTCGGGCGTGATCGGCGTGGCGCCAACGAGAATGGCGAAGGAGATCGCCGCCGTCACCAGCGCACCGGCAACGGCGATCACGCCGGGCAGCGCAAGCAGCCGGCGACCGTCTCGCGCGCCGGTATTGCTGAAAAGCGGTTTGCTCAGTGTCGGTGCGTGCAGAGCCATGTCGCCGTCTAGAGCCAGTGATTGCGTCGGATGTATGCAACGCATTGTGGCGATTATGCAACAAGTGTGGCCGAGACGGAAATCTTTCGGCGATCGATCCCCTGGAAAGCGCTCGTAAGGGGTTCGTTTAGATCTGCCTGGAGGACTTGTAGACGTTGACGCCGAGTTCGCGAATCTTCTTGCGCAGCGTGTTGCGGTTGAGCCCCAGCAGTTCGGCAGCCTTGATCTGGTTACCGCGCGTTGCGGTCATCGAGGCGAGGACCAGCGGATATTCGACCTCGGAGAGGATTCGCTGATAGAGCCCGGCCGGCGGCAAGTCGCCGGCAAACGAGGCAAAATAGCGTTGCAGGAAATGCTCCACCGCCTGGCCGATGGAAAGGTCATCGGGAATGAGGTTGCCGCCACCTGGAACGACAGGTCTTTCGCCTGTCTTCAACTCCGCCTCGATGATCTCGGCGGAAATCTCGTCCTGCGAATACAGCGCAGCCAGCCTGCGGATGAGGTTTTCGAGTTCGCGCACGTTACCCGGCCATGGGTAGCGCTTCATCAGCTCGATGCCGCCGGTGGAAATGCGCTTGGTCTGCAGGCCTTCACTGGCGCCGAGCTTGAAGAAGTGCCGGACGAGGTCCGGAATGTCCTCCGATCGCTCGCGCAGCGCCGGCAGCCTGAGCGGCACAACGTTCAGGCGATAGAACAGATCCTCGCGGAAAAGCCCCTGATTGATCAGCGTGCGCAGGTCCTTGTTGGTGGCAGCGACGATGCGCACGTCGGTCTTGATCGGCGTGCGGCCGCCGACCGTGGTGTATTCGCCCTGCTGCAACACACGCAACAGCCGCGTCTGCGCTTCCATCGGCATGTCACCGATCTCGTCGAGGAAGAGCGTGCCGCCTTCGGCCTGCTCGAAACGGCCGGTGGAGCGGTTCTGCGCGCCGGTAAAGGCGCCCTTCTCGTGCCCGAACAACTCCGATTCGATCAAGTCGCGCGGGATCGCTGCCATGTTGATGGCGACGAAAGGACCGCCTCGGCGGCGGCCATATTCATGCAGCGCGCGCGCCACCAGTTCCTTACCGGTACCCGACTCTCCGCTGATCATGACCGTCAGGTCGGTCTGCATCATGCGCGCCAGCATGCGGTAGATGTCCTGCATGGCCGCCGAGCGGCCGACCAGCGGCATCGTTTCCGGCGGCTCGTCGGCCCGCGTATCGATCTTCGGCCGCCGCGGCTCGGAAAGTGCGCGGTTGACGATGCTGAGCAGCTCGGTCAGGTCGAACGGTTTCGGCAGATACTCATAGGCCCCGGTTTCGGAGGCACGAATTGCTGTCATGAACGTGTTCTGGGCACTCATGACGATGACCGGCAGTTCCGGTCGTGCCTTCTTGATGCGCGGCAGCATGTCGAAGGCGTTCTCGTCAGGCATGACAACGTCGGTGATAACCAGATCGCCCTCGCCCGCCGCAACCCAGCGCCACAGCGTCGAAGCGTTGGAGGTGACACGCACGTCGTGGCCGACGCGCGAAAGCGCTTGGTTGAGGACAGTGCGGATGGCCGCATCGTCGTCGGCGACGAGAATATTGCCGCGAACGGTCATTTGCGGTCTCCTTCACCGTCGTCGTCGGTGCCAAACTGGGTTTCTTTCCACGCCGGCATCAGGATGCGGAAGGTGGTCCCGCGCGGCGTCGATTCGCATTCAATGATGCCGCCATGCTCGCCGACGATTTTTGCGACCAGCGCCAGACCGAGACCGGAGCCGTTCGGCTTGGTGGTGATGAAGGGATCGAACAGGATCGGCAGGATATCCTCGGAGACACCGGAACCGTTGTCGCGTACGCAGAATTCCAATGGCAGCGACACGCGATCCTGAGTCCCGGGTACAGAAACGCGAATGCCCGGGCGGAAGGCGGTCGATAGCATGATCTCGCCCTGTGGATCGCTGCCGATCGCCTCGGCGGCATTTTTTACCAGATTGAGGAACACCTGGATGAGCTGGTCGCGATTGGCAAAAACCGGAGGCAATGATGGATCATAATCCTCCAATATCTTGATCCGCTTGGCAAAACCGTTCTTGGCGATTGCTTTGACATGGTCGAGCACGACATGGATGTTGACAGGGTAGCGGTCGATCGGCCGCTCGTCCGAAAACACCTCCATGCGGTCGACCAGCGAGACAATGCGGTCGGTCTCGTCGGTGATCAGCCTGGTCAGTGCGCGATCCTCGTCGGACGCCGACAGCTCAAGCAGCTGCGCGGCACCACGAATGCCGGACAGCGGGTTCTTGATCTCATGGGCAAGCATCGCGGCGAGGCCGGTGACCGAGCGCGCCGCGCCGCGATGCGTCATCTGCCGGTCGATCTTGTCGGCCATTGAGCGTTCCTGGAACATCACCACGACGGAGCCTGGAAATTCCGTTACCGGCGCGACGTAGAGGTCGACTACCTTCTCGATGCCGAGACGCGGCGACGAGACGTCCACCCGGTATTCGTTGACTGGCGCCCGGCGCTCGCGCACCTGGTCGACAAGCGTCAGCAGCGGGCTGCCGAAAGGAATGAGCTTGTGCAGCGTGTTGCGGGCGAGCATCGTGGCACTCGAACGGAAAAAATCCTCGGCATCCGCATTGGCGAAGATGATGAAGCCTTGCGGATCGACCATGATCACCGGCCGACGAATGGTGTTGAGCACAATATGCGCGGCGTCCGCCATATCCGTGCTCTGTGTGACGGTGGCGTTCATGCCGCACTCCGCAGGTTCGCCACTTCGGGAGCGCTTGAGAACATGTCGCGCAGCAAGGCAGTGACACGCCCAGGCTCGAAGGACGTGAGTACGGCCTTGCGCCGGTCGTCGCTTGTGGCGGCGTGGCGGTCGAGATACCAGCCGAGATGCTTGCGCGCCTGGCGCAATCCGCTTTCCACGCCATAGAGCGTCAGCATGTCTTCGTAATGGGCAATGACGTAGTCGCTCAGCGCTTGCGGGCTGTCCGGCATGCCGGATACCGGCTCTGCCCGCGCGGCCGCTACAATGCTGCCGGCAGTCCACGGCGCGCCATAGTGCGCACGGCCGATCATCACCGCGTCGGCGCCAGACTGGTCGAGGATCGACGCTGCCTCTGCCGGCGAGCCGACATCGCCATTGGCAACGACCGGGATCGAGACGGCCTGCTTGACGCGTGCGATGGCACGCCAGTCGGCCTTACCCTGATAGAACTGGCAACGTGTGCGGCCGTGCACCGTAACCATCTTGACGCCGGCCTGCTCGGCGCGTCGGGCCAGCATCGGGGCGTTGAGCGCACCTTCGTCCCAGCCGAGCCGCATTTTGACCGTGACCGGCACCTCGACCGCGCCGACTACCGCTTCGATCAGCGACAGCGCGTGGTCGAGGTCTCGCATCAGTGCCGAACCGGCATAGCCGCCCGTCACCTTCTTGGCCGGACAGCCCATGTTGATGTCGATGATGTCAGCACCCTCGCCGGCCACGATTCGCGCGCCCTCGGCCATGTGCACCGCCTCGCGGCCGGCAAGCTGGACCATGTGGACAGGCAGCCCGGAATGACGGATCCGCAGGCCCGAGCCAGCCCTGCCCTTTGCAAGCTCACCGCTCGCCACCATTTCCGATACAACCAGCCCGGCGCCATGGGCATGGGCGCGCTGCCGGAACGGCTCGTCGGTGATGCCCGACATCGGCGCGAGAAACACGCGATTGCGGATTCTCACGCCACCCACATCCAGCGGCGAAGCCAATTTGGTCACATCAGGCATGCACAAAAACCAAGCACCTTCGATTGCTGCACATTCTCTAGCCAGAACGACGGCAATGTGCAACGCGCAATGTCGTGACATTAAGGCGCATTTGGGAAAAAAGGATCGCCGGACCGCATCAATCCTGGGTCTTCTGAAAGCGATACCACTTTTCTGGATCATGCGCTAAGCGTCTCGGCATGAGAGATGTGAGCGAAAAGCATGCTGCCGACGACAAGGTCGCCGTGGTCATCGTTGCTGCCGGCCGCGGCGCGCGCGCCGGACAGGCCAATGGGCCGAAGCAATATCAGCAGATTGGCGGCGGCGCCGTTATTGCACGTACACTCGACGCCTTTCTGACGCATCCGAAGATTGGACCTGTCGTGGTTGCTATCCATGCCGATGACGGCGCGCTTTTCCGTCGCGCCGCCGGCGCAAATGCCGACCGTGTCGTCGCTGTGACCGGTGGTACGTCACGGCAGGAGTCCGTTCGCCTTGGACTGCTGGCGTTGAGAAGCCATGCGCCGGCCCGGGTCCTGATCCATGATGCGGCTCGGCCGTTTGTCGATGCGGAACTGATAGACCGCACGATCGCCGCCATTGGCGAGCGCCAGGGAGCACTGCCTGCCCTGCCCGTTGCCGATACGCTCAAGCGCGAAACGGCCGTAGGCATGATCGGCGAAACCGTGTCCAGGGCCGGGCTCTATGCCGCACAGACACCGCAGGGCTTTCCGTTCTGGCCGATCCTGGCTGCCCACGAAAAGGCTCATCATCTGGGCAAGGCGGATTTCACCGACGATGCGGCAATCGCCGAATGGGCGCACATTCCGGTGAAGATCGTTCCCGGCTCGCCGGACAATGTCAAACTGACCTGGGCACGGGATATTGCAATGGCGGATCAGCGGCTTTCCAGCGCCCCACGTTTTCCGGACATCCGAACCGGCAATGGCTACGACGTCCACGCCTTCGAGCCCGGCGACCATGTCACCCTGTGCGGCGTCGCTATCCCACACGGCAAGAAATTGTCCGGCCATTCGGATGCCGATGTCGGTCTCCACGCCTTGACCGACGCCCTGCTCGCCACCTGCGGCGCCGGTGACATCGGCACGCATTTCCCGCCATCCGACCCGCAATGGAAAGGGGCCGCTTCACGCATCTTCGTCGAACACGCGGCCAAGCTGGTGCGCGAGCGCGGCGGCCGCATTGCCAACGCCGATATCACGCTGATCTGCGAGGCGCCGCGCGTCGGCCCTCATCGCGAGGCCATGACCGAAGCGCTTTCCGCAATGCTGCGAATTTCGCGCGACCGCATCTCTATCAAGGCGACAACCAATGAGAAGCTCGGCTTCGTCGGCCGTGAGGAAGGCATAGCGGCCATCGCGACCGCCAGCGTTGTATTTCCGGGGGATGTCCCTGAATGAGCAATAGCGATCTCGCAGATGCCCTGCTTCAAGCCTGCCAGCAGCGCGGCATCATGCTGGTGACGGCCGAGAGCTGCACCGGCGGCATGATCATCGCCGCGCTGACCGACATTGCCGGCTCTTCCGCGGTGGTCGATCGCGGCTTTATCACCTATTCCAACAAGGCCAAGACCGAGATGCTCGGCGTCTCGACCGCTACGCTCGAGGCGCACGGCGCGGTCTCGCGCGAGATTGCGGCGGAGATGGCGGCCGGGGCCTTGGCCCATTCGCCGGCCGGGCTCGCCCTGGCGGTGACCGGCATCGCCGGACCGGGCGGCGGCTCGGCGGAAAAACCTGTCGGCCTGGTCTGGTTCGGCGTTGCCGTGGCTGGCCGGCCGGTAGTCAGCGAATGCCAGCTGTTCGCCAACAAGGGCCGGGATTTCATCCGCAGGGAGACGGTCCGGCATGCGCTTGAGCTGGGTCTACGCGCGCTCGCTGCGGATCAGGCTGCCGATGGCGCGCCGTAGATGATTTCGGCCCGTTTCTCGAACGCCTCGGAGAACATGCGGAAGGCGCGGTCGAACATGGTTCCCATGACCGCACCCAAAATGCGGCTCTTGAACTCATAGTCGATAAAGAAGCAGACGTTGCAACCGCGGCCGTCCCCCGGGTCGAAGCGCCAGACATTGCTCAGATATTTGAACGGGCCGTCGATGTATTTGACGTCGATGGCGTTCTCGTCAGGCTTCAGCAGCACCTGCGTGGTGAAAGTCTCGCGGATCGCCTTGTAGCCAATGCTCATGTCGGCGATGAGCAGCGTGCGTCCGTTGCGTTCCTTGCGCGAGCGAACCGTCAGTGCCTCGCAAAGCGGCAGGAATTGCGGATAGGATTCGACATCGGCGACCAGAGCGAACATCTGTTCAGGCGTATGCGCGACGCGGCGATGGGCTTCGAATTGTGGCATGAAACCAGTTTGTTAGGCGGATTTCCTGAGAAACGCTTCGCGCGCCGCGCGTAGTCTGGCGAAATCGTCGCCGGCATGGTGCGACGAGCGCGTCAGTGGGCTCGACGCCACCAGCAGGAAGCCCTTGGTCTTGCCGATCGTCTCGAAGGACTTGAATTCCTCCGGCGTGACGAAGCGTATCACCGGATGGTGCTTCTTCGACGGCTGCAGGTACTGGCCGATGGTCATGAAGTCGACATTGGCCGAACGCAAATCGTCCATCAGCTGCAGGATCTCGTTCCGCTCCTCGCCAAGGCCAACCATGATGCCGGACTTGGTGAAGATCGAGGGGTCAAGCTCTTTGACCCGCTGCAACAGCCTGATGGAGTGGAAATAGCGCGCACCCGGCCGAACCGTCAGATAGTTCGACGGCACGGTCTCCAGATTGTGGTTGAAAACGTCGGGCTTGGCCGCCACCACAATCTCCAGCGCGCCTTCCTTGCGCAGGAAGTCGGGCGTCAGGATTTCGATCGTCGTCAGAGGCGTTGCCGCCCTGATCGCACGGATGACCTCGGCAAAGTGCTGAGCTCCGCCATCGGCGAGATCGTCACGGTCGACTGAGGTGATGACGACATGGCTTAGGCCCATTTGCTTGACGGCGTGTGCGACGCGCGCCGGCTCATCGGGATCGAGTGCGGTCGGGATGCCGGTGGCGACATTGCAGAAGGCGCAGGCCCGTGTGCAGATCTCACCCATAATCATGAAGGTGGCGTGCTTCTTTTCCCAGCACTCGCCGATATTGGGGCAGCCCGCCTCTTCGCAAACCGTTACCAGTTTGTGAGACTTAACGATTTCGCGCGTCTCGGCATAGCCTTTAGACATCGGCGCCTTGACGCGGATCCAGTCAGGCTTGCGCAGAACCTCCTGATCCGGCTTGTGCGCCTTTTCGGGATGCCGCAGGCGCGGCGCATTGGCAATCGTGTCGAGGACGGTGACCATGTGAAACCCGGCTCATTGGCAAGCGCCTGTCCGGCGCTCGCTCTACCCACGTCATCTAGGACTTTTCGGCGAAAAGAAAAAGGCCGCGATCACGCATGCCGCGGTGGCCTTTTTCGCATAGCAAGTGCCGGCAGAGGTTAGCGGCGCACCAGTCGTCCAACCGCAATCAGAATGCAGGCGCCGATGAAGCCGGTGATCAGATAGGCGATCCAGCCGACACCGAAGATGCCGATGTTCAGGGCCTGCAAGATGGCGTTCAACACGATTGCGCCGACAATGCCGAGAATGATGTTCATGAGGATGCCGGTATTGCTCTTCATGACCATCTCGGCGAGCCACCCCGCCAGGCCACCGATGATGATGGCTGCTACCCAGCCCACGCCGTTCATTTCCATATGCCCTCTCCTTGTATGATGGATGATGCGTGCGAAACGAATTGCTCTGCCGTCGAGTTCCTTTGTGTCTTCCGTGTGAGACTCGCCCAACTAATTTATCATGCATTCAGCGCGCGACCATAGGCGTCGAGTACACTCTCCTTCATCATCTCCGACAGCGTCGGGTGCGGGAAGATCGTGTGCATCAGCTCTTCCTCGGTGGTCTCCAGGTTCATCGCCACGACGAAGCCCTGGATCAGTTCGGTTACTTCTGCGCCGACCATATGGGCACCCAGCAACTGGCCGGTCTTCTTGTCGAAAATGGTCTTGACGAAGCCTTGGTCCTCGCCGAGCGCAATCGCCTTGCCGTTTGCGGCGAACTGGAAGCGGCCGACGCGGATGTCCTTGCCGTCGGCTTTCGCTTTGGCTTCCGTCAGTCCGACCGAGGCGACTTGCGGATTGCAATAGGTGCAGCCCGGGATCTTCAGCTTGTCGGTGGCATGCACGCCGGGGAAATTGGCGATCTTTTCCACGCACACCACGCCCTCGTGCTCGGCCTTGTGGGCGAGCATCGGCGGTCCGGCGACGTCACCGATGGCATAGATGCCGGGCACGTTGGTCTTGCCGTAGCCGTCGACGGCGACGCAACCGCGTTCCGTCTTCACGCCAAGCGCCTCGAGGCCGAGGTTTTCGATGTTACCCTGTACGCCGACGGCCGAGATCATACGATCGGCGGTGATCTTCTCGACCTTGCCGTCCTTCATCTCGACATGCGCGGTGACCGAGTTAGTGCCCTTCTCGACCTTGGTCACCTTGGCTTCTAGGATGATCTTCATGCCCTGCTTCTCGAACTGCTTCTGCGCAAACTTCGACACTTCGGCGTCCTCGACCGGCATCACAGCCGGCAGCAGTTCGACCACCGTCACCTCGGCGCCCATGGTGCGGTAGAAGGAGGCGAACTCGATGCCGATGGCGCCCGAGCCCATCACCAGCAGCGACTTCGGCATGTCCTTTGGCACCATCGCCTCGAAATAGGTCCAGATCAGCTTGCCGTCCGGCTCGATGCCGGGCAGCGCCCGCGGCCTGGCGCCGGTCGCCAGGATGATGTGCTTGGCGGTGTAGGTGCCCTCGCCCTTGACGCCCTTTGGCGCTGGCGGCTGCGGCTCCATCGGCTTCTTCGACGATTTCGACACGACGATTTCGCCGGGTTTCGTCAGTTTGGCTTCGCCCCAGATGACGTCGACCTTGTTCTTCTTCATCAGGAAGCTGACGCCGCCGTTGAGCCGCAGCGAGACCTTTCGCGAGCGATCGACGACGGCGGCTGTGTCGACGCTGACCTTGCCGTCGATCTTCAGGCCGTAGTCCTTCAGATGATCCGAATAGTGCATGATCTCGGCCGAGCGCAGCAGCGCTTTGGTCGGAATGCAGCCCCAGTTGAGGCAGATGCCGCCCAAGTGCTCGCGCTCGACGATCGCCGTCTTGAAGCCGAGTTGGGCGGAGCGCACGGCAGTGACATAGCCGCCGGGGCCGGAGCCGATGATGATGACGTCGTAGTTCTCAGCCACGGCTTTCTCCTTCACAATTCCAGCATGAGGCGCACGGGCGGCGCCAGCGCCTGCCCGATGTTCCGCGTGTTTTCCGCGTCGAGGTGGACGCCGTCGAGCGGCGTCGTTTTGGCCACCGTGCCCGCATCGAAGAAGCCGCAGCCGGCCTCGTCGGCAAGGGCGGAATATTGCGGCGCCAGCCGCTTTGACGCGTCATCGCCGCCGGCGAACATTTCCTTGAATTCGGCGTTTTCCGTGCGGCTGACTACGGGCGGCGCGACGATCAGGATCTGCGGCGCCGGCCAACCGAACGGGTAATCGTGACCGCGCACGATATCGATCAGGCGTTGCATGCCTTGCTTGGCCGCGACCGGATTGCCGTGAATCCACGGCTTCATATCGTTGGCGCCGAGCATGATGATGATCAAATCAATCGGCGCATGCGTCGTCAGGATTGTTGGCAACAGCCTTGCGCCATTGCGGTCCGCCCCGGCCAAGTGATCGTCGAAGGCGGTGGTTCGGCCATTCAGGCCTTCGGCAATGATCTCGACGCCGCTGCCCAATGCCGCCTGCAGCACGCTCGGCCAGCGATCTTCCAGCGGATGCCGGCCGAGGTTTGCCGCGTCATAGCCCCAGGTAAGCGAATCGCCGTAGCAGAGGACCGTCTTCATGTGGCTGCCCCGCCGAAACCTGGTTGCGAGCGCCCCAATCGCCAGCGCACGAAAAGCCACTGGACCAGAACCGTAGCGATGCCCGGCAGGACGAGACCGGCGACGATAGGAAGATCGCTCGACCACTGGCGCTTGCCCGGCGGCTGGGAGAAAGTCCAGCCGATCAGGGCAACTCCAATGAGCACAAAAAATGCTACCACTAAGATCGCCGTCAGTTTTGTTGCCCGTCGTGGGTCCGACATGAATTGTGCGATGAAGAATGCGAGCGTCGCGAAGATGGTGACGAGAGCCGAGATCATGAATACAAGGATGTACTCTACGTCGGCATTGGTGGCGACGGCGAGCCACTGCACCACCAATCCGCCGGCCAAACCGGAAAGGAAGAAGGCAAAAAGGCTGGTGAAGAATTTCCGCACCGCCCTGTCCCCTTCTCTTAGACCAGCATGCCCATTGGATTTTCGATCATACGCTTGAAGGCGACGAGCAGCTCGGCGCCGAGCGCACCGTCGACTGCGCGGTGATCGGTCGACAGCGTTACCGACATGATTGTCGCGATCTTGATCTCGCCGTTCTTCACCACTGCGCGTTGCTCGCCGGCGCCAACCGCCAGGATCGTCGCATGCGGCGGGTTGATGACGGCAGAAAAATCCTTGACGCCGAACATGCCGAGATTGGACACCGCCGTGGTGCCGCCCTGATATTCTTCCGGTTTCAGCTTGCGGCTGCGGGCGCGGCCGGCAAGGTCCTTCATCTCGTTGGAGATGACGGACAGCGTCTTTTCGTCGGCACGCCGGATGATCGGGGTGATCAGGCCGCCGGGGATCGACACGGCAACGCCGACATCGGCGTGCTTGTGCTTGACCATGGCGTTTTCTGTCCACGACGCATTGGCATCCGGCACCGCCATCAGCGCCAGGGCCAGAGCCTTGATGACCATGTCATTGACGGAAAGCTTGTAGGCCGGCGTTTCGCCTTTCTCAGTCTTCTTCACCGGGGCGGCCGCATTGATCTGCGTGCGCAGCGCCAGAAGTGCGTCGAGCTCGCAGTCGAGCGTCAGATAGAAATGCGGAATGGTGGTCTTGGCCTCGACCAGCCGGCGCGCGATGGTCTTGCGCATATTGTCGTGCGGGACAAGCTCGTAGGAGCCTTCGGCAAATAGTTTGAGCACCTGCTCGTCCGACATCGCCTTGGGTGCCGTGGCCGCAGATGCCGGAGCGCCGGCGGGCGCCGCTTTTGCTGCTGGTGCCGTCTGGGCGCCGCCACTGGAAATTGCGGCATCGACATCGGCCTTTACCACGCGGCCGTGGGGGCCGGAGCCGGTCAGCGCCGCGACATCTATACCGGCTTCGCTGGCAATGCGCCGGGCCAGCGGCGAGGCGAAGATGCGCTCACCGTTTGCATGGCCGTTGGCGACCGGCGCCGCTTCCGCCTTAGGTACAGCAGGCTCCTGCTTCGGCGCTTCGGGCTTTGGTGTTTCAGCTTTGGAGGCGTCCGCTTTCGGAGCCTCAGCCTTTGCCGGCGCAGCGCCGTCACCGCTCTTCGCGGCAGAAGCAGCATCCTCGCCCTCGGCCGCCAACACCGCGATCAGCGCATTGACCTTGACGCCCTCAGTGCCGGCCGGAACCACCAGCTTGGCAACCGTACCTTCGTCGACGGCTTCGACTTCCATCGTTGCCTTGTCGGTCTCGATCTCGGCAATCACGTCGCCCGGCGAAACCTTGTCGCCTTCCTTGACGAGCCACTTGGAAAGGTTGCCTTCTTCCATCGTTGGCGAAAGCGCCGGCATGGTGATGTTGATTGGCATTTTGTCCTCCCACCCTGCTCAGCGATACGTGACGGCTTTGACCGCCTCGACGACCTCGCCGACATTGGGCAGCGCCAGCTTTTCGAGGTTCGCCGCATAGGGCATCGGCACGTCCTTGCCGGCAATGGTGATGACCGGTGCGTCGAGGAAATCGAAGGCGCGCTGCGAAACCTGGTTGGCGATATGGTCGCCGACCGAGTTCTGCGGAAAGCCTTCCTCGACCACCACCAGGCGATTGGTCTTTTTGACCGAGGCGATGATGGTGTCGAAGTCGAGCGGGCGGATGGTGCGCAAGTCGATGACCTCAGCATCGATGCCCATGCCGCGCAACTCCGCCTCGGCCTTGATCGCGTAGGTCATGCCGATGCCGAACGAGACGATGGTCACGTCCTTGCCGGATTTGTGAATGCGCGCCTTGCCGATCGGCAACACGAAATCGTCCATCTTCGGCACGTCGAAGGAGTGGCCGTAAAGGATTTCGTTTTCGAGGAAGATGACCGGGTTCGGGTCGCGGATCGCCGCCTTAAGCAGACCCTTGGCGTCGGCGGCGGTATAAGGCATCACCACCTTCAGGCCGGGAATATGGCTGTACCAGGCCGCATAGCATTGCGAATGCTGCGCGGCGACGCGGGCAGCCGCGCCGTTCGGGCCGCGAAAGACGATCGGGGCGCCCATCTGGCCGCCGGACATATAGAGCGTCTTGGCGGCCGAATTGATGATCTGGTCGATCGCCTGCATGGCGAAGTTGAAGGTCATGAATTCGACGATCGGCTTCAAGCCGGCCATCGCCGCGCCAACACCAACGCCGGCAAAGCCGTGCTCGGTGATCGGCGTGTCGACCACGCGCCGCGGACCGAATTCCTGCAACAGGCCTTGCGTGATCTTGTAGGCACCCTGGTACTCGGCAACCTCCTCGCCCATGACAAAGACGTCGCCGTCGCGGCGCATTTCCTCCGCCATTGCATCGCGCAAGGCTTCACGCACTGTGGTCGAGACCATTTCGGTGCCGGCCGGGATGTCCGGATCGGTGGCAATTTCCAGCTTGGGCGCGGCGGCAACAGGTGCTGCCGCTTCGTTCTTGGCCGGAGCACCCGCGGGGGGCGGAGCAGCCGCGGGGGGCGGAGCAGCCGCGGGCGCTTCCGCTTGCGACTCGATAGCCTCCTCGCCGATGCCTTCGCCTGCCTCGTCGATGTCTTCGCCATCGACGGCCAGCACAGCGATCAGTGTGTTGACCTTGACACCCTCGGTGCCGGCAGGAACCACGATCTTGGCAAGCGTGCCGTCGTCCACGGCTTCGACTTCCATCGTTGCCTTGTCGGTCTCAATCTCGGCAATGGCGTCACCCGCCGCGACCTTGTCGCCCTCTTTCTTCAACCACTTGGAAACATTACCCTCTTCCATGGTCGGCGAGAGGGCGGGCATGAGAATTTCGATCGGCATGTCCTTGCCCTCTCGTTAAAGTACGATGTCGGTCCAGAGCTCGGACGGATCCGGCTCTGCGTCGTTCTGGGCGAATTCTGCAGCGTCGGCGACGACGTCGCGGACTTCCTTGTCGATGGCCTTGAGCTCGTCCTCGCTTGCCCATTTCTTGTCGAGCAGCCGCGCTTTGACCTGTTCGATCGGGTCACGTTCGGAGCGCATTTTCTGCACTTCTTCCTTGGAACGGTATTTTGCCGGATCCGACATCGAATGGCCGCGGTAACGATATGTCTGCATTTCGAGAATGAGCGGCCCGTTGCCGGCGCGGCACCATTCGGCGGCGAGGTCGCCGGCTGCCTTTACGGCGCGCACATCCATGCCGTCGACCTGGATGCCTGGAATCTTGAAGGAGGCGCCGCGGTGCGAAAAATCCGTTTCGGCCGACGAGCGCGAGACCGAGGTGCCCATGGCGTAGCGGTTGTTCTCGATGATGTAGATCACCGGAAGCTTCCACAGCGAGGCCATGTTGAAGCTTTCGTAGACCTGGCCCTGGTTCGCCGCGCCATCGCCGAAATAGGTCAGCGTCACATTGTTGTTGCCGCGATAGCGGTTGGCGAAGGCAATGCCGGTGCCGAGCGACACTTGTGCGCCGACGATGCCGTGGCCGCCGTAAAAATGCTTCTCCTTGGAGAACATGTGCATGGAGCCGCCCTTGCCTCTGGACAGGCCGCTACGGCGCCCGGTCAGTTCGGCCATGACGCCGCGCGGCGACAACTCCATGGCCAGCATATGACCATGGTCGCGATAGGCGGTGATCATCTGGTCGCCATCGATCAGCGCCATCTTCATGCCGGTAACGACGGCTTCCTGGCCGATGTAGAGGTGACAGAAACCGCCGATGAAGCCCATGCCGTAAAGCTGGCCGGCTTTTTCCTCGAAGCGGCGGATGAGCAGCATGTGCCGGTAGGCGGCAAGCTCCTGGTCCTTGGTGAATTCAACAGGCCTTGGGGTGGAAAGGCCCGGCGTTTTGCCGTCTGATTTGGATTTGGCAGGCGCTTTTCTGGTGGCGGTGGCCATGCATCACTCCCTGTTGGCGTCTCTTGGCGGACAGCGAGGGAGATCAGTTCTCCCACCGATTTGAGGCAGGCTAACATGCAGGGAAGGCTTTCGCCATGCCGAAAACGCATGGCTGTCATGCATCTAAGCAATTAAAATCATTGCAAATATCGCCGATTAACTGAAATCAGGTTATCTTGCGACAGGCAGCATGATGGTGATCTCGTCGGCGTGGGACAGATTAAGCGCCTTGCGCGCCTGCTCGTCCAGCATGTCCTTCTCCAGCGTGCCCTCATGCATCAGCTGAACGCGGCGCTCGAGATCGATCCGGCGCGCCTTGACGGCATCGAGCCTGCCCTGCAATTCGGCAGTCTCAGCTTCGAGCTGATACTTGGAATAGATGCCGAACTCGCCATGATAGGCATGGAAGCCGAAATAAGTCAGGAACACCACGCAGAGCGAGGGGATGATCAGCCGGCCGGTGTTTCTTTGCTTGTGCTGGCGTGTCCACATGATCCGAATCCTCTACGCCGCCTTTGTCGCCCGATTGTGCTTAATGGACGGTTACGGATTGCTGGATTCGGAGCCCTGAAAGCAAAAGGGCGGGAATGTCCCCGCCCTCGCCCATCCGGATTTTCTGTCGAAAATCAGCTTTTAACGATCGACTTGCCGGCATATCGCGCCTGCTTGCCGAGCTCCTCTTCGATGCGGATGAGCTGGTTGTACTTGGCCATGCGGTCCGAGCGTGACAGCGAGCCAGTCTTGATCTGCCCGCAATTGGTGGCAACCGCGAGGTCGGCGATGGTCGAATCCTCGGTCTCGCCCGAGCGGTGCGACATCACCGCGGTATAGCCGGCCTTGTGCGCGGTCTCGACGGCGTCGAGCGTTTCGGTAAGCGAGCCGATCTGGTTGACCTTGACCAGGATCGAATTGGCGACACCCATGCGGATGCCGTCGCGCAACCGGGCCGTGTTGGTGACGAACAGATCGTCGCCAACCAGCTGCGTTTGCTTGCCGATGAGATCGGTCAGCATTTTCCAACCGTCCCAGTCATCCTCGGCCAGGCCGTCCTCAATGGTGATGATCGGGTAGTCGGCAGCGAGTTTGGCCAGATATCTGGCCTGCGCCTTCGGGTCGCGGGTCTTCTTCTCGCCTTCATAGACGTAGTTGCCATCCTTGAAGAATTCGGTCGCCGCGCAGTCGAGGCCTAGCGCAACCTCCTCGCCGGGCTTGAAGCCAGCCTGCTCGATCGATTCCATGATGAAGTCGAGCGCGGCCGGCGCGCTCTTCAGGTTGGGAGCAAAGCCGCCCTCATCCCCGACATTGGTGTTGTGGCCGGCGTCCTTCAGCTTCTTTCGCAGCGTATGAAAGATCTCCGAGCCCCAGCGCACGCCGTCGCGCAGTGTCGGCGCGCCGATCGGCAGGATCATGAATTCCTGGAAATCGATCGGGTTGTCGGCATGCGCGCCGCCATTGATGATGTTCATCATAGGCACCGGCAGCACATGGGCCTTGGTGCCGCCGACATAACGGTAGAGCGGCAGGTCGGCCGATTCGGCCGCGGCCTTAGCCACCGCCAGCGACACGCCGAGGATGGCATTGGCGCCGAGCCGGCTCTTGTTGGGCGTACCATCGAGCTCGATCATGATCTGGTCGATATGGATCTGATTCTCTGCCTCCATGCCGCCGATCGCCTCGAACAGCTCGCCGTTCACCGCCTCGACCGCCGTGAGCACGCCCTTGCCGAGATAGCGGGGGCCGCCATCGCGCAGTTCGACCGCCTCATGCGCGCCGGTCGAGGCGCCGGACGGCACCGCGGCGCGACCCATCGAGCCGTCTTCGAGCACGACGTCGACCTCGACGGTCGGATTTCCGCGGCTGTCCAGAATTTCACGCCCGACAATGTCGATGATGGCCGTCATTGCGATGTCCCCGATTGATCGATTGAAGCGTCGCGCACCTCTTAGCCAAAGCGCCGCAAAACGCAATCGGGGCAGTTGCAAATATTGCCCCGCGCCCATTGCCGCTCTTGGGATTCACGAAGCACAAAGCGCTGTCATCATTTGTCATGCGCCGCATGCCGGTTTCTGGTCTATGGCTGTTGTCGCGCGGGGCGAAACAGGAGGAGTTTCGCCATGTCCCAGTTGAGCGGTATTGTGAGTTTGTTCCTGATTGCGGCTGCGTTCCTGACGTCGTGCGACAATCAGCAACCCCCGCAGGGATCGTCGCCTTTGCCGGCCCTGCAGATTGCGCAGTAGCATCCCGCCACATCGAAAGGCCCCCGATTTCCCGGGGGCCTTTTTGATTCCAGAAGACTTAGTCAGTGCCAGTAAGGTCAGTGCCAGTAAGGCTCGACCTTGTAGTAATTGTATGAGGCATCACGCGCGGCCTCGCCGTCGGCGCCGGTCAGCTCGTTGATCGAATAGGAAGGAGCGGCCATCAACTGGTCTTTGGTGAACGGCACGACATAGCCGCCCCTGTTCTCATCATAGTCAAGGCTCGCCCACGGAATGGCGTGGTATTTCTCGCCGATGCCGAGAAATCCGCCAAAACCGATCACGGCAAACATGATTCCGTTCGACAATTTGTCGAGCATAACGTCCTCGATGTCGCCGATATGAGTGCCTTCCGTGTTGTAGACCGATGTGCCGATAACCCGCGAAGCGGCGATGGCTTCGGTGTGTCCCGTCTGGGTCGTCATGGTGTGCTCCTCGTCGTCGTTGACATTAGATTTTGACAATGAGGGCCGCGGGCTAAGGTTCCAGGCGGGTTCGAAATTCTTCAAAGTTTTCTTGGCGACGCTGCTGCGGCGCAACTGCTGGTTCAACCCACGCTCTTGGCGATGCGATCGAACGCCATCAGCCGTTCAAGCAATGCGGGAAGATCTTTTAGCGGCACCATGTTGGGACCGTCGGAAGGCGCGTTGTCGGGGTCCTGGTGCGTCTCGATGAAGACGCCGGCGACGCCAACCGCGACGGCCGCGCGCGCCAGCGTCTCGACAAAGCGCCGGTCACCTCCAGACGAACCGCCCTGCCCACCCGGCTGCTGCACGGAATGGGTGGCATCAAAAATCACCGGCGCGCCGATCTCGGCCATGATCGGCAGCGCCCGCATGTCGGACACCAGGGTATTATAACCAAAGGATGCGCCGCGCTCGGTGACCAAGACATTGGCGTTGCCGGAGCCGATGATCTTTGCGACGACGTTCTTCATGTCCCACGGCGCGAGGAATTGGCCCTTCTTCACATTGACCACCTTGCCGGTTGTTGCCGCAGCAATCAGCAAATCGGTCTGGCGGCTAAGGAAGGCAGGAATCTGCAGGATATCGGCATGCGGAGCGACGATCGCGCATTGTTCCTCAGTGTGGACGTCGGTCAGGATCGGCAGCGAAAAATTCTTGCGCAAATCGTCGAAGATCGGCATTGCCGCTTCAAGTCCCGCACCGCGCGTGCCGCCAAGCGAGGTGCGATTGGCCTTGTCGTAACTGGTCTTGTAGACGAGCCCGATGCCGAGCCCTTCGGCCAATTCCTTCAGCGCACCAGCCATGTCGAAAGCGTGCTGCCGCGATTCCAGCTGGCATGGACCGGCGATCAGCGACAAGGGCGCGCCGTTGCCGAAAATGACCTTGCCGACCGCAACGGAAGAATTTGGCATCAGTGGATTGAGCTTGTTCATGCGATCTCCCGGAAGATGAAGGCTGTGCCCTGGCCTGGCGCCGGCGGCACAATGATATCACCGCCGCGCATGTGGTGTTCGACTGAATTGGCTGCAAGCAGCTTGGCGACGGCATCGCCGTGCCTAACCGAAAAGACGATCCCAGCAAAGCGGAGTTCAGACGGCGCGCCGGCGGGAATGCCGAAGCGTGCCGCAAAGGCTACAGGATCCAGAACGGTCACAGCAGTGTTCGGCAGCTTATAGACAGTGCCGCTCTGCGCCTCCATCCCGGCTGCGATCGAAATCACATGGCCTTGTTCGGAAGGTTGGCGGCTGACTGCCACGACTTCGACCATGCCGGTTGCGCCATTGGCGTGGGCCTGCAACGCAGTGCGGTCGACGTTCGGCGCATTGATCCGCTCGCAGGCGAAGAGAAAAGCGTCCGTTGCCTTGCCTGTAGCCGCGAAGGCCAGTTTGAACGATGCGGTGTCGCTCTTTCCCGCCGCATCGGTGAAGGCGCGCGAAAAGCTGAGCATGTCTCCCGCCGACAGTCCGGCTTCCATGTAGCGCGCGTGGTCCGCGGCGGCGCTTTCGGTGCCCAGCGCCACGGCAGAAAATCCTTCATCGCCGTTTTCTTCGCGATAAGTGCGATCACGCGCGACAAAGACATTGCGGTTCGCGATCGCCGTTGCCATGGCCTGTCTGTCGGCGACCGCGAGCGGCTCGAGATAGGTGCCGTCGGTGAGGAAGACACAGCAGTTTTCCGTTCCGAAAGGGTGGATACCTGTCGGCGCAACGGTAAAGCCGAGCAAGGTCAAGCGCGCCCGCGCAACATCGAGGCTCGCGGTCGGCAGCACCAGGTGATCGAGCGGATGAGGGCTTGCGGGGGTGTTCTCGGTCATGTCCCGCGCGGTGTGCCTCATTCCTGAAAATGGTTCAAGGGCTTAGCCGGCGCGTCAGCGGCAAGACCACATCAGGGCGTAGGGGACAGCAGCTCGTCAACTTGCAACGATGTCGGCCGAATAACGCAATTCGCGCAGCGGTTTGACCCGGCTGGTCGTCTCTGCATAGAGCGGATGCGCCTTGTAGGCGGCTAGCGCCGCTTCGTCCTCGAACTCGGCATAAACGACCACATCGATCTCATCCGAGAGCGGGTCGACCTTGGTGTTGAGCGTTACCTCGAAATGACGCGAATGAGGTATCTTGCCAAGCGCCAGGAGACCCGTACGCACTGCCTCGACATCCGCTTTATTCCGTGCGCTGAAGAAAACGATATGCCGGATCAACCCAGCCTCCTCGACCGTTGGACCGGCGTTCTTTTGTGTCAGCGGGAGCGTGCCGTCAATCGGCAGGTTTGTCGCGTCGGGGAACCGTGGCAACGAAGAGAAACTACACCATGCTAGTTACATAGTGCACGATGCGGGTCACCTCCCTCACCGTCCTGTCGAGGTAGCGGCCTTGGTTGTAAATGCCGTCCCAGATCAGGAAAAAGGTGACGGTCGTGATGACGATGACATAACGCATGACTAAAACTAGCGCATATGGGTGGTTGCAACCATAGCGATTCCGGCCCTGCTGAGACCCTCCCCCGAATTTTAGCGGCCTTTGGTCTGTATGCCGCGCTGCTTGCTGGCCAGAATGGCGCTACCGCTGCGGGGCGCCTTGGAAAGATAATCCCGACCGCTTCAGGAATCATATCATGTGCAAACGGACGATCTCCCTCGTTGCAATTCTTGTCGCTGCAGGCGGCGTCTGGCTCAACAACACCTCGCTGCTGTCGAGCCGGCCGGCCGGCACCCCTTCCGTGCTTGCCCATCGCGGCCTGGCTCAGGATTTCGACCGTACGAACCTCGGATCGGAAACATGCACGGCTGCTCGCATGCTGACGCCGCGCCATTCCTTCCTCGAAAACACGATACCCTCGATGGAAGCAGCCTTCGCGCTCGGTGCGGACGCGCTCGAACTCGATGTCCATCCCACTACGGACGGCAAGTTCGCCGTCTTCCACGATTGGACGCTCGATTGTCGCACCGACGGCAAGGGTGAAACGCGCAGCCATGCAATGTCCGAATTGAAGACACTCGATATCGGTTATGGCTACACTGCCGATGGCAGCAAGACCTTTCCGTTTCGCGGCAAAAGTGTCGGCATGATGCCGTCGCTGGATGAAGTCTTGCAGCGCTTCCCGAACCGGCGCTTCAACATCAACATCAAAAGCAACGATCCCAAGGAAGGCGAGATGCTGGCCGCCTGGCTCGCCACATTGACGCCGGCCGAGCGCGCCAATCTGACGGTCTATGGCGGTGACAGGCCTGTAGAAGCAGTGAAGGCAGCGTTGCCGGATATGCACACGCTGAGCCGCGCATCCCTGAAGCGCTGCATCCTTCGCTACGCTGCGCTCGGTTGGAGTGGCTACATTCCGGATGCCTGCCGCCAGGGCACTTTGCTCATTCCCGTCAACGTCGCGAAGTGGATGTGGGGCTGGCCCGATCGTTTTCTCGACCGTATGGACAGCGTCGGCAGCCGCGTCTACCTGCTCGGTCCCTATTCCGGTGGCGAGTTTTCACAAGGCCTCGACGACCCCGCCTCGATCGACCAACTGCCGGACGATTATTCCGGTGGGATTTCGACGGACGCGCTGGATCTGGTCATGCCTGCCGTCAAGCGGCGTTTCGCACCACCTGCTTGAAGAGGCACCCGTCTCAAACGGATTGGCCGTATCGGGACAGTATCTTAATGCTGAGACAGTTTCGAGCCGACGCTCAAATCCTCGCCTCAAAGAGTGATGCGGTACTTGGAAAACCCCGCTTCGCCCTCGCCCGCCGGCTCGATCTTCAGCGACTTCACTTGCGCAATAAACTCTCTCGCCCTGGCGCCGGTCTCGAACACGACGCTGGTTCCCGGTAGTGGCGCAAACGACCAGTTGGCGTCCGCCGACGGGTTGATGGTTCCTTTACTGATAATGTAGCGCACGATCACGTCGCGGTTGGTGTCGGGCGCTTCGTAGATGATCTTCGAGGCATTGATCTCCGGGAAATTGCCCCCGCCGCCGGCCCGGTAGTTGTTGGTGGCGACGACGAATTTCCGCTCGGGATCAATTGGTTTGCCGTCGAACATCAAGTCAATGATGCGGTTCGAGCCGGCATTCACCAGCCCACCCTTCGAATCATATTTCGGTGGCTGCGACAGATCGATCTTGTAGGTGACGCCGTCGATCACGTCGAAATTATAGGATGGGAAGTCAGTGTTGATGAGCTCCTGGTCGGCTTTGCCCAGTTCGATCCGGTTGAAGATGCCGGCCGACATTTCCAGCCATTCCTTCACCTCTGCCCCCGTGATTTCGACGGCGCGCACCGTGTTTGGATAGAGGTAGAGATCGGCGACGTTCTTGATGGCGATATCGCCCACCGGCACGTCGGTGTAGTAGTCGGCGCCGTTGCGCCCGCCCGCCTTGAACGGTGCCGCCGCCGACAGCAGCGGCATATCCTTCCACTCGGTGTTTTTCAGGATGTCCTTCAAGTACCAGGTCTGCGCCTGGCTGACGATCTGCACCGACGGATCGTCGGCGACCAGCGCAAAATAGGAATAGAGCGACGCCGAGGTTTTGCCGACGGGCCGGCGCACATAGGCAAGCGTCGCCTCATGGTCCTGCTTGAGCGCGTCGACGATGCGCTGGTCGTCCGTGACGGTCGGCTTGTTCGTCTTGTCGACCCGCTCAAAGATAGGCCTGGCCTCAGAGATCGCCGAGGCGATTTTCCACGTCGATCCGTCGCGCTCCAGCAACAGGTCGATCAGCCCCATATGCGAGCCCCAGAAGCCGGCCATGACGGCGGGCTTGCCTTGCAACGTGCCCTTCGCCGTATCGACAGCTTCCAGCGACTGAAAGTCCTTCTTGCCAGGGAAGACCAGATGCTGGTGGCCGGTGAACACCGCATCGATACCTTCGACACCGGCAACGAAGAAGGAGGCATTCTCCATCATGTCGCTTTGCTTCACGTCGACGCCGGAATGGGAGAGCGCAATGACGATGTCGGCGCCTTCTTCCTTCATCTCCGGCACCCACGCTTTGGCCGCCTCGACGATGTCGCGCGTCTTGACGTTGCCTTCGAGATTTTTCAGATCCCAGACCATGATCTGCGGCGGCACGAAGCCGATTATGCCGATCCTGATCGGTTGCTCTGCGCCCGATCCGTCCTTGATCTTCCTGTCGAGGATGACGTAAGGCTTGAGATAGAGCTTGTCGTCGCGCGGGTTCGCGGCAAGCTCCGTGCCACGGATCAGGTTCGCGCAGACAAACGGGAAATTGGCACCGGCCAGCACCTTGTCCATGAACGACAGGCCGTAGTTGAACTCGTGGTTGCCGAGCGTCGAGCATTCGTAGCCGAGCAGGTTCATGCCCTTCATGACCGGATGCAGATCGCCATCCTTCATCCCCCTCTCGTAGGCGATGTAGTCGCCCATCGGGTTGCCTTGCAGAAGATCGCCATTATCGATCAGCATCGCGTTGGTTGCTTCCTTGCGCACGGCTTCAATCAATGATGCCGTTCGCGACAGCCCCATCGTGTCGTTAGCTTTGTCGGCGTAGTAATCGTAAGGCAGCACGTTCACGTGGATGTCGGTCGTCTCCATAATCCTCAGATGCGCCTGATTGGCTTGAGCCCGCGCGGAGAACGGGTGCAGCATGATCAGCGCTCCGCTGGCGGCGACGCCGGCGAGGAAATCGCGGCGTGAGACGAGATGGCGCAATTGAGACATTCGTTTTCTCTTTCTTCCACGACGTGACAAGTCCTGCCCGAAGCAAAGCTTCGCGCCGAAATCCAGCCGAGTCCAGAAGCCGATTCCATCAAGAGGAGGTGACGCGCCGATGAGTGTCCGGCGGCGAACAATCAGCCCTTATCGTCGTCGCCCTGGGTGATCAGCCGCGCGCTGCGCTGACCGGTGAAGTAGATCCATAGCCAACTCAGGGAAACCGCAAGCCGGTTACGAAACCCGATCAGGAAGTAAATATGCGCCAAGCCCCACAGCCACCAGGCAAGCCGGCCGGTGAACTTGATCCAGCCGAAATCAATGACCGCGGCGCGCTTGCCGATCGTCGCCAGATCGCCGTCATGCCTGTAGCTGAAAGGGCGCGGTGTCGCGTCACCGGCAAGCCTTGCCTTGATCGTCGCGGCGACGTGCCGTCCCTGCTGCTTGGCGGCGGGCGCGACGCCCGGC